>NZ_VTFZ01000002.1:0-302291 GCF_009676995.1 Enorma shizhengliae
GTCGGCGACGGCCTCAGCCGAGCGGTACTAATCGCCCGAGCTCTTCACCCGCTCGACGGGCCCGCCGGGATGGTCGGCGGTCGCCGCCGCTCGGGCGCTCCCCACGGGTTCCGGGAGGTCGCGCTACGCGCTGTGCGGCCCTGAGGGCACGCGGGGGCGTAGGTTCCCCGGGCCGGCGGGCGCCGCCCACCGGTCAGCGGCCATGGCAGGGGGGGTACGCCCGGTCCCGTTCCGAACCCGGAAGCTAAGCCCCCGAGCGCCGAGAGTACTGCGGTGTAGACCGTGGGAGGGCAGGGCGCCGCTGACCGGTGGACGGCACCGAGCCGTTCGCTTAACATTAAAGGCTTTTGGTTATCCAAAAGCCTTTTTTTGTATGTAGAGCTCCCAATAATCGTATCCTATATAGTCCAGTAGTTGGCGAGCGCATGGAGGACCTTCCGTGTTTACAGCATTTTTTATCGGGAATATTGCTTCGGGTAAATCGTTGGCGACACGCTATCTTGCTTCTCGCGGTGCATGGCGCATTGATCTGGACGATCTTGCTAAGTCGCTTTACGAGCCCGAGTCCGAGATTGTTAACGATCTCGCCTGCGCGTTTGGCATGCATATTCTCGATGAGGACGGCTGCATCATTACTTCTGAGCTCGCTCGTTCTGCATTTAGCGACTCTGAGCATACTGAACTTCTCAACCAAATCGTTCATCCCCACGTTAAGGAGCGACTTGCGCGCATGCTTGTTCCGCCTTTCTGCTGTGCGGCAAGCGGTCCATCATGCAGCTTGGCGGTAGTTGAGATTTCTGTTCCGAAGTCATTTGTTGATGTATTTGATCTTGCGGATGAAATCGTCGCCATTTCCGCTCCTGAGGAACTGCGCCGCGAACGCGCCCTTTCCCGCGGAATGCAGATTCAGGATTTCGATGCGCGCTCGCAGGCGCAGCCTTCCGAGGACGAGCTCTGCTCCCTTGCCGATTATGTTATTGAAAATGTAGACGATATGGCCGGGCTTCTTTCTGCCATTGATGCATGGGCGGAGCATCACGATATCGCCCTCAAAGAGCCTTCAGATGCTTCATTCCGCTTGCAGGAGATTCAGGATAAGCTGGGAGCTGCTCGTGAGCGCGCTTAGAGCTTTTGGGTGGTTCCGGGTTATTCCGCTTTGCCTCGTCTTGCTTTTCGGGCTCATTTCCTTTGGATATACGAGCGCTCCCTCTTTGCTGCTTCGGCCGTTTTATCCCTTGGAGTATCAGGACTATATCAGCAAAGCGAGTGCTCAATATAGCGTAGATCCGTATCTTGTGGCGGCGGTTATCGAGTGTGAATCGAACTGGGATTCCGAAGCTGAATCCTACCGTGGTGCGCAGGGCCTCATGCAGCTCATGCCCGATACGGCGAGCGATATGGTTCGCTTGGGCCTTGTTGATGGCTCGGAGTATGATCCCGAGGACCTTTCCGATGCCGAGACGAATATCATGTTCGGCTGCGCCTACCTTAGATACCTTATCGACTACTTCAACGGCTCGACTGACTATGCAATCGCTGCCTATAATGCAGGGCTGAGTAACGTTGAGGAATGGGCATCTGCTGCTACAGCGCTTCATAACGCGATTACCTTTCCCGAGACGCAGGCATATCTCATTCGCGTGAAAAACGCCCATAAGCGCTATCAGGAGCTCTATGCTGGCACGTTTGAGGGTATGTGAGTAAAAGGGCCGTATCGTTAAGCTTTGACCCTAATTCGGCGTCGTAACCGCGCGTTTCATCCCGCCGCGCCCAGTATGTGCGGCAACCAGTTTGAGGAGGTCTCATGAGTTCGTTCGAGGTTGAGCGCGTCGGCGGCGAGCTGCGTCGATTTGGGGCTGCGAGCGAACCTGCGCGCTTCGAGGTTGTGAGCCCCTTTGAGCCTTCGGGCGACCAGCCGCAAGCCATCGCCTCGCTCGTAGAGGGCGTGGAGCGCGGGGACCGCTATCAAGTCCTTCTCGGTGTGACTGGTTCGGGAAAGACCTACACCATGGCGAAGACTATCGAAGCGCTGGGCAAGCCGACGCTCGTCATGGCGCCGAATAAGACGCTTGCGGCCCAACTGGCAAGCGAGCTCAAGGAGTTCTTTCCCCATAACGCGGTCGTGTACTTCGTCTCCTATTACGACTATTACCAGCCCGAGGCCTATGTGCCGCAGAGCGATACCTATATCGAAAAGGACGCTTCGATTAACGAGGAGGTCGAGATGCTCCGGCATCAGGCGACCTCCCAGTTGCTCTCTCGCAACGACGTGATCGTGGTTGCCTCGGTGTCGTGCATCTACGGTATTGGCTCGCCCGAGGATTACGCTGGTCTTGCTCCGAACGTCGATAAGCGGGAGCCCCTCGAACGCGACGACTTCATCCATGCGCTCATTGACATCCAATACGACCGCAACGACTTCGATCTGGCTCGAGGCACATTCCGCGTGCGTGGTGACACCGTCGACGTGTTTCCCCCGTATGCGGAGCATCCGCTTCGCTTCGAGTTCTTCGGAGACGAAGTTGAGCTCATTGCCGAGATCGACGAAGTCACCGGCGAGATTCTGCGCGAGTACGACGCTATTCCCGTGTGGCCCGCCTCGCACTACGTGACGGAGAAACCCAAGGTAGCCGCTGCGGTGAAATCGATCGAAACCGAGATGGAGCATCGTGTCGCCGAGCTCAAGGCGGCCGATAAGCTTCTTGAGGCGCAGCGCCTGGAACAGCGCACGAGCTACGATCTTGAGATGCTCGAGACCATGGGCTATTGCAACGGCATCGAGAATTACTCGCGTCACCTCGATGGCCGCAAGCCCGGCGAACCTCCATATACGCTGATCGATTACTTCCCCAAGGACATGATCTGCATCATCGACGAGAGCCATGTTACCGTGCCGCAGATTCGCGGCATGCACGAGGGCGACCGCTCGCGCAAGGTGACGCTCGTGGAGCATGGGTTCCGCTTGCCTTCGGCCCTCGATAACCGGCCGTTGCGCTTCGATGAGTTTGAGGCCCGTGTGCCACAGTTCATCTATGTGAGCGCGACCCCGGGCGACTACGAGCTGCGCGTGAGCCAGAACAACGTGGAGCAGATCATTCGACCTACGGGCCTTCTGGACCCCAAGATCGATGTTCGCCCGGTGCACGGTCAGATTGACGACTTGCTCGATGAAATTCGGGTTCGCACCGCTCGCCATGAGCGCGTACTCGTGACGACGCTCACCAAGCGGATGGCGGAAGACCTTACCGACCACATGCTCGACGCGGGCATTAAGGTGAATTACATGCACTCGGATACGGCGACGATGGACCGTGTCGAGATATTGCGCGACCTTCGCCAGGGGAAGATTGATGTGCTCGTAGGCATTAACCTGTTGCGTGAGGGCCTCGACCTGCCTGAGGTATCGCTCGTGGCCATTTTGGACGCCGACAAGGAGGGGTTCCTTCGCAACCGGCGCTCCCTCATCCAGACCATCGGCCGCGCGGCTCGAAACGCCGATGGCGAAGTCATCATGTATGCCGATACCATTACCGATTCCATGCACGAAGCGATTGACGAGACCAATCGTCGCCGCTCGATTCAGATGGCGTTCAACGAGGAGCATGGAATCAAGCCCAAGACAGTTCGAAAGGCCATCAACGACATCTCGAGTTTTATCGCCGAGGCGGCGGAAAACGTTGGCAAGCGCGACCGGTCGCGCGGTGACTCGCTTGGGCATGGCGAGTTCTTCACGCCATCGGCTGATGGCGCCGGCGCTGAGGAAGCGCCCGGTGTTGCGGCGTCGACGGGACAGCGCTTGGCCGAGGAGCTCGCCGACCTGCCGCGCGATGAGGTGCAGCGCATCGTGGCCACCATGGAGGACGATATGCGGAGCGCTTCCGAAGCGATGGACTTCGAGGAGGCGGCGCGCCTGCGCGACGCGATCGTGCACATCAAGGCAATGCTCGAGGGCGAAAGCGAGGACGCGGTCATGGAGGCGCTGCGCAGGAACGCGCGCAAGGGGAGCGTGTTCGCTTCGGGCCGCAAGCGCCCCGGCGCGCGCTCCAAGATGAAGCACTAGCGCGCGGAGTGCGTCCGGCCTGCGGAGTTTTCGGTGCCGAGCTTCTCGGTGCGCGATTCCGCAGAAATCAGCTTCGCTGATTTCCGGGGATCAGCGTGTCGAGAAGCTCGGTGCCCTTACATCGCGCGGAATTTGGCTTGACGGGCCTCGACAAGGGCGTCGGGCTTAAGGGATGCAAGCTCATCGAGCTCGTGCGTGACCCGGTCGATGATGCGCTCAGCGAGCTCGCGATGGGTGCCGGAGCTCGTGATGGTGCCGTCAACGATGCCAAGCTCAGCGAGGCGAGGCGCGGTGAGCGCGAGAGCCTCTGCGGCGTCGGCGGCGCGATCGGTGGTCTTCCAGAGAATGGACGCACAGCCCTCGGGGCTTACCACGGAATAGGCTGCATTGTCGAGCATGAGCACGCGGTCGGCAACGGCGAGCGCAAGAGCGCCTCCCGAGCCCCCTTCCCCCACGACGATGCTCACGATGGGCGTCTCGAGCTCAGACATGACGACGAGGTTCGAGGCGATGGCTTCGCCCTGTCCGCGCTCTTCGGCGCCGATTCCGCAGTACGCCCCTGCAGTGTCGATAAGGCAGAGGACGGGCCTTCCGAAGCGCTCAGCCTCCTTCATGAGGCGCTGAGCCTTACGGTACCCCTCGGGGTGGGCGGAGCCGAAGTTGCGCGCGACGCGCTCCTTGGTCGATCGACCGCGCTCGGTGCCGATGACGGTGAACACCTGGTCGCCGACCCATGCGATGCCGCCCACGATGGCGGGGTCATCGCTGAAGTACCGGTCTCCGTGGAGCTCGATGAATCCGTCGAAGCCGAGCTCGATAAGCTCGAGGGCGGTGGGGTGTTCCACCGAGCGGGCTGCCTGCACGATATCGTATGCGCTCGGAGCTTCATTGCCGCTACGCCGGCGCTTGCGGCCCGCCTTCTTGAGGAGCGTGTGCGGCTCATGTCGCTCGGGCAGAACGTGCGGAGCATCGGCTGCGGGAATGCGTCCGGCGTGGAGCGCGAGGAGCTCGGAGAGGGTTGCGGGGACGTTCTCGCGCTCGACGATAAGGTCGAGAAAGCCGTGCTCGAGCAGGAATTCTGAACGCTGGAAGCCGGCGGGGAGGCGCTTGTGGGTGGTCTGTTCCACGACGCGCGGCCCTGCGAAGCCGATGAGCGCACCGGGCTCGGCGAGGATGATGTCGCCCTCCATGGCGAAGCTGGCCGTCACGCCGCCCGTGGTTGGATCGGTGAGGAGTACGAGGTAGGGGAGGCCCGTCTTGGCGAAGCGCGCACGCGCTCCCGAGACCTTGGCCATTTGCATAAGCGAGGTGGTGCCTTCCTGCATGCGGGCACCACCGGAGACGGTAATACCTACGACCGGCAGGCGAAGCTCAGCGGCTCGCTCAAAGGTGCGGCAGATCTTCTCGCCCACGACCGAACCCATCGAGCCCATCATGAAGTCGCCATCCATGATGAAGATGGCGCAGGGTTCGCCGCCGATCGTGGCGCGCCCGCAGAGCACGGCATCTTTATCGCCCGTTGAACGCTGGGCGCGCTCGAGCTTCTCGGTATAACCGGGAAATGCGAGGATGTCCGTTGCCTCAAGCTCGGCATCCCACTCTTCGAAGCTGCCGGCATCGACGGTGGCCTCGAGGCGCTTTCTCGCGCCAAGGCGCATGTGGTGGCCGCAGCGCGGGCAGACATCGTGCGATGCCTCAAGCTGCTCGAGGTCGATGATGCGCCGGCAACCAGGGCATTTGACATAGGCACGGCGCTCGGGGAGCTCGATGGGGATGTCCGTCACGGGGCCCTCGAGCTTGTTGATGCCCTTCTGCTTAGTCTTCATAGAGGTGCTCCATCAGGTTCGTGTGATAGATGCCGGAGAGGAACTCAGGGTTCGAGAGGATATCGAGCTGAAGCTCGGTGTTAGCGTCGACGCCGTCGATGATGAGTTCGGTGAGCGCCGAGCGCATCTTGCGGATGGCCTCTTCACGTGTGCCCGCGCGCACGATGAGCTTGCCGAGCATCGAATCGTAGTACGGTGGCACGACGGCGCCGGGATAGAGAGACGAGTCGAATCGCACCCATGGGCCGTTGGGCACATGCATGGAGTGGATGGTGCCGCAGGAGGGGCGGTAGTCGGGCGCGGGGCCCTCCGCGTTGATGCGGCATTCGATGGCATGGGATCGCTTTGCGGGCATGATCTCGTCTTGCGCATAGGGGAACTCGACGCCCGCAGCCACGCGAAGCTGCCACTTAACCAGGTCGATATCGGTTACAAACTCGGTGACGGGGTGCTCGACCTGCAGGCGCGTATTCATCTCCATGAAGTAGAAATTGCCGTCGTCTGCGTATAGGTACTCGATCGTGCCCGCCCCTTCGTAGCCGACTGCGCGCGCCAAATTGCGCGCTGCCTCGTACATGCGCTCGCGGATGTCGTCGCGACCCTCGAGGCACGGCGCGGGGCTTTCCTCCAGGAGCTTCTGGTTTCGGCGCTGCACCGAGCATTCACGCTCGCCAAGCGTGACCACGTTGCCATGGGCGTCGGCGAGCACCTGCACCTCGACATGGTGCGCGGGGGCGACGAACTTCTCCATATAGCATTCCCCGTCGCCGAAGGCGGCCTCGGCTTCGGCGTGGGCTTCGGTAAAAGCTTTGCCGGCGTCTTGCGCGCGCTCGACCTTGCGGATGCCGCGTCCGCCGCCGCCCGCGCGCGCCTTGATGAGAACCGGGCAGCCGATGCGCTCGGCTTCCCGTTCGGCTTCTTCGGCGCTCTTGAGCAGGTTGCAGCCGGGGACGATGGGCACGCCGGCCTCCTTGGCGCAACGGCGCGCGGCATCCTTGTCGCCCATGCGCTCGATTACTTCGGGCGACGGCCCCACGAACACCACGCCGCATTCGCGGCAACGGCGCGCGAACCCTGCGTTCTCGGAAAGAAAGCCGTAGCCGGGATGGATGGCGGTTGCTCCGCTTGCGACGGCGACAGTCAGGATGGCATCTTCGTTAAGGTAGCTATCTTGCGGACGCGGCCCGCCGATGCAATATGCCTCGTCGGCGAGCTGTACATGGAGCGCGTTCGCGTCGGCCGTGGAGTAGACAGCTACGGTTTGGACGCCCATCTCCTTGCACGCGCGGATGACGCGCACCGCGATCTCGCCGCGGTTGGCGATGAGGATCTTCTTGAACATCGATGCCTCCAAAATTGGCAGTTATTTCAACTATGAACGATTGCGCGGATAATATTTTGCCTAGCGATCGGCGCTCAAGCACAAAACTGCAGGAAAGCGCTTCGTGCGGAGGGACTAAGAGGCTTAATTGAGACGTTTGGGGCGTGGCATGGCGGCCTCAATCGTTCATAGTTGAAATAACTGCCACAAAATTGTGGATTTTCGAAAAAAGTGCGTTGAGGGCAGGCGGGATGAGCGGATGCCTGGCGGCGAAGGTTGCTCCAGGCGCCATCTCGCCCGCCCGCAGCGTATCCGGGCGCTATTCTGCGGGCATGAGGGCGAAAGACATCTCGGCCGTCACGCAGAGCGCATCGCCGACGCGTGCCTCGCCGCTCGCAAAGTAGAAGGGGCCCCGGTGCCGCGTAATCTGGCACGTGAGCTCCACGGTGTCCCCAGGGCGCACGGGGTGCTTGAAGCGAACCTTATCGAGACTCGTGTAGAACGGTGTCACATTTTCCTGTCCGGAAAGGCCATCACCCATGAGCACGCAGCAGTTCTGGGCGAGCATCTCGCAGAGGATCACGCCGGGAACGACGGGGTTGCCGGGGAAATGGCCCTGAACGAAAAACTCGTCGCCCGTGATGGTGATTCGTCCGTGAGCGACGCCGTCGACAACCTCGGCTTCATCAAGCAGAAGCATCGGCTCGCGATGGGGGAGAATCTTCTTGAGCTCGTCGCGCTTCATCTACGCCTCACCGCCTGGGACGATCTTCATGATGCAGGAGCCGAATTCCACGAGGTCCCCGTCCTGGACGCAGATCTCGGAAATGGTACCGTCGGCTTCTGCAACGACCTCGTTCATGAGCTTCATGGCCTCGATGATGCAGAGCGTGTCGCCGACGTGGACCGTGGAGCCCACGCTGACAAACGGGTCGGCGCCGGGTGAGGGAGCTGCATAGAATACGCCGACCATCGGGGCCTCGACGGAGATGGTGCTAGTGGCGGTAGGGGCCGGTGCGGTTTCGGCAGCAGGTGCCGGCGCCTCGGTTGGCGCGATGATCGCTGGGGCAGCGGGGGCAGCCGCGGGGGTCGCTGCGGCGGCCATGGGCGCGGCGACCGGGACGGCGATGGCTTCGGGCGCCGGGGCGGTCATGCGCTCCAGCTCGACCACGCGTCCGTCTTCCTCTGAGAGACGCACGCGCGTAAGGCCATGGTCCTCCATGAGCGCGGCGACCTCGTTGAGCTTCTTTGAATCGATGTGCATGGTTAGTCCTCGTATGCTTTGAACGCCAGAGCCGCGTTGTGCCCGCCGAACCCGAGGTTCGTGGAGAGCGCCCAACGCACCTGTGCCGAAACGGCCTGGTTGGGGGTGTAATCGAGGTCGCACTCGGGGTCGGCCTCGGCGTAGTGGATCGTGGGAGGGATGATTCCCTCGGTGAGCGCGCCGACGCAGGCGATGGCCTCGACGGCCCCCGTCGCGCCGAGCATGTGCCCGGTCATGGATTTGGTGGAAGAGATGTGCGCCGCGCGGGCTGCCTCCTCGCCGAGCGCAAGTTTGAAGCCACGCGTCTCGGACGCATCGTTCAGCTTGGTGGAGGTGCCGTGGGCGTTGATGTAAAGGCCCTCGGCGGCGTCGAGCCCGGTGCCCTCCATAGCCTCGACGATGGCGCGCGTGATGCCGCGCGACTCGGGGTCGGGGCTCGTGATGTGGTATCCGTCGCAGGTGTTGCCGTAGCCCACGACCTCGGCCAGAATCTTGGCTCCGCGCGCGCGGGCGTGCTCGAGCTCCTCGAGCACGACGATGCCTGCACCCTCGCCCATCACGAAGCCGTCGCGGCCTGCGTCGAACGGGCGGCACGCCGTCTCGGGGTCGGGATTCTTGGTCAGCGCTTTGGCGTTCGTGAAACCGGCCACGGCTTCGGGCACGAGCGCTCCCTCGGAGCCACCGGCAACGATGGCGTCGGCGTAGCCGTGTTTGATGGCGCGGAACGCCTCGCCGATCGTGTGCGCCGAGGTGGCACAGGCGGTCACCACGGGCAGGGTGGGGCCGTAGAGCTTCTGCCGGATGGCGATTTCGCCGGCTGCCATGTTCGCGATCATCATGGGAATCATGAAGGGCGAGACGCGGCGTGCGCCGCGGGCGCGCATGACGTCGACATTGTCGGTGTAGGACTTCATGCCTCCGATGCCCGAACCAACGTAGACGCCCACGCGGTCGCGATCGCAGGAGCCCTCGGCGTCAAGACCGGCTTGCGCGATGGCTTCGTCGGCGGCGACGAGTGCGTACTGGACGAAGAGATCCATGTGGCGCGTGTTGCATCCGAGTCGCTCGGCGCAATCGAGGTCCTTGACCTCTCCGGCTACCTTGACCTTGAAGTCGGTCGTGTCGAATCGCGTGATGGCGCCGATGCCGTTCTTTCCAGCGATGAAGGCGTCCCAGGTCTCGGTGGCGCTGTTGCCGACGGGCGTGACCGCGCCCATGCCGGTGACGACCACTCTGTGTTCCATGTTCAAACTCCTCTTAGGCGTGCGTGGGACAAAGCGTCAGACTCGTTCGCCGCAAGCTCGTTTCGCCTGCTTCCGGGCGGTTGGGCGAGACGGGGCAAGCGAGCCTGACACCTTGTCCCGTCTGTTGGCGCGCTACATCGCCATGCCGCCGTCGCAGCGGATGACCTCACCGGTGATGTAGGCTGCGGCATCGCTCGCCAGGAAGCCCACGAGCGCGGCGATCTCCTCGGGGCTCGCGAGCCTGCCGAGTGGAATCTGCTGCTCGTATGCCGTGCGGGCAGCCTCGGGAAGGGCGGCGGTCATATCGGTCTCAACGAATCCGGGCGCAACAGCGTTAACCGTGACGTTTCGCCCGGCGAGCTCGCGGGCGACGGATTTGGTGAGGCCGATGAGGCCTGCTTTGGAGGCGGCGTAGTTTACCTGGCCCGCATTGCCCATGAGCCCCACAACGGAGCTCATGTTGATGATGCGGCCGCCGCGCTGGCGCATGAACTGCCGCGTGAGGGCGCGCACCAGGTGATAGGCGCCTTTGAGATTGACGTCGATAACGCGCTCGAAGTCGTCTTCCTTCATGCGGGCCAAGAGCGTGTCGCGCGTGACGCCGGCGTTGTTGACGAGCGCCCACACGCCGCCGAAGTCGGCGATGACCTGCTTGACGGTGGCATCGACCTCCTCGGCGGAGGCGACATCGCAGCGATAGGCGCGGGCAGCCTGCCCGAGTTCCTCCACGGCGGCGACGGTGGCCTGGGCGGCTTCCTCATTGCCGGCGTAGACCACAGCGATGCCCATGCCGGCGCGGGCGAGTTCGAGGCAGATGGCGCGGCCGATGCCGCGCGAACCGCCCGTCACGAGCGCTACTCGGCGCGCGTCGGCGGATGCAGTGGTTTCGGTGGCAGCCATCTTATGCCTCCTTCGCGTCGGTCATGCCGAGCGCCTCGAGTACGGCGTCGAGCTGCTCGGGCGTCTCGCAGGTAAGCGCAGTCGCGCCTTTGAGGGTGCGCTTCACGAGGCCGGTGAGCGTTTTGCCCGGGCCCACCTCAATGAAGGTGTCGATGCCGCGGCTCTCGAGCTCGCGCAGGGTGCGGACCCATTGCACGGGGTGAGACACCTGCTCGGCAAGGAGCGCGGCGCGCGCCGTAGTATCCTCGGCGGTGTCGCCCGCGGGGTAGGCCTCGGCGGTGCGGTTTGCGATGACGGGCACCTGCGGTGCAGCCGGGGCATGGCCCTCGGCGAGGTAGGCGGCCAGGTTCTCGGACGCCTCGGCCATATACGGGCTGTGGAACGCTCCAGAGACGGCGACGGGCATCGAGCGGCCCTTGGCGTCGCGCACAAGGGCGTCGAGCTGCTCGAGCGCCTCGGGCGAGCCGGCAACCACGGTCTGCTGCGGGCTGTTGTAGTTCACGGGCCATGCTTCGCCCGCCTGCTGGGCGAGTTCCTCCACCGTCTCTGCATCGAGCTTCAGTATGGCCCGCATGGCACCGGGGTGCGCCTCGGCGGCAGCGGCCATGAGCTCAGCGCGGTGGCATACGAGCGCGAAGCCTTCGGCGTCGGTATAGGAGCCGGCGAAGGTGAGCGCAGCTACCTCGCCGAGCGAGAAGCCGGCAACGGCGGCCGGCGCCACGCCATGCGCTTCGAGCGCGCGGGCGCAGGCGAGGTCGGCGGCGAAGACGCATGGCTGGGTGTTCGCCGTGTCGTTGAGCTCCTCCTGGGTGCCCTCGAAGCACTGGGCGCTCGTGCCGGGACGCGCGGCGTCCGCCGTCTCGAAGACGGCGCGGGCGGCGGGCTCGCGCTCGGCAAGCTCCATGCACATGCCGGGGTGCTGTGCGCCCTGGCCCGCGAACAGGAATGCTACCTGACCCATGCGGGAGCCTCCTTCAGGAGCTTTTCGGCGCCGTTCACAAGGTCGTCCACGATCTCGGCAGCGCTCTGGCGCTCGTGCACCATGCCGGCGATCTGGCCGCACATGAACGAGCCCTCCTCGTAGTTGCCGTCCTTGGCGGCCTTGCGCAGCGCGCCCGCCCCCATCTGCTCAAGCTCTTCAACGGGGGCCCCTTCGTTCTCCTTCTTGGCGAAGGTGGTGGTGAAGGGGGTCTTGAGGCAGCGGACGGCGTGCCCGGTACGACGGCCGGTCACGATGGTCGAGATGTCCTTGGCCTTGAGCACGCGCTCCTTGTACTCCTCGGAGACGGTGCACTCGTTGGCCACGAGGAAGCGCGTGCCCACCTGGACGCCCTGGGCGCCCAGCATAAGGGCCGCCGCCATACCGCGTCCGTCGCCGATTCCGCCGGCAGCAATGACGGGGATCTTCACGGCGTCAACGACCTGTGGGACGAGTGCCATCGTCGAGGCATCGCCCACGTGGCCGCCGGACTCGCCGCCCTCGGCCACGACGGCCGTGGCTCCGGCGCGCTCGACCATGCGGGCCAGGCCCACCGAGGCGCAGACCGGTACGACCTTGATCCCTGCGGCCACCCAAGCCTTCATGTACTTGGTGGGGTTGCCGGCACCGGTGACCACGACGGGCACCTGCTCGTCGATGACCACTTGGGCCACCTCGTCGGCAAACGGGCTGATGAGCATCACGTTCACGCCGAAGGGCTTATCGGTCTTGGCGCGAAGCTCGTGGATCTCGTTGCGGAGCCATTCGGCGTTCGCGTTCATGGCAGCGATGATTCCCAGGCCGCCCGCCTCGGAGACGGCAGAGGCAAGGCTCGCGTCGGCGATCCAGGCCATACCGCCTTGGAAGACGGGCTTTTCGATGCCCAGAAGGTCGCAGATGGGGGTGTGGAGCATGTTAGTTCTCCATGAGGGACTCGACGAGCTCGACGAACTCGCCCACGGTCTCCGGGTTGGAGTCGGTCTCGATCTCGATGTCGAACTCGTCTTCGCAGGCGATGACGGCCTCGACGGTGGCGAGGGAATCGAGGCCCGCGTCGGCGAGCTTGGTCTCGGGGGTGAGCTCCATGTCGGCGGTGCCGCCGTTGTCGCGGATGATGTCGCAGATGCGCTCGAAGGTGGTGGACTCAGCCATGGTGTACTCCTTTACGGTTGGTATCTTCCCGGCGCCCGTTGCGCCGTGGACAACAAGGGTGGTGCACGAAATGAGACAGTTGTACCGGGTCAATCTGTCTCATCCGTCTCATAGAACGCGGTCAGCTCCAGCGCATAAGGCAGGAGCCGGTGTCGAGCCCGGCGCCAAAGCCCACGAGGGCGATGAGCTCGCCCTGTTTGAGCTCGCCGTTGCGGGCGAGGGTGTCGATGGTATAGGGGATGCAGGCGCTCGAGATGTTTCCCGTGTGCGCGAGCGTGCGCGCAACCTTGGTGTCGTCGAGTCCGAGCCGCGCGCTCGCTGCCGCGAGGATGCGCTCGTTGGCCTGGTGAAAGATGAAGTGGTCGATTGCAGAGACCTCGATGCCCGCCTGTTCGCAGAGGCCGTTCACGGCGTCGCAGATGGTGGTGACGCCGAATTTGAACACCTGCTGCCCCTTCATGGTGAGGGAGCAGGCCTGGGCCGTTGCGCCAGCCGAGCGCGCGCCGTTCCCGTCGCGGGTCTCGTCGAACGGAGAGTTCCCCGTGACGCCGGGTACGGCGAGGGCGGTGAGATTCGGCTTGCATGCCAGGTTGATCGCGAGCGGGCTCTCGCCGCCCGCCTCCACGACGCACGCCGCCGCACCGTCGCCGAAGAGCACGCAGGTAGCGCGATCTGACCAATCGAGGATGCGTGACATCTTCTCGGCCGAGACGATAAGGGCGCGCTGGCTGCGCCCGCGAACAAAGAAGCCGTCTGCGATATCGAGCGCGAAGACGAAGCCGGCGCATGCGGCAGACACGTCGAAGGCGGGGCAGTCCACGCCGAGGCCCTCGGCGATGGCGCAGGCTTCGGCGGGCATGAGATGATCGCCGGAGGTCGTCGAGCACACGATGAGGTCGATGTCGGCGGCGGTGATCCCGGCCGCATCGAGCGCGCGCCGGCATGCGGCGATCGCAAGCTCGTCAAGGGTCTCCGTGGTGCAGATGCGACGCTCGCGGATGCCTGTACGGGCGGCAATCCATTCGTCTGAGGTGTCGAGAAAGCTCGAAAGCTCATCGTTGGTGACGGATCGCTGCGGCAGCGCCGAGCCCGTTCCGGTGATGTGGAAGGCCATGATCCTCCATGCTCGCGGTGCAATTCGAAGCAAGCGATGTCACGCCTGCTTATTGACGAAACGTTAATTAACGTCAACCGCTATAATGCTAGCGAAGAATCGCCTCGCACGGGGGCGCTCAGGGCGAAATTTGCGCTTCGCGGCGCTCTATTCCACGGGATGTTCACGTTTGACAAATGGTCAACGTACGCGCTCTAGCAGGTCATTTGCAGATGCTCGGCGGCATGATTCCGGGGCTGTTGCCTAGCGTGCGGCGGCTTTCTGGCTAAGCTTCGCCAGTACGGCGTCGGCGCAGCGGAGCCCGTCGGTCGCAGCGCTCATGATGCCGCCGGCGTAGCCCGCGCCCTCGCCACAAGGGTAGAGCCCGGGCGCGTCGAGTGCTGCGCAACTGCGGTCGCGCGCTACGGTTACGGGCGAGCTCGAGCGCGATTCGACGCCCGTGAGCACGGCGTCGGCCACGTTGAATCCCTTGAGCTTGCGGTCGAGCGCCGGGATGCCCAGGCACAGCGTCTCGATGACGTGTGCGGGCAGCGTGCTGTCGAGCTCGGTCCATGTGACTCCGAGCGGGTAGGTGGGGGCGACCGCACCCGGCCCTTCGCTTGGACGGCGCTTCAGGAAATCTCCGACGAGCTGCGCGGGGGCACGGAAGCTGCCCCCGCCGAGCTCGTAAGCGCGCTGCTCGCAGGCGCGTTGGAGCGCCACGGCGGCAAGCGGGTCGGCGCCGGGAAGGTCCTGCGGGGTGATGTTTACCAGAAGGGCCGAGTTGGCGTTCTTTCCGTCGCGGGCGTAGAGGCTCGCGCCGTTCGTAACCACGCCCCCCGGTTCCGATGCTGCGGCAACAACCTGGCCACCGGGGCACATGCAAAACGAGAACAGGCTCCGCCCGTTGGGCAGATGGGCGACAAGCTTGTAGGGCGCGGCTCCGAGCGCGCGGTGCCCGGCCGCCGGCCCGTATTGCGCGCGGTCGATTGCGCTCTGCAGGTGCTCGATGCGCACGCCCATGGCGAACGTTTTGCGCTGGACGGCGAAGCCGCGGTGCAGGAGAAGCTCGAACACGTCGCGGGCGGAGTGCCCGCAGGCGAGGATGAGCTGGTCGCACGGTATGCGCTCGCTGCGAGCGCTTTCCTGGCGCGAGGTCGCCCTATCTGCCTCGGGGTGCTTAAGCGAGAGGGGGTCAAAGCCACCCGCTCCGCCTTCCACGACGATGGCCGTGATGGCGCCCGCTGCGGGGCGCTCGCGCTCGATGTCGACGAGCTTCGTGCGGAAGCGCACCTCGCCTCCGAGCGCGCGGATGCGCTCGACGATTCGCGTGACCACGGTGGGGAGGATGTCCGAGCCCACGTGCGGCTTGGCGTCCCAGAGAATCTCGCGGGGAGCACCGGCTTCAACGAGCGTCTCGAGGATGTAGCGATGAGCGGCGTTCTTCGTGCCCGTGTTGAGCTTTCCGTCGGAAAACGTGCCGGCACCGCCGAGCCCGAACTGAATGTTGCTCTCGGGATCGAGCGTTGCGGTTTGGTTGAAGCGCTCGATGGCCTGGGTTCGCCTGGTTGCATCGTCGCCCCGTTCGATGAGGAGGGGCTCCAGGCCCGCCTCGGCGAGCCTGAGCGCGGCGAAGAGACCGGCACAGCCGGCGCCTACGACGACGGGACGCGCTCCGGGCAGGGTCGAGATGTGCGGCACGGAAACGCTCGGGTCCGGCGAGACGATGCGAACGCGGCGGCGGTCGCGCTCGGGCACGCGGGCGAGCATCGCGTGCTCATCGACTCCTTCGGCGAATCGTATGCGCACCGTGAGCACGATGTGCACGTCAGATTTGCGCCTGGCGTCGATGGAGCGGCGCCGGAGCTCGATGTGGGCGAAGTAGTGGGGGAGGCAGGTGAAGAGGCGCACGGCATCGATGAGGCCTACGGCGAGGCAGCTCTGCTCGGCGGCTCCCTGCGCGAGGGTCGCGCGAATGTCAGAGATCTCGATCATGGGCTCAGCGCCTCCATTCATTTCGTCGCAAACTCGTAGGGGCGGCATGCAGGCGAGGTGCCCGCACGGCGAGGGCGTGGCAGCCTATGGTCTCGTTGCACGCGCAGCGGACCTGCCGGCGCGTGCCCCGGAAATCCAAGCCCATGCTAGATTGTACCCTCCGCAATCCGCGTCCATATCAAGGGCCTCTCCGCAGGCGAAGAGCGTGCCGGCTGCTGCGGCGTTGCTCGGGTGCGTCACCGAGAGCGTAGAGAGGTCGGTCGCGCTGAAGGGGATTCCCCCGCGCTTAACCTGGGCGACGCCCGTCTCGGTGCGCCCGTTAGCGCGAAAGCCCAGGTGCTTGGCTGCGCGGGCGCAACCCTCGCGGGTGCCGGTGCCCAGCAAGATGACCGCCCTCCCGAGCGCGGGGGCGAGCATGCCGTCGAACCAGCGGTAAGCGCGCGGGCCCATGTCTCCGACCACGCGCTCTCGCATGCGGAAGGCATCGGCAAGAGCCGGTTCGGGCGTATCGGGAAACAGGTCGACCTCGATGCGGTCGCCCGTCTCGACTCGGCGCGAAAGGTTGAAGGTAACCACGCCCGAAAGGCCGTACGAGCGGAAGAGCACCTCGCCTCGTTCCCGCCAAACGAGCTCGCCGTCACGCAAGAGCGAAAGCTCGGCCTCGGCCCTGAGGCCGTCGAGGCGCGCGAGAAGGTCGGCGCCAGCACGCCCCCGGTCGTCGAGCGGCGTGCAGGAAACGGGGCAGAGTACGGGAGATTCCTCAAGGTGAGGCAGGTCGAAGAGCTGGCAGACGCCCTCGCTCGAGCCGCCGGGGGCAAGCACGACCGTTCGCGCGAACAGGGCGTGGGAGCGCTTGGGTGCAACGGAGAGCGCCTTGCGGAGCGCGCGGAGCTCGGCCTTGGCATCGCGCGCTCGGTGGGCGCGCAGCAGCCGCGTGGGCGCGAGGACGTCGAGCTTCCATGCGCCGCGTTCGGCCGTCGCCGCTCCCCGGGGCTCTTGCACCGCGCTGCTCTCCCTCCATGTCGCGCGCACGGGCTCGCAGCAGCAGATGAGCTCGACGCCCGAACGCTCGCATGCGGCGAGGAGCGCATCGCGCACCGATTCCGCGCGCTTGCTCATGGGGAAGAGGAGGTTTCCCTCGCGGCAGGTTGCCAGGCCGATCGAATGGAACCATGCGGAGAGGTCTTCTTCGGGCGTGGCGCCCATCACGGTGCGAGCCACCTCGGGGTGCCGATAATGGCCCGGATGCAGCAAGGTATTCGAGAGGTTGCAGCGTCCGTTGCCGGTAGAGAGGATGGGGAGGCCGCAGGCCACATCGCGTTCCACGACAGCCGTCCGCGCCCCCGCGCGGGCAGCGGAGAGGGCGGCGGCGAGGCCGGATGCCCCACCGCCGATCACGATGACGTCATATGGCTCAACTTCGGTACGCGGCATGCTGCTCCTGGTCGTCATGGTTGGGGAATGGGCGAGGGCCCTTGTCGCTCGACTTCGCATCGATGCGGCGGGCGGGCGAGGCAAAGGCGCCTGCCATGAATGCCGAATACCGGCAGGGGCGGAGTGTTCCGTTTGGTGTTCGCGGCTACACGGTCGGCTCTTCGTCTGCGGTTACGCCTCTGGCTCGGCGGGCTCGGCATCTGCGTCCGTGCGCACCTCGACCGCTTCGCAAACGGCGAGCGCCTCAGGAAGAAGCCCCATGGGCAGTGCGGATTCGATGGTGCCGTCGTCGCAGGCGGCTGCGAGCGCGGGGTCGATGGGAAGGCGGCCGAGGACCTTGAGTCCATAGCCCGCCGCCACCTCGTCGAGGTTGCTCTGCCCGAAGACCTCGATCTTACGGCCGCAATCCGGGCAGGTGATATAGCTCATGTTCTCGATGATGCCGAGGATCGGCACGTGCATCTTCTCGGCCATGTTCACGGCTTTGGCGACGATCATGGAGACGAGGTCCTGCGGGCTCGTGACTACGACGATGCCGTCGACCGGAAGCGATTGGAACACGGTGAGCGCAACATCGCCCGTGCCCGGAGGCATGTCAACAAGGAGGTAGTCGAGCGGGCCCCAGGAGGTATCGCTCCAGAACTGGCGGATGGCACCCGCGATGACGGGCCCGCGCCAGAGCACCGGGTCGGTCTCGCGCTCGAGCAGGAGGTTCGAAGACATGACCTTGATGCCGGTGGCGGATATCTCGGGAAGGAGAAGCTTGCCGAGGCCGCTCGCCCGCTTGCCGCTCATGCCCATCATCTTGGGGATGGAGGGGCCGGTGATGTCGGCGTCGAGGATGCCGACCGTGTGCCCGCGGCGGCTCAGTTCGATGGCGAGCGCCCCGGTTACGAACGACTTGCCCACGCCTCCCTTGCCCGAAAGCACGGCGATGACGTGCTTCACCTCGGAAAGGCTGTTCTCCTCGAATTGCGTGGGAGCAGTCTGGCCGCCGGCGGCGGCTGCATGCTCGCAAGAAGCCATGGGACGTCCTTTCATGTAGAGCCCGGCTGCGGGCCGGGCGAACGTTTGGTATGCCCGTATTGTACCCATCATGCACGTGCCGAACGGCGCTCACTGAACGTCGTCGTTTCTCACCATGACGTTCGGATGGATAATGCACAGATGCTGGGTGATTTCGGCATGAAAATGCGCATTGTCCGTCCGTGAGACAGTTTGACCCGGCACAGCTGTCTCATGTGTGGCAGGCTCCCCTGGCGCCGCTGCCGCGTTTTCGGAGGGGTGTCATGCTGGGTATTCCTCGAGCGTGATGCCTTCCTCGTAGATGGCGGTTGCGGCCTCCTCTCCCACGTAGCGGTAGTGCCAGGGTTCGTGCGAGATGCCGGTGATCGACGACTTCTCCGGCGGATAGCGCTGTATGAAGCCGTATTCGTGCGCATGCTCGGCGAGCCAGTCGTACATGCCCGCGTCACCGTTCTCGTCGTTGATGTCCACGGCGAGGCCAAGCTCGTGTTCGCTCGTGCCGGGTAGCGCGACCCAGTCGAGCACTGCATCGCGGGCGCGTTCCGGCGAGAGGCCCTCGGCTTCGTAGTCTTTGATGCGGTTGTCGAGAATCGCCTGTTGCGTTTCGCGCGTGCGATAGCCCGACCTTACGAAGGGGTGGTAGCCGGCGGCGGTGCAGGCATCGAGCATCTGGGCGAGGGGATCGGCGATGCGCGCGTCTACGGTCTCGCCGCCGGGCATCTTGGCCGTCTGGATGGAGAAGTCATCGGGCAAGGGGTGCGTACTGTTGACGAGGACGAGGTACCAGGGCTGCTCGCCTGTGGCTGCTTGCGGAGCGATGGTGCTTGCGGGCGCGCCGGCGAGTGAGCCGATGCCGTGCGCCGCCAGCGCAATGGCCCCGATGAAGAGCGCTAGGGAGAGAAGGGCGGGAAGACGCCTGCGTGGCATGCGTGTCATGGTCAGATCCTTTCTGGCCCGCGGTCCATTCCGGTCATTTTGGGACGGGTACAAAATGAACCACGGCTGTCAAACGGCTGGGCTGATGTGCTCAACCGTACGCGCTCGCCTCCTTGGCCTTCCTATAGCGAATCCTTACCTTTGCCCGATCAAACCTTATGCAAACCTTATCTCTCGGCGTCGGCCCGCGCGCCGCGTGCCCGTGCTGATACCATCGAGGCATGGAGGTTTCGCAGAACATACTCGTGGTGGACGACGACCCCATGATCGTCGAGCTTGTGGCCGACACCCTCGGCACGGCGGGAATGCGCGTGGTGCCTTGCACAAACTCGCTCGAGGCACTCGGCATCCTCGACCGGGGCGGCATCGATTTGGTCATTCTCGATGTCATGATGCCGGGGATCGATGGCTTCGAGCTTTGTTGCCGGCTGCGGGGGCGCTCGCGCGTGCCGGTGATCTTCCTTTCCGCCAAGGGCGAGGAGGCCGATAAGGTCGTGGGCCTCATGAGCGGGGCGGACGACTACGTGACCAAGCCGTTCCTTCCGCGCGAGCTCGTTGCGCGGGTGAAGTCGTGCCTGCGCCGCGCGTCGTATGCGGCAGAGGATGCGGCTGGCGCGCGCGAGGCCCTGCTTGCCTGTCGCGGCCTCGAGGTCGACCGGGCGGGGCATGTTGCGAGGCTTCATGGCGAGGATCTCGCGCTCACGCCGAAGGAGTTCGACGTGCTCGCGCTCTTGCTCGCGGCGGGCGGTAGGCCCGTTTCGACGCGCGACCTCTACGAGGCGGTGTGGGGCGAGTGCTACCTTGCGGCGAGTGCGAACTCAGTGATGGTGCATATTCGGCATCTGCGCGCCAAGCTTGCCGAAATCGACTCCGACCAGGTGTTTATCGAGACGGTGTGGGGTGTGGGCTATAAGATCGCGCCGTAGGGGCGCCGGCCGCTGGCGAGAGGCGGAGAGGGGCCGCGCCACCCGGCAGTGTGCCGGGCCCAGCGCCAGTGAGGAGGCCTTATGAAAACCATGCAGGGAATCGAGTACCGAAGGCGGGCCGTGGCGGGCGCATTCGCGCGCATGGCCGCTTATACGCTTGCGTTCGTGCTGCTCGTTGCTGCGGCGCGCGTGCTCGCGTGGCCGACCCTTGCGGGATGGATAGCCGACGCGACCTCGGTGTGGATTGAGGTTCCGGCCGATTCCGTCGACCTCTACCGCATGCTCGGTTATCAGGAGGGCTCGCTGGTCAACGGCAACCCGCAGTTCCGCGATCTGGCGGACTACCGGTTCGTGACGGGCATCATCAAGGGGCCGGTGCTCTGGTTGGTCTACGCGATAGGTCTCGCAGCGGTGGGGCTCTGGTGCGCCGCGCGCTCGGCGCACGGGGTCGATGCGCTCATGGCGGCGCTCGAGCAGGCGGCTGCGGGCGGGAAGCCGGAGCTTCCGGGCGGATTCGATGGCGCCCGCGCTGCGTTCGCGCGCCTTGCCGAGCGCGAGCAGGCGCAGGCGCGTGCGGCAACCTATGCCGAGGCCCGCAAAAACGAGCTCGTGGCGTATCTTGCTCATGACATCAAGACGCCCTTGACCTCGGTCGTAGGCTACCTGGCGTTGCTTGCCGAGGAGCCTGGGCTGCCGGCGGCTCGTCGCGAGCGCTACGCGCGCTCGGCGCTCGAGAAGGCGCAGCGCCTCGACGGCATGATGGACGAGTTCTTCGAGATTACCCGCTACAACTTGGGCGCCATTCCCATCGAGCGCGAAACCACAGATGTGGCGCTTTTGGTGGAGCAGGTGGCGGACGAGCTCTATCCAGCGGCAATGGAGCGCGGCGTTCGTATCGAGGTGGAGGTCCCGGAGGGCCTGAGCGCGTTCATCGACCCTGAGAAGATGGCGCGCGTGATGGGGAACCTCCTCAAGAACGGGATCGCCTACGCCGAAGCGGGCACGGCGGTCGTGTGCCGCGCGCGTGTGGATGAGGCCGCGGGCGATGCCACCGCTGCAAGCGAGGGCGGTGCGGCAGGCGATGTTATTGCTGCCGGCGGGTCCAACGCGGCGGGCAGGGGCAGCGCGGCGGGCGATGCCGCCGTGGAGGGAGCGCGGCTCGTGCTCACGGTCGAGGATACCGGCAAGGAAATCTCGGCAGCGCATCTCGACCGCATCTTCGATAAGTTCTACCGCGAAGATGGGGCGCGGAGCGGCAAGGGCGCTGGGCTCGGGCTGGCCATCGCACGCGAGATTATCGAGGGCCATGGCGGCGCCATCGATGCCTCGAGCGAGCGCGGCGTCACCACCTTTACCGTCCGCGTGCCCGCGTAGCGTCACCCTTGCCCCGTTTTTAACGTTCGCCGCTGCTATATCGAGATTCGGGCATAAAATCTAAGAAAAGAGGGGGTATAAAAATATTTTTCTACGATTTCCTGCCCGAAAATGAAGTGAGACAGTTTGACCCGGCACAACTGTCTCATTGCGGGGTAGGGGCGGGGCGAGCGGGCGCAATCCATCCCGTGCGGAAACTGCATCGAACAAGGCTTGGACAAACCGTGACGCCCGCACAACGCGAACAGGCGTGCGCTGCCGTGCGCTAGAATCGGAGGCTGCGAAACACAGAACGGGGGAGCACATGTCCGATTCATCTATCGTCATCCGCGGCGCCCGCGAACATAATCTCGAGAACGTCGATGTCGAGATTCCGCGCGACAAGCTCGTCGTGATCACGGGGCTTTCGGGTTCGGGCAAATCGAGCCTCGCATTCGACACCATCTATGCCGAGGGCCAACGCCGCTACGTGGAGAGCCTTTCCAGTTACGCGCGCCAGTTCCTGGGGCAGATGGACAAGCCGGACCTCGATTCCATCGATGGCCTGAGCCCGGCCGTGTCCATCGATCAGAAGACCACCTCTAAGAATCCGCGCTCCACGGTGGGTACAGTCACGGAGATCTACGACTACCTGCGCCTGCTCTTCGCGCGCATCGGTACGCCGCACTGCCCCGAATGCGGTCGCGAAATCGAGCGCCAGACCACCGACCAGGTAGCGGACAAGATTCTGGAACAGGGCATGGGGCGGCGCGCCTTCATGCTCGCGCCCGTGGTGACCGACCGCAAGGGTGAGTTCGCCAAGCTCCTCGAAGACCTGCGCGGCGAAGGCTTCTCACGCGTGCGCATCGACGGCGAGGTCCGCTCCCTCGACGACCCCATCGAACTCGATAAGAAGTTCCGGCATACCATCGAGGTCGTGGTCGACCGCATCGTGATCCGCGAGGGGAGCACGGGGCGCATTGCCGAGGCTGTCGAGCAGGCTACGGCGCTCGCCCACGGCCGCGTGGGGGTCTACCTGCTGCCCGATCGCGACGCTCCGGAAGGCACGGAGGGCGAGCTCCTCATGTACTCCCTTGCGCTCGCGTGCCCGGAACATGGGCATTCCATCGACGACCTGCAGCCGCGCGATTTCTCGTTCAACGCCCCCTATGGCGCTTGCCCCGAGTGCGACGGTCTCGGTTTCAAGAAAGTCGTGGACGCCGAGGCGCTTATCGAGGATCCGAGCCTTTCCATCGAGGAGGGGGTGTTCGGAAGCTTCTTCGGCAAGTCGAACTATTACCCTCAAATCTTCCGTGCGCTCGCCAAGCACCTCAAGGTCGACCCCTCCACGCCTTGGCGCGACCTGCCGAAGCGCGTGCAGAAGGTGTTCCTCGACGGCCTGGGCGACAAGAAGATGCGCGTGGACTATCACACGCAGGACGGCCGCGATACGCATTGGTTCACCAAGTATTCCGGTGTGCGCAACATCCTCTACGAGCGCTATGTCGAGACCACGAACGAGAACACCAGGGCGCGGCTCGAGCGCTACATCCGCGAGGAGCCCTGCTCGGCCTGCCACGGCGCGCGCCTGCGCCCGGAGATGCTCGCCGTCACGGTAGGGGGAAAGTCGATCTTTGATGTCTGCTGTCTCTCGTGTCGCGAGTCGCTCGCGTTCTTCGAAGGGCTCGAGCTCACCGAGCGCCAGCAGTTCATCGGCGGGCGCATCGTGAAGGAGATTCTCGAGCGCCTACGCTTCCTGGTGGACGTGGGCCTCGATTACCTCACGCTTGACCGCGCTTCCGCCACGCTCTCCGGTGGCGAGGCGCAGCGCATCCGCCTTGCCACGCAGATCGGTGCCGGTCTCATGGGTGTCCTGTACATTCTGGATGAGCCCTCGATCGGCTTGCATCAACGAGACAACGAGCGGCTCATCGGAACGCTTGAGCGCCTTCGCGACCTAGGCAATACCGTCATCGTGGTCGAGCACGACGAGGATACCATCCGCGCTGCGGATTTCGTGATCGATATGGGCCCCGGGGCGGGAGAGCACGGTGGCGAGGTCGTGTGCGCGGGTACCCCGGAGGAGATCATGGCGTGCCCCCGCTCGCTCACCGGCGCCTACCTTACGGGCCGGAGCATGATTCGCCTGCCGGAGCAGCGGCGCAAACCCAAGCGCGGCTGCCTTAAGATCACCGGGGCGAGCGCCAACAACCTCAAGAACGTGACGGCGAAGATCGAGTTCGGCACCTTCACCGTGGTGACGGGCGTTTCGGGCTCGGGCAAGAGCTCGCTTGTTACCGATACGCTGGCGCCGGCGCTCACCAATGCCATCCATCATTCCACGCGCCTTGTGGGGCCGTACAAGAAGCTCGAGGGGCTCGACCAGATCGATAAGGTCATCGATATCGACCAATCGCCCATCGGGCGCACGCCGCGCTCCAACCCTGCCACCTATATTGGGCTCTGGGACGACCTGCGGGCGCTCTTCGCGAGCGTTCCGGAGTCTAAGGCGCGCGGCTACAGCCCCGGGCGCTTCAGCTTCAACGTGCCGGGAGGCCGCTGCGAGGCCTGCAAGGGCGACGGCCAGATCAAGATCGAGATGCACTTCCTGCCGGACATCTATGTGCCCTGCGAAGTCTGCGGGGGCAAGCGCTATAACCGCGAGACGCTCGAGGTGACCTACCGCGGCAAATCCATCTCGGACGTGCTCGATATGAGCGTGACCGAGGCGCTCGCGTTCTTTGGCAACATTCCGCAGATCAAGCGAAAGCTGCAGACGCTCTACGATGTGGGCTTGGGCTACGTGCGCTTGGGGCAGCCCGCAACGACGCTCTCCGGCGGCGAGGCACAGCGCGTGAAGCTCGCCAAGGAGCTGCACCGCCGCCAGACCGGCAAGACGTTCTACATCTTGGATGAGCCCACCACGGGCCTGCATTTCGAGGACGTGCGGCAGCTTGTAGACGTGTTGCAGCGGCTCGTGGACGCGGGCAACACGGTGCTCGTGATCGAGCACAACCTCGACGTGATCAAGGTGGCCGACCGCATTATCGACCTCGGCCCCGAGGGCGGTTCTGGCGGCGGCACCATCGTGGTGAGCGGCACGCCCGAGCAGGTGGCCGCCTGTCCTGAGAGCTACACGGGCCGGTTCCTCGCTCCCATCTTGGAGCGCGATAGGAAGCGGCAATCGTGATCCATTTTGGGACGGGGTCATTTTGGGTCATTTGAATCGTGCGGTTCTGCGCATTCCGGCGTAGGAACGCTGTTTTGCGGAGAGTCTGCGCTTCGTTCTGTTGTTGACGATTCGCGGCGCAGAACCGAGCGAGCGCGCAATACGACCCCACTCCAAATCGCACGCTCAAGGTAAAATTCCCTCTGTCCTAATTTTGCATGGAGGGGAGAGCAGGGCGTGGCCAAGCGCGAGAAGCTTCAGAAGACGAACGCGATGCGCGAGCTGGAGCGTGCCGGTATCGCGTTCGACGTGCGCACGTACGAGGTCGATGAGAACGACCTCTCCGGCGTGCACGTAGCCGAGCAGTTGGGCGAGGAGCCGGGCCAGGGCTTCAAGACGCTCGTGTGCGAGACGGCGTCGGGCGGGCACGCGGTCTGCTGCATTCCCGTGGCGGAAGAGCTCGACCTCAAGGCGGCGGCACGCGCGCTCGGTGAGAAGTCGCTCGTCATGATGCACGTTCGCGACCTCGTGCCGGTGACCGGCTATATGCGCGGCGGCTGTTCGCCCGTGGGCATGAAGAAGCGGTTTCCCACGGTCATCGACGAGACCTGCGAGCTGTGGGATCAGATCTTCATTTCGGGCGGGCGGCGCGGTATCCAGCTCGTGATCGCTCCCGCCGACCTCGTGAGCTTCGTCGGCGCGACGGTGGCGGCCATCACGCGGTAGGGCGCGGCGAGCGCGCTCGCGGCCGCCGCGCCGTGCTGTTGCACGGAGCTTGCGCTACCTCCGCCCCGTGAGGCGCCTGAGCGCGCGCTTGCCGCTGTCCACGAGCTCGACCGCAGTGGGGTTTCCGAGCACCGTGCCCGCGACAACAACCGCAACCAGTGCGGGAACACCGGCGATCACGCAGTTGACGACCGAGCGCATGGCTCCGATTGCGGGATTGAACCCGCCAACCAGCCAGAGCAGCGCACCGCCGACGATGGCTCCCGCGATGCCTCCGATCAATGCCTGCAGCTGCCCCTTGACGATGCCGCGCAGGCCGATGCGGCCCAAGCGCTTACGCATGACGACGAACGTGACGATGACCAGCGTTCCCTGGTAAGCGAGGCTGGAGAGCGCGACGGCGGGCAGCCCGAAGATCGGCGTGAACACCACGCAGATGAGCGCTTGTCCCACGCTGCCCAGCACGGCGGAAACGGCGAAATAGCTCATGCGCCCCATCGAGCTCGATGCTTTCTGCAGGTAGCCGGCGAGTCCCCAGAACGTGAGGGTCGGCGCGCACCACGAAAGGTAGTTCGCGGTCATGAGAATGTCGTCCGTGGTCATCGAGCCCGCAAGCACGCATGAGAGCGGGATGGAGAACACGATGAGCAGCAGGGTGCACGGAATGAGGTAGAAGCTGATGGAATTGGTACCGTCTGCGAGGTCGCGCCGGAACGAGTCGAGGTCGCCGGTGGCGTAGCTTTCCGTGAGCTCGGTGTAGAGCGCGGTGGAAAGCGGCGTCGAAAAGACCGAGTACGGAAGCGCGTACCACACCTGCGCATAGTACATGATGGACGAGGCCGCTGCCGAGATGGACAGCGCGTAGCTCGTCTGAATCGACGATGTGATGAACGTGGTGATGGTGACGGCGAGCATGGGGACGCCGATGGAAAGGGTGTCCTTGAGGCGAGGGTCGTGGAGGTCTACCTTGAAGCGGAAGCGAACACCGCGGCGGAGCGCCGGCACAATCTGGACGCCTACCTGGAACACCACGCCGAGCACGTTGCCGATTGCGAGAACGATGAGCCCGAGCTCTTGGTTCACCGGCACAAGGACCGTGTAGATGCCGAAGGATGCGGCCACGATGATGTTGTTCAGCGTGGGCGCGAAGTTGCTCCAGAAATACTCTCGGTCAGCGTTGTTGATGCCGGTGAAGATGCCCGAAAGCGGGTAGAGTAGGAACTCGACGGCGAAGATGCGGAAGAACCATACTGCGAGGTCGGCGTCGAAGTCGCTGGTCGCGTTGAACGATTGCAGCCATACGAGCTGCGGGGCGAAGATGATGGAAAGCGCGACGATTACGGCGAGTGCGAGCCCGACGATGCTCAGGAGGTTGGAGACGTAGTCGTTGCCGCTCTCTTGCCCGCCGCGCTTGCGCGCCTGGACGTAGACGGGCATGAACCCGGTGACGATGAGGCCACCGGCAACAAGGCCGTACAGCTGTGTGAGCAGGTTGTTCGAAAGCGTGTAGCAGCTCGAGATGATGGTCGCGCCCACGGCGAACGCCTGCGCCCACGTGCGCAGGAAGCCCGTCAGGCGGGAGAGAATCACGAGCACGCTCATCATGCGCGTGCTGCGCCCGATATCCGACCGAGAGGCGGTCGTCGTGGCCGAGTTCGCGGGTTCTGCTTGGGCGCTCCGCATATGCTTGGGCTGGTGGGCGCTCGCGTTCGAGGTGGCGTTGTTTGAATGCTTCATGCCGATCCTTTGCGCAGGTCGCTGGGGGAGGGCTCAGCGACGGCGTTTCAAGCTAAGCCGCCATTCTAGCACGCACGCGGCGCGTCGATGGCATCTCCAGATTTGCGCGCGGGCTTCGCGGCTCTCGGCTGGGTATTCTGTGTAGGCGCGGCCAGGTGCGAGAGCATAGGTATACTTGCAAGCTGTTGCTTGCGTTCAAAACACTTCGGAGGCGGTTTATGCCCAGCTCAACCACGTTTTCGCCCATCGAGCGGCGTGACGACTTCATCCCGGTCATCGTTGGCGGCGATCTTGGTGCCTATGCGGTTGGTCGAGAGTTCTATGAGGCGTTCGGCGTTCGGTCCTACTGCATCGCCCCCGCGCCGATCAGCGCCATCTCGCGCTCCACGATCTTCGACGTTGTTCCGCTGCGCAAGATGGATGCCGAGCACATCCGCGAGACGATCTGCGACCTTGCTCGCACGGCGGGCGGCAAGCGCCTGTTCGTGACGAGCAATATGGATATGCATGTCGAGAACATCGCGCGCATCCGCGACAGCCTGCCGCAGGGCGTCGTCGTGCTCGCTGCTCCGCTCGATGCGATACACGCCGTTGATACCAAGGAGTCGTTCGCGCGCCTCGCGGCAGAGCACGGCGTTCGTCTGCCCAAGACGGTGAACGTCTCGCTCGCCGGCGACGCGCCCATCGAGCCCTGGCCCGACGCCTTCCCGGTCATCGTCAAGGCTTCCTCGTCCGTTGAATATGTGCCGGCGCGGCGCAGGGGGTTCGACAAGGTCTATCTACTCCAATCCCAGCCCGAGGTCGACGACCTGTTCCGGCGTCTGCGCGAGGTGGGCTTCTCGGGCACCATGCTTATGCAGCAGCCGGTCTTTGGCGACGACACCTTCAAGCGCTCGCTCACCGTCTACATCGATCGGCGTGGCGAGCTCGTGCTCGATACGGGCGCGCAGGTGCTGCTCGAGGACCACAAGCCCGACATGATCGGCAACCCCGTGACCATGGTCACGCGCGATCTCTCCGCGTTCTCGCGGGGAGCGGTCGAGCTGCTGCGTTCGGTGGGCTGGCATGGGCCGGCGAACTTCGACCTCAAGGTAGACGAGCGCACGGGCGAGCTTTTCGTCTTCGAGTGCAACCCGCGCTTGGGGAGGAACTCGTATTACGTATCTGCTTCGGCGGTGAACCCCATGTGGCTTGGTGTGAAGGACCTGCTCGACGAGGAGGACCTGCCGCTCTTCACGCACCGCGAGACGGCGCTCTACTCCGTGGTGCCCCTGCGTCTCGCGCTGCGCTATCTTTCGGGCGATCTTGCTAGCGAGGCGCGCTCCCTGATTCGCGCCGGTAGGGCAGTGAATCCCACGAAGGCACCCTTCGAACACGACCTGCGCCGCAACCTTACGGAGGCGGCCATCGGCCTCAACTACTATCGCAAGTTCGCGAAGTACTACCCCCGCATCAACGCGACGGGTATCTAGTGGCTGGGTCCGTGCTCCAGCGTGACGGGCGTCTAGAGGAAGAGCTCGTGCTTGAGCGGGCGGACGGCGCCGTGCGAACTGGAGAACGAATCCGCACGAATGAGTGCACGCCGCCGCGCGAATTGGCGGACGGTCCGTGCGAATCTTGCCGCGCGCATCTTAAGCAGTGTGCCCATCGTTTGAAGCTTGGGCGCGGCGGTGGCGTGCGCGGCGCATGGTTGGTATAGTGAACAGGTCTTGCGATTGAGAGGACTGATGATATGCAGCTCAAACGTGCCAGAATCGCTGTAACGCTGTTCGCCTCCGCGTCGCTCGCACTGAGCGGCGTGCCGGCTACTGCCTTTGCGGATGATCCTGCGGACCTTCAGTCGAAGGTCAACGACGCGTACAGCACGCTTATGACATATTCCAACGAGCTCGAGGCGGCAAATAACGAGCTCTACCAGCTCCAGTCCGACCTTGAGTCGGTGCAGGCCGAGATTCAGCAGACCGAGGCTGATATCGAGGAGAAGCAGCAGGAGCTGGAGCAGGGCCAGGCCGAGCTTTCGCAGCGCCTTGCCGAGACCTACAAGCAGAACAGCTCCAACAGCACGCTTTCCGTGGTGCTCGGCGCTTCCGATTTCGAGGAACTGCTTTCTCGCGTCTACTATGCGAATAGCATGGCCAACCGCGACGCCGAGCTCATCGATCAGGTGAAGCAGACGCAGCAGGAGCTCGAGCAGAAGAAGAGCGACCTCGCGACGCAGGAGCAAGAACAGCAGCAGCTGGTGAGCGATCAGCAGCAGAAGACCGAGGATATCCAGTCGAAGGTTTCCGAACAGCAGTCGTATTACAACAGCCTTGATAGCGAGCTCCAGACCGCTCTGGCCGAGGAGGCGGCGCGTGCCGCTGCCGAGCAGGCTGCAGCCGAGGAGGCCGCCAACAACAACCAGGGCGGCGGCAGCGATAACGGCAATTCGAATAACGACAACGGCGGATCTGACGACAACGGGGGCTCCAACGACAACGGCGGTGGCTCCAACAACGGAGGGTCCAATAACAACGGCGGCTCCAGCAACAACGGTGGATCCAGCGGCGGTGGCGGCTCGAACAACAACACCGATTCCGGTAATGCTCCGTCAAGCGTCGTAGATATCGCGCTGGCGCAGGTTGGCAAGCCGTATATCTTCGGCACCGAGGGCCCCGACACGTTCGATTGCTCCGGCCTGGTGCAGTACAGCTACAAGCAGGTCGGCATTTCGCTTCCGCATTCTTCGCAGGCTCAGTGCAATCTTGTGAAAAATAAGGGCCATCTGGTCACGAATACTTCCTACCTCTCGCCTGGCGACCTCGTGTTCTGGGGTTATGGCGGCAGCAGCTCAAGCATCTACCACGTCGGCATCTATATCGGTGGCGGCCGCTACGTGCATGCATCGTCGCCCGGCGTTGGCGTCATCACGAGCAGCCTCAGCTCGAATTCCCGCAACTTCGTTGGTGGCGGCTCGCCGGTATAGCAAGCAGCCCTCCAGGGCGGAGCGACGCGCTCTATAGCAACGGCCCGCAGCGTGGAAACACGTTGCGGGCCGTTTTTCATCGGGTGAGGCGGCGGGGCCGCATGGAAGATGTCATGGTCGCGAGGTGCAAGCGGAAGGGCGGTGCCCCGGCGCGAGTGCGAATCATCCCGCGACGCCTCGCTCATGGGTTCGAGTCGCCCGGCGATACCATACTCGCAGGGCGCAAGCGGGCAAGTGCCACTTCCGCGTACGGCTAGAACGAGGTGTTCGTGGGCTCGGGATAGTAGCGCTTGAATTTGCGCACCTGGTTCCACTCGGTGAGGAGCACATCGGCCACGCGCCGGATGCTGCGGTCCTTATCGTAGCGCTGAGGGTCAAAGACCTTTCCCTCACGGACAAGCCGCTCCATGCGTGCTCGCAGCTGTTCGTCGCGCACATAATGACGCAGCAGTCGCAGGGGAACGAGGGTATAGAGAATCTCGTTTTCGGCGCGCATGGGCTCAAGCGCTCGTCCGCGCACGAGATCTTCGACGCACGCGCGCATTGGGTTCACCCCCGCGGCGCACACATAGTACGAGTTCCGCCCGATGCGCGGATTGACCTCAAGGAACAGCATGCGGCCGGTCTTGGGGTCGCGCTTGACGTCGAAGTTTGCGTAGCCGCGGTAGCCCACCGCGCAGAGCATCTCCGCACAGCGCTGCCATACCTCGGGCATCGAGGTTGTAATCATGGCCACAGGGTTGCCGAGCATCGAGGGCGCGTGGTCCTCGAGCAGCACGTTCGCCCCGCCAAAGAGGGTGGGCCTACCGTTGCTGTCGATATAGAGGGTCACGCTGTCCATGTAGGTATCATCGCCGCCGATGAGCTCTTGGACGATGAACGTTCCGGCAAAGCCGGCGGCCCGCAGGTCGCGCCAGAGCTCATCGAGCTGTGCTTGGCGTTCGATGAAGTAGACCTTTTTGAATCCACGGCTCATGTATCCAGCATACTCGGGCGAGAATGCTGGCTTTGCAACCACGGGGAAGGGGAGTTCGCACGCTGCGATCGCGTCGGTACCGGCGAGTCGCACGGTTTCCGATGCGGGTGCGTCCAGCCCGTGCTCGCGGCATAGCTCGGCAAAACGGTCCTTGTGCGAGACCTGGTCGATGACGTCGCGCGAGGGCGTGGGTGTGCGCACGTATGGCAGGGCATCTCGCACGGCGAGCACGGCCGGGATGCATGCCTCGGAGTTCGTGAGAAAGAGGATCGTGCGCCCGGGATCCTCTTCATGAATGCGTTCGACGGCGGCTATGACCTCGTCTGGCTCGAGCGAGCCGAGAGGGACGTGGCGGAAGATGGAAGAGTGCAGGATAGCGCCGATGGGCTGCTTGACCAAGCAGATCGAGGTGCAACCGTAGGCCTCGTGAAACTCACGGCCAAGCGCGTAGGCACCGATATCGCCGCCGAGAATCACAGGAACGAAATCACAAGCTGGGATAGTTGATGGGGAGGGCATAGGACTCCTTGAGGGGGCGCTTTGCTCGCGGTGCCCGTGGGCGCCGGAGTGCGCTTCGTAGAATTGAAGACGGAGCACTCATCATAGCATAGGGGCATCGTGGCGGACGGGTGCCGTGGCTGGCTGCCGCTTCCGGTTGCTCCCGCCCCGGCGGATCGCTGCAGGTTGTTCCCACCTCAGCGGATCGCTAAAGGCTGCTGCGACCCTGGTTGCGCCGCGCTCTAGCGATTCGCCGAGGCTGCTGTCTTCGACTGCTCCGTTTCCCGGCGGCGCCTGGTCGCTCGCACCCCGACGGGCCGCGGTGGAAATCAACTTGCATGCCGAATTACGCAATAAGGGGCATTCTTCACTATCTTATTGCGTAAATCGGCATGAAAGTTTACCTTGTCTATTTTTCGCCCGAGTTTTCCGCGCGACACGGGCGCGCATGCCAAGAGGGGCGCGCAGTGCCATTCGCCGGCCATCACCTCGGCGCCTGCGGATAACAGCAGCGATGCCCGCCGCTCGCCGGGAGCGCCAGCGCCGACGTGCCCCGGTGCCCAAACGCCAGATGTCCTTCACGATTCTGTTATTTTGCTGCCGCGGAACGGCCTGCAGCTGCTCCGGGGCCAAAGGGCGTAGGATGGAGGGCCGTAAGAAATGCCGTACAAGACGACGCCTGCGCGACCCATCTGCGCGGGAGAGCAGGGAGTGAATGGGACGATGGTGGTACGTGAGCTTTCTCGCGAGGCATACGAGCAGGTATTGAGCGCGTGTACGGCGCCCGTGCCCGTCGAGCAGCTGCCCGTATGGCTCGACTACCAAAAGACCATCGAGGGCCGCTCTCCGTGGGGTTACTGCTCGGTCGAGAGCGACGGGCAGGTCATCGCGGCCGTGGCGTTCTCCCAGTTCGAAACCCATGGCTATCGCTTCTTGCGCGCACCGCACGGCCCCGTGTGGATCGTTGACCGTACGCCCGAGCTCGAGCGCGCGGTCCTCGAGGCGATTTCGGCCTACGTGCGAGGACGCGACCGCAAGCAGGTGTTCATGCGCATGGCGGTCGAGACCCCCTGCGACCTCGCGTGCCCGGTGCTTTCGACCCTGCCCTACGACACTACCGTCGTGATCGACCTCACCGGCGGAGACGACGAGATCCTTGCCCGCATGAAGCCGCGCGGTCGCCGCGACGTGCGCAAAGCGCTGCGCGAGTGCCCCGCTCAGATGGCGGACGAGACCGCCCGCGCCGCCGAAGATTTCAGCGAGTATTACCAGGTCATGTGCGAGACGGGCTCGCGTGACGGTTTTGCGCCCGCGCCCTGTGCTGATTATCAGAACATGGTGCGCATCTTGGGCGCCGAGCATTGCCGCGTGCTCGCGGCGCGCGTGGACGGCAAGGTCGTCGCGTGGAGCTTGCTCACCATCTCGGGTACGCTTGCCACCCGCTACTATGCGGCAACGGCTATCGGCAGCGGTAGGCTGCGCGTGGCCGATGCCCTGCTGTTCTTCGAGTGCCAGCAGGCTGCTGAGCTTGGATGCACCGCGTACGACCTTATGGCCATCGGCAGCGACTTCCAGCCTGAGCTCAAGAACCTCAACGAGTTCAAGACCAAGTTCGCCAAGGAGGGCGTGCGCGCCGTTGCCCCCGATCGCGATGTGCCGCTCAAGAAGGCGTTCTATACCGCGCTCGTCAAGGCGCGCGGGTTGCGCTCCGCGATCCGGAAGGCCCGGTAGCGCATGGCGGAGGCCGATGCCCTGCACGACCATCTCGCTCGCCTCGCTGCGGAGGTCGATCATGTTCCCACAGACCCGGGGTGCTATCTCTGGAAAGATGCCTCGGGCACGGTCATCTATGTTGGTAAGGCCAAAAACCTGCGCGCGCGCATGCGCCAGTATGTGACCCTGACCGACGACCGCGCCAAGATTCCCCTCATGATGCAGCTCGTGGAGAGCTTCGATTACCTAGTCGTGGATACCGAGCACGAGGCGCTCGTCTTGGAGCGCGAGCTCATCGGCCAGTATCGGCCCTACTTCAACGTCGACTTCAAAGACGATAAGAGCTATCCCTTCATCGCCATCACCAAAGGCGATGTGTACCCCGCCATCAAGTACACGCGTGAGAAGCACAAGCCCGGCACGCGCTATTTTGGCCCGTATACCGATAGCCGTGCCGCGCGCGAGACCATCGACACCATCCGCAAGGTTATTCCCATCTGCATCGCGACCTGCGCGGAGTGGAAGCGCACGCGACGGCTCATCGAGGCGCACGAAGACGAGAGCGATGTGATCAACCTCGTGTGCGCGCAGCATGGACGCCCGTGCTTCGATTACCACGTTGGGCGCGGCCCCGGCGCCTGCGTGGGCGCCATAACGCCGCAGGATTACGCTGACAATGTGAGGCGCGTCGAGCGGTTCCTCTCGGGCCGCCGGCGCGAGGTGGTCGATGAGCTTTCCAGCGAGATGGGGCGTGCCGCCGAGGAGCTCGATTTCGAGCGCGCGGGTCGCATCAAGCGGCGGCTCGAGGTCATCAACGGGCTCGATGATCGCCAGCAGGTGGTTTTTCCCTCGCGCGTCGACATCGATGTGGTCGGGTTCTTCCGCGAGGAGACCATCGCGGGGGCCTGCGTCTTCGTGGTGCGCGACGGCCGAACGCAGCGAAGCTGCGAATTCATCCTGGACAAGGGGCTCGATGTATCGGAGGAGGAGCTCGTCGGAGGCTTCATCAAGCGCTACTACGATGAGACCTCGGATATTCCCTCCGAGGTGAACGTGGCATGCGAGCTTGCGGACGCCGAGCTCATCGGGGCATGGCTTACCGAGAGGCGGGGCCGCGTGTGCCGCGTGCATCGCCCGCAGCGTGGCGAGAAGCATCGTCTGCTCGAGACTGCTGAGCGAAACGCCCGGCATGCGCTCATGCGCTACATGATGCGCACCGGGTATGCCGACGACCGCACCAATCAGGCGCTTCTGCAGCTGGAGAGCGCTCTTGCGCTGCCGGCGCCGCCCCTGCGCATCGAGTGCTTCGATATCTCGACCATCCATGGCGCCTTCACCGTGGCGTCGATGGTGGTCTTCACCAACGGCAAGCCCGATAAGTCGCAATACCGGCGGTTCAAGATTCGCAGCATCACGGGCGAGGCGAACGATTTCCTCTCCATGCAGGAGGTGCTGGGGCGCAGGTACGCCCCCGAGCGCATGGCAGACGAGCGCTTCGGCGCGCACCCCGATCTGCTCGTGGTCGATGGCGGCAAGCCGCAGCTCACCGCGGCGCTCACGCAGCTCGAAGGGCTGGGCCTCGATATTCCCGTCTGCGGTCTTGCCAAAGCCGATGAGGAGGTGTTCGTCCCCTGGGACGAGACGCCTGTGGTTTTGCCCAACGGTTCGGCCTCGCTCTACCTCATCAAACAGGTGCGCGACGAGGCGCACCGCTTCGCGATCACCTTCCATCGAGAGCTGCGCGGCAAGGCCATGACCGTCTCCGTGCTCGACGAGGTCGAGGGCGTGGGGCCCACGCGCAAGCGGGCCATCATGCGGCACTTTGGCTCTATGAAGAAGCTCCGCGCGGCGAGCGCAGACGAGATCGCTGCCGTGAAGGGCGTGCCGCGGCATGTGGCGGAGGACGTGTACCGAACGCTTCGTGCTTGGGATGCCGAGCGAGAGGCTGGGCGCGCGGATGGCCGTGCTGGCGAGCACGCAGACGGCCACACCGGCGAGCGCGCAGACGACCGCGCGGGCTCTGGCTCCTGACATTGGTACGTGGAGGTACAACATCGCATGAAAGGGGACGCCGTGTCCATTCACCCGCTCATCCAGTCACTTAAGGGAACGCTGATCGTGAGCGTTCAGGCATATCCGGGCGAGCCGCTTCGCACGCCGGAGACTATGGCGCTCATGGCGCGCGCGTGCGAGCTTGGTGGGGCTGCGGCCATTCGTTGCCAGGGGCTTGCCGATATCTCGGCGATAAAAGGGCGTGTCGAGGTGCCGGTCATCGGATTGTGGAAGGACGGCCACGACGGCGTCTACATCACGCCGACGCTTCGGCATGCGCGCGCCTGTGTGGCGGCCGGCGCCGACATCGTGGCCATTGATGCCACGGACCGCCCCCGTCCCGATGGAAAGTCGGTGGCCGACACCCTCGCTCCCCTTAAGGAGGAAGGGGTGCTCACCATGGCTGACTGCATGACCATCGACGACATTCGCCGTGCGGTCGACCTTGGGTTCGATATCGTATCGACGACGCTTTCCCATGGGGTCGCAGCGATCGACTGCACGATGGCCGATGGGCCCGACCTCCCGCTTCTTCGGCAGGCTGCCGAGGAGTTCCCCGGGTTCCCCGTGGTCTGCGAGGGTCGCGTGCACACGCCGGCCGAGGCCCGGGCCGCTATGGACGCCGGCGCCTGGGCGGTGGTGGTGGGAACGGCCATCACGCATCCCACGAGCATCACGAGCTGGTTTGCCGCCGCGTTGGATGCATAGAGGGCTCGCCGTTATCGCAAGCGATCGATTAATCGCGCGCGGGTCGCTCTGGTGGCTCGCGAGCGGGGTGCCGTTTTGCTCGCGCGCGGCCGGAGCGTCCTGTCGGTAGGGGAGGCGCACGGGTATACTGGGGAGGACGGCTCGACGGCAGGAAGGCGATCCCCATGGCAGAGATGAATCCTCAGGCGATTACGGCGGCGGAGCTCGCCGATCGCGTTCCGGACATCGTGATCATCACAGGTATGAGCGGGTCTGGGCGCACGCAGGCCATGCACGTGTTCGAGGACATGGGTTACTTCTGCATCGATAACCTCCCGCCGAGCCTCGTGCTGCAACTCGCCCAGCTGGTGGGCATCAACACGGGCGTGGGGCGACATCTCGCCGTGACCTGCGACCTGCGTAGCCAGGGGCTCTTCGACGAGCTGCTCGATGTGATCGTATCGCTCGAGGCGCACGAGATGACCTGCAAGGTCGTCTATCTCGAGGCGTCGGACGAGGTGCTCATGCGTCGCTATAACGAGAACCGCCGCCGGCATCCGCTTGCAAAGCCGGGCGAGTCCACCGCCGACGCCATCCAGCGCGAGCGCATCCAGCTGCGCAAGGTGCGTGATCGTGCCGACATGATCATCGACACGAGCCGCCTGCGCGTATCGGCGCTGCGCACGCGGCTGCGCCTTGCGTTTTCCGAGCTCACCGACCAGCAGCTGATGGATGTGCAGGTTTTCTCGTTCGGCTTCAAGCATGGCATGCCGGTCGAGGCGGATATCATGATCGACGTCCGTTTCCTGCCCAATCCCTTCTACGACCCCGAGATGCGCACCATGACGGGGCTCGATGAGAAGGTGTCGACCTTCGTGCTCGAGCATCCGAAGACGAAGGAGTTCCTCACCGCGTGGTACCAGCTGCTCGATGCCGTGATGCCCGGCTATGTGGCCGAGGGCAAGCCGCAGCTATCGATCGCCATCGGCTGCACGGGCGGCCAGCATCGCAGCGTGGCCATCGCTGAGGCCACGGCGCGCTATCTGGAGCGCCAGCAGTACCATGTGTCGATTTCGCATCGCGACCTAGCGCGCGCCAACAAGACCGCGACGGGCGAGGCTCACTAGGGCCTGGTGGGGATTGGTCGTGGGTCATTTTGGGACGGGGTTGTTTTGACTCACCGGATGAGTCAAAACAACCCCGTCCCAAAATGACCCAACACGACTGACCTAGGGAGGAACAGGTGTATGTCATTTACGGCTGAGGTGCGCGACGAGCTTTCGCGTTGCGAGCCCACCTGCGAGTACTGCGACCTTGCGACGCTCGCGGCCCTCGTTCGCGTTTGCGGGACGCTCTCTATCGCGGGGTCCGGCCGCTATCGGCTCACGGTTGCCACCGAGACCGGTGCCGTGGCCCGCACCATGCTCGGGCTCACCCATAAGATCTTGAAGCTGCGCACCGAGTTCACCGTCCGTCGCTCGGTGCTCCACAAGGTGCGCAACTACCTCATCACCCTGCCCGATCAGCCGGGGCTCGACAAGGCGCTCGTGCTGCTTGGTATTCTCGACCGCCGCGGCGGGCTCGTACGCGGGATTCCCCGGCATGTGGTGGCGCGGCCCTGCTGCCGTCTCGCCTACATCCGCGGGGCGCTGATCGCGGGGGGCTTCGTGGCGGACCCTCGTGGCGACTTTCATCTTGAGATCGCCGTGCAGGGCGAGGAGTTCGCCGACGCGCTCGCCGAGCTCATCGGCCAGATCGGGGTCAATGCCCGTGTGAACCGGCGCAAGTCGACCTTCGCCGTCTATGTGAAGAGCGCGCGCGACATCCGTGCCCTCCTCGAAGCGGTGGGGGCCCAGCGCAGCGTAGACGTTCTAGAGGACGCCCGCGCCATGAAGTCGGTGAAGAACGAGGTCAATCGCAAGGTGAACGCCGAGCTCGCCAACCAGACACGGAGTGCCGGTGCAGCACAGCACCAGCTCGAGCTCATCGCGGAGGTTGAGCGCCGGGGGCTGCGGGGTACGCTTCCCCGTGCCCTAGAGGACTTCTGCGCCCTCCGAGAGGCGTATCCAGACCTATCGCTTCGCGATCTGGGCGAGGTTTCGGACCCGCCGCTCTCAAAGTCCGCCCTGTATCATCGCGTGCTGCGCTTGGAAAAGCTCTTGGAATGATAAAACGAACCGGGTTCGTTTTATCATTCTGCGGAAATCTGCTGGCTGGTTAGGGTTAAAGCGTTTCAATGCAAGGGAATCATCAAAAAGTGCGCAATTACGCGAATAGGGCTTAGAAAAAAAGGTATATTTGGTGAGTGGTTAGTTTGTGGGTCTAAACGGTGGGCAAAGAACCCGCCGGGCCCTACGAAAGGAGACACACATGGCAGTAAAGGTTGCGATTAATGGCTTTGGCCGCATCGGTCGTCTCGCGTTCCGCCAGATGTTCGGTCACGAGGGCTCCGAGATCGTCGCGATCAACGACCTCACCTCCCCGGATATGCTCGCGTACCTGCTGAAGTACGACTCCACGCAGGGCAACTACAGCCGCGATCACGAGGTCACCGCCGGTGAGAACTCCATTACCGTTGACGGCAAGGAGATCACCATCTACAAGGAGGCCGACGCCAACAACCTCCCGTGGGGCGAGCTCGGTGTCGACGTCGTGCTCGAGTGCACCGGCTTCTACACCTCCAAGGAGAAGGCTCAGGCCCACATCAACGCTGGCGCCAAGAAGGTCGTCATCTCCGCTCCCGCGGGCAACGATCTCCCCACGATCGTCTACAACGTGAACCATGAGCAGCTCACGGCCGAGGACAACATCATCTCCGCTGCGTCCTGCACCACCAACTGCCTCGCCCCGATGGCCAAGGGTCTCAACGACTTCGCGCCCATCGTGTCCGGCATCATGACCACCATCCATGCCTGGACCGGCGACCAGATGCCGCTCGACGGCCCGCAGCGCAAGGGCAACAAGCGTCGTAGCCGCGCCTGCGCCGTGAACATCGTCCCGAACTCCACCGGTGCCGCCAAGGCCATCGGCCTCGTGCTCCCCGAGCTCAACGGTAAGCTCATCGGTGCCGCCCAGCGCGTTCCCACCCCCACCGGCTCCCTCACCAACCTCTATGCCGTGGTTGACAAGGAAGTCACCAAGGACGAGGTCAACGCCGCTATGAAGGCTTACGCCGCGACCATCTCCGAGACCTTCGCCTACAACGAGGACGACATCGTCTCCACCGACATCATCGGCGAGACCCATGGCTCGATCTTCGACGCCACCCAGACCATGTGCGCCCCGCTCGGCAACGGCCAGACGCTCGTTCAGGTCACCTCTTGGTACGACAACGAGAACTCCTACACCTCCCAGATGGTCCGCACCATCAAGTACTTCGAGAAGTTCGTCGCCTAGTCGCGCGTCTCTCGCATGCTTGGGCGCGGTCGCAGCTCACAGGGCCGCGGCCGCGCCCTTTTTGTATTCACCAGATAGAAAGAGGAGCGAAATGGCTTTCACCAAGAAGACCGTCCGCGACATCGATGTGGACGGCAAGCGCGTGCTCATGCGCGTCGACTTCAACGTGCCGCTGAAGGACGGCGTCGTGACCGACGACACCCGCGTGCGCGCCGCCATCCCCACCATCGAGTATCTGAAGCAGCACAACGCCAAGATCATTCTCATGAGCCATCTCGGCCGCCCCAAGGGCGATGGCCCCGAGCCCGAGCTTTCGCTCAAGCCTGCTGCCGACAAGCTCGCTGAGCTCACCGGCTTCGACGTGAAGTTCGTCGACGACACCTATGGCGAGAAGGCCGCCGAGGCCGTGGCCGCGCTCGAGCCGGGCGACATCCTGGTGCTCGAGAACGTCCGCTTCGACAAGCGCGAGAAGAAGAACGACCCCGAGATCGCCAAGACCCTTGCCTCCTACGGCGACGTCTTCGTGCTCGACGCCTTCGGCACCGCGCACCGCGCCCAGGGCTCCGTGGTTGGCCCTGCCGAGTACCTGCCGGCGGTCGCTGGCTTCCTGCTTGAGAAGGAAGTCGACACCCTCACCAGCATCTTCGCCGAGCCGGAGCGCCCGTTCGTGGCCATCGTGGGCGGCTCCAAGGTGTCCTCCAAGATCGGCGTGCTCGATCACCTCATCGACTCCGCCGATACGCTGATCATCGGCGGCGGCATGGCCTACACCTTCTTCCTGGCCAAGGGCTACAAGACCGTCGGCACCTCCCTCAAGGAAGAGGACTGGATTGAGCGCGCGGCCGAGATGCTCAAGAAGGCCGAGGACAAGGGCGTGAAGATCCTGCTCCCGGTCGACAACGTCGTGGCCGACCACTTCGGCGAGGATGCCCAGGGCGAGGTTGTGGCCTCCGACGCCATCCCCGAGGACCGCATGGGCATGGATATCGGCCCCAAGACCGAGAAGCTCTATGCCGACGCCATCGCCGAGGCCAAGACCGTGTTCTGGAACGGCCCCATGGGCGTCTTTGAGTTCGACAACTTCGCGCACGGCACCCAGGCGGTCGCCGAGGCCGTGGCTGCGAACGAGGGCTGCACCTCGATCATCGGCGGCGGCGACTCCGTCGCAGCCGTGAACAAGTTCAACCTGGCCGACAAGATGTCCTGGATCTCCACGGGTGGCGGCGCCTCCATGGAGCTCGTCGAGGGCAAGGCCCTTCCTGGAGTGGAGGCTCTGAACGATGCCGAGTAAGCGTACCCGCCTCATCGCAGGCAACTGGAAGATGAACAACGACCTCAACGAGGCCAAGGACCTGGCGCAGGCGCTCGTTGCCGCGCTGCCCGAGATTCCCGAGGGCGTCGAGGTGTGCATCTGCCCGCCGACCGTCGACCTTCGCGTTGTGTCTTGCAAGGGCGGCGTCAAGGAGAGCCCGATCAAGCTCGGTGCTCAGAACGTGTACTGGGAGGCCTCCGGCGCCTACACCGGCGAGACCTCTGTTGCCATGCTCAAGAGCGTGCCCGTTGAGTACTGCATCATCGGCCACTCTGAGCGTCGCGACTACTTCAAGGAGACCGACGAGGACGAGAACAAGAAGGCCAAGGCGCTCATCGCCGGCGGCATCGTCCCGATCTTCTGCTGCGGCGAGAGCCTCGAGACCCGTGAGGCGGGCGAGCACGTTGCGTTCGTGACCGCTCAGATCAAGGCTGGCCTCGAGGGCGTCGAGATTTCCTCCGGCGACCAGCTCGTCATCGCCTACGAGCCCATCTGGGCCATCGGCACCGGCAAGACCGCCACGGCCGATGACGCCCAGGAGGTCTGCGGCGCCATCCGCGCCACCCTGGTCGAGATCTTCGGCCAGGAGATCGCCGACGGCATCCGCGTGCTCTACGGTGGCTCCGCCAAGCCCGAGAACATCGCCGGCTTCCTGGAGAAGGAAGACGTCGACGGCGCGCTCGTGGGCGGCGCCTCGCTCAAGGCCGATAGCTTCGCGGCCATGGTCGAGAAGGCGGGGGAGTAGCGCATGGCAGAGCGTCATCTTCCTGCGCTCCTGGTCATCATGGACGGCTTCGGCCTCGCCCCTGCGGGCGACAACAACGCCGTTTTCAAGGCCAACAAGCCCTACCTGGATAAGCTCTGGGAGGAGTACCCGCACACCACGCTCGGTGCTTCGGGCGAGGACGTGGGCCTGCCTGCGGGCCAGATGGGCAACTCCGAGGTCGGCCACCTGAACATCGGCGCCGGCCGCATCGTGTTCCAGGAGCTCAGCCGCATCAACAACTCCATCATCGATGGCTCCATCGAGGAGAACCCGACGCTCGCGACTGCCATGGAGGACGTCGCCGCGCGCGGTGGCACCGTCCACCTGCTGGGCCTCGTGTCCCCGGGCGGCGTGCACTCCATGCAGCGCCACGGCGAGACCCTCTCGGTGCTTGCTGCCATGCACGGCGTCGAAAAGATTCGCTTCCACTGCTTCATGGACGGCCGCGACGTGGACCCGCACTCCGGTGCCGGCTATATCGAGACCCTTGCCGAGAACCTCGAGGCCCTTTCCAAGTACACCGGCGTCGATGCGCGCATCGCCACCGTGTCCGGTCGTTACTGGGCTATGGACCGCGACAATCGCTGGGAGCGCGTCGAGCGCGCCTACGACGTCATCACGCTGCCTTACGACGGCGAGGACGTGGACCCGGTCGCGGGTGTTAAGGCTTACTACGAGAAGGACGAGCGCGGCGACGAGTTCGTCGAGCCGTTCGCCTGCCACAACGAGGGCGTGCACGACGGCGACGCGATGGTGTTCTTCAACTTCCGTCCCGATCGCGCCCGCGAGATGACTCGAGCCTTCACCGAGAAGAACTTCAACGGATTCGACCGCAAGGTCGCGCCGAAGCTCTCGCACTTCGTGTCGATGACCGAGTACGACGAGACGTTCAAGAACGTCGAGGTGGCCTTCCCCAAGACCTTCCCCGAGAACGTGCTTGCCGATGTCATCGCGCAGAACGGTTTGAAGCAGCTGCATACGGCGGAGACCGAGAAGTATGCGCATGTGACGTTCTTCCTGAACGGCGGCGTCGAGGAGCCCAAGGAAGGGGAGGAGCGCGTGCTCGTTCCCTCGCCCAAGGTCGCTACCTACGACCTGCAGCCCGAGATGTCTGAGCCCGAGGTCACCGAGAAGCTCGTCGAGGCCATCAACGAGGACCGCGCGGACTTCTACATCGTCAACTATGCGAACTGCGATATGGTTGGCCACACCGGCGTCTTTGACGCTGCGGTGAAGGCGGTCGAGGCTGTGGACGATGGCCTTTCCAAGGTTATCCCCGCCATTCTTGCCAAGGGCGGCTTTGCGCTCATCACGGCCGACCATGGCAACGCGGACCATATGTACGACGTGGACGACGCGGGCGAGAAGCACCCGTTCACGGCGCACACCACCAACCGCGTGCCGTTTATCGTGGTCGACCCGGCCGCTAAACTCACCGGTATCGAGGACGGGCGCCTTTCGGACATCGCTCCGACCATGCTCTCCCTCGCCGGCATCGAGCCTTCTGCCGAGATGACCGGTCGCGTTCTCGCCACCGAGGACTAACCAGTCATTCTGGGACGGGTTTATTTTGACCCAAGTAGGGGCTGTCGCACTCTGCGGCAGCCCCTTTCTTGTATGCGTCTGCGTCAAAATGGGACGGATTTGTTTTGACTCACTTCAATGATGCCTGTGAAAGAAGAGGGTGAATTTGGCAGCGAGTATCGATCGCTCCGCTCTGTAAATGAGGTAGTTTTCAGCTTCCGGCAATATCCCTTTCAGATATTTGTCAGATAGTGTTTAGTGTGGAAAACTGCTGGTACCGACTACCGTTTTTCTACTACCGCTCGCCGTGGACGACATGACGCACCCTTTTGAACGCTCTACGCTTTGAGGACGCTCGCTGTGGGGAACAATTGCATTCGCGAAGCTTGACAACGAAGATGCGACGGATGGCGTGGGATCGCGACGCCACTCCCTGCAGGCGATGCTCAAACGTCGTAATACCAAGGGGTGATGGGGAATGCCGCGCGTGGCACGACAGATTGCAGACTCGGGCTTCTATCACGTGACGTGCCGGGGAAATGGCCGTCAGCTACTCTTTGAGGACGATGAAGACCGCCTACATTACTTGGCGTCGCTGGAGAACAAAGCGAGATCGCATGAGATGGCGGTGCTTGCGTGGTGTCTCATGGACAACCATGTTCACCTTCTGCTTGATGATCCGAAGAACGAGGTCAGTCACATGATGCATGGCCTCACAACGGCCTACGCCCAGTATTTCAATAGTAAAACCGGTCATGTCGGCGCGGTTTTTCAGGGCAGGTTCACTGGCGTGCCTATTACGGACGATCGTCAACTGCTGCAGGCGGTTCGCTATATTCACGAAAACCCGGCGAAGGCTAACATCGCGGCGGTCGATCGATATCGGTGGAGCAGCTATCAGGAGTATCTAACTGGTGGCGGTATTGTGTCGAGTGAGCTCATCCTTGATATGGTGGGCGGCCCCAAGGGCTTCAGGGAGCTATTTCAGGACGAGAGATACGCATACTATTATGTGAGAGCGTCGCGTAGGGTTGCCGACGACGAGGCTCTATCGGCGGCGAGATGCGCGCTAGAAGGCGGGCAGCCAGGTGATATCAAGGCTCTTTGCCGAGAAGATCGGGATGAGGCTTTGCGCAGGCTTAGGGAGACGGGGTTGACTGTCAAGCAAATTGAACGGTTGACGGGCATTGGGAAAAGCTCGATTACGCGAGCAACGGCCGTACGTAACGATATGACCCGCTCCCAATAAATCGTTGGAAGCCCGTTTCAACCTGCATGGGAGGGCGATGTGCGAAATGAGTCAAAACAACCCCGTCCCAATTTGACCGGAGGGCGTTGTGCAAAATGAGTCAAAACGTCCCCGTCCCATTTTGACTTGTATCAGGATATGAATGCCAGTTTTGGATGATGGTGACAATTGACATAATGGTGTGCTATCATGCGAGAGTTTTGCTGTGGTGAAAAGGAGTCGTTTATGGGTCCCTTCCAGGTCATCATTTTCATCGTGTGGGCGCTCTCCGCGCTCGCGCTCATTGCCCTCGTGCTCATGCACTCCGGCAAGGGCACCGGTGTTTCCGATATGATCGCCAGCTCGCTTTATAACTCCAGTGCAGCTACGGGCGTCATGGAGCGCAATCTCGACCGGCTTACGGTGATCGTCGCCGTAGTCTTCGCCGTCTGCGTTGTCCTGTGCATGTTCTTCTTCCCGCAGGGCGGAATTCAGGGCGTCGATTTCGTCTAAAACGTTCCGGCGCCGCTCGATTGCAAGAGAGCCGTTCACCGGCTCGATTCTACCGTTCATCTCCGGGGCGTCCGAAAGGCGTTTTCACGATAAAGAGCGCTCATCAAGCATAATTGCATCGTTATTACGCAGGCGCATCCCGCTCTGGCACGGCCTTGAGCGGGATGTTTGCATAAGAAGGATTGTGCCATGCATACCGGAAAGGCTTGCGTCGCTTTGTTGAAGTAAAGTGTTTCCTTCGTTTCTGTAAGGTTTCTTGCAGACTTTGTGATGAGAATCCGGTATTGTATTCAAAGCGTCCCTTCGTCTGAGTTGCCATGGGCGAAGATCGACGGATGCATCAAAGGTGGGGCAGATCGGCTCTACCCGTTAAAAAAGGAGGAAGGCATGGCAGATTTCGAGAAGAAGCAGCCGGTGCTCGACCGCCGTCACTTCGTGGGCGGAGCCCTCGCTGCTAGCGCGCTCGCCGCGCTCGCGGGTTGCACCAAGGGTGGCACCACGACCGGTGGTTCCGCAGCCACTGGTGGCGCCCAGGGCGGCACCCTGCGCTACTACATCAACAACCCGGTCTGCATCGAGCCGTACAACCTGCAGGAGGACCAGGGCACCCAGGTCGGCTTCCAGCTGTTCGACTCCCTTACCCAGTACAACTTCGAGACCGGTGAGCTCGAGCCGCTCGCGTGCGAGAGCTGGGAGGCGAACGACGACGCCACCGAGTTCACCTTCCACCTCAAGGAGGCCAAGTTCCACGACGGCACCGACGTCCTCGCTTCCAACTGGAAGTATGGCTGGGAGCGCATCGTGAACCCCGCCACCAACCCCGAGAGCCCCTCGGTCATCGGGTACCACCTCGCCATGATTGCCGGCTACGACGAGCTGGCCGCTGGCGAGGCCGAGGAGATGTCCGGCCTCACCTGCCCGGACGATCACACCCTCGTGGTCACCCTCTCCTACGCTTACGCTGACTTCCCCTATGTCGCCTCTCACCCCGCGCTCGCTCCTATTCCGGATTGCGCCAAGGACATGAGCCAGGTCGACTTCGGCCTCGCACCCGTGGGCAACGGCCCGTTCAAGATGGACGGCGAGTGGGTCGACGGTCAGTACATCAACATCGTGCGCTTCGACGACTACTACGGCGAGCCCGCGATTCTCGATGGCGTGAACTTCATGATCCAGAAGGACGTCGAGACCGCCTACAAGGAGTTCCAGGCTGGTAACCTCGATGTCTCCGACGTGCCCGTCGCTTCGCTTGCGGCCGCTGCCGAGGAGTACGGCGAGTCCGAGGATGGCTACACCATCACCCCGGGCCACCAGTTCCTGAACGGCTCTGAGCCCTCCACCTACTACCTCACCTGCAACGTGGTCGAGGGTCCCTTCACTGACGTGAACCTGCGTCACGCCGTGTCCATGGCCATCAACCGCCAGGCCATCTGCGATACCCTCTTCCATGGTTCTCGCACCCCGGCCGACAACATCGTCCCGCCCGGAATCGCCGGTTACGAGGAGGGCGCGTGGGAGTACTCCAAGTACGACGTCGACGCCGCGACCGAGATTCTCGACGAGTACTATCCCGCTGATGCCGATGGTAACCGTGGCCTCGAGCTCGAGATCACCTCGAACCAGGACGGCGGCCACAAGGAGGTCATGGACTCCATCATCTCCGACCTCGCCGCTGTGGGTATCACCTGCACCGCGAACACCCCTGACTGGGCTACGGTTCTCGACCTGTATCAGAAGCTCGACTACCAGTTCGGCCGTCTGGGCTGGGTCGCCGACTACCCGATCATGGACAACTTCCTGTATCCGCTGTTCTACACCGGCAACGGCGACAACCGCGCCGGCTACAGCAACCCCACGGTTGACGAGGGGCTCATGGCTGCCCGCCAGACCGTTGATGACGACGAGCGCATCGCTGCGCTGCAGGAAGTCAACAAGCAGATCGCCGAGGACATGCCGGTCATCCCGCTCATGTTCTATACCCACACCATGGTCGGCGGCTCCAACGTGGCGACGATGTATCTCGACCCGCAGAAGAAGGCTGACCTCTCCAAGGCTCAGCTCGTGAGCGCCGAGTAGTTATGATGTAGGTTCCAAATCTGCGCTATAATTTGGAATCTATCTGTACAGGGCGCCTGTCCTCGCAGGATAGGCGCCCGTTTTAGTGGCTGGCCGACGCCATAGCCACGTATCAACGGACCAGGGGAGTATTGTATGGGAAAATACATATTGAAGCGCGTGCTTCAATTCATCCCTGTCTTCATCGGTGTGACCATTATTCTTTTTGCCATGAAGACCATTGTGCCCGGTGACCCGATCTCGATGATCACCGGCGGTCGCTCGGTTCCCGAGCAGACGCGACTCCAGCTTGAGGTGGAGAACAACATGATCTACGGCGACGAAAACGGTCGCCCGATCTACGACGAGAACGGTGACACCATTCCCGTCCCCATCTGGGAGCAGTATATCCGCTACATGGACGATCTGCTCCACGGCGATTTGGGCACTTCGTACCAGAAGAAGCGTCCCGTCACGGACATCTTCGCCGAGAAGTACCCGTACACCATCAAGCTTGCTGTGTGCGCCATTTGCCTCGAGGCAGTTATGGGCATCGGTGCCGGCCTGGTCTCCGCCATCAAGCGCTACTCCTTCTGGGACATTTTGGTAACGCTCATCACGTCGGTCCTTGTTGCTGTTCCGGCATTCTGGCTCGGCATGATCTTACAGTTGATATTCGGCATCTGGCTCAAAGATCTCACCGGAGGCGCCATCTCGCTGCCCATCTCGGGCGCGGGCGGTCCCAATTCTCAATATATGGATTGGGTCCACTACATCTTGCCGGCCTTTACGCTGGCTGCGGTCTCGACCGCCTACACGGCACGCATCATGCGTTCGCAGCTTCTTGACGTCATGAACCAGGATTACATCCGCACCGCGAAGGCCAAGGGCCTCTCCGGTCGGGCGATCATTCTGCACCATGCGCTCAAGAACGCGCTCATTCCGGTTGTTACCTATATCGGCATCGACTTCGGCGCCATGATGGCCGGCGCGATTCTTACCGAGACGGTGTTCAACTGGCCCGGCGTTGGTTCGGAGATCTACCGTGCCATCTCGTCTCGTGACTGGCCGCTCGTGATGGGTGGCGTCACGATCATCATCGTGGTGGTCATGGTCATCAATCTGCTTGTCGATATCAGCTACGCCTTCCTTGATCCTCGCATCAGGCTTGGCAACAGCAAGAGCGAAGACTAGGAGGGAACACGTTTATGTTGTACCCGAGTCCTACGCAGCGCCTCGGAGAGGCGGCAAAGGCTGAGGCTTCCGCGCCGCACAACGTTTCGGGCGAGGCTTCTCGTACCCTGTGGGGAGATGCCTGGAAGCGCCTTCGTAAGAACAAGCTCGCGATCATCGCCGCCGCATGGATCGTGTTCGTGGCGCTTGTTGCTATCACGGCCGATCTCTGGGCCCCTCAGCTTCTTGGCTCGCCCACTGCAGCCGATACCACCGCCATGGCGACGAGCTCGCTGCTGCCTCCGTCGCTTGAGCACCCCTTCGGCACCGATGTCACCGGGCGCGACATTCTGGTCCGCGTGATTTATGGTGCACGCATCTCGCTTACCATCGGCTTGCTTGCAACCGCCATCTCTACGGTCATCGGCCTCATCATGGGTGCCATCGCCGCATACTACGGCGGCATCTGGGACACCATCATCATGCGTGCCGCCGACATCTTCCTTGCGTTCCCGTACGTGCTTTTCGTGCTGTGCCTGATTGCAGCGCTCGGCCAGAGCATCACGAACGTGTTCATTGCCATCGGTATTCTCGGCTGGCCGTCGATCGCGCGCGTGTTCCGCTCCGCGATTCTCTCCGTTAAGGAGAACGACTACGTTGACGCCGCCCGTTCCATGGGAGCTTCCGACGCCCGCATCATCGCGCGTCACATCTTCCCTAATTCGGTCGCTTCCATCGTGGTCTATGCCACGATGAATATCGGTTCGGCGATTCTTACCGAGGCTTCGATTTCGTTCCTTGGTATGGGCGTGCAGCCGCCCAACCCGTCGTGGGGCATCATGATCCAGGACGGCCAGGCGTATCTTATGACAGCCCCTTGGCTCATGATCATGCCGGGTCTCGCAATCCTTTCTACGGTGCTTGCGTTCACCCTGCTCGGCGACGGCCTGCGCGACGCACTTGACGTCAAGATGAAGGATGCATAATGGCGAAGAAGAACAACAACGGCTACGTCGACCTTAAGACGAAGCCCGTGCCCGAAGGGCGCCATCTGCTCGAGGTCGACAATCTTAAGATGTACTTCCACACGCAGGACGGCGTCGTGCATGCTGTCGACGGTGTGTCTTACACGCTCGATCGCGGCGAGACGCTCGGCGTGGTGGGTGAGTCCGGTTCCGGCAAGTCGGTGACGCACATGACCATCATGGGTCTCATCGATATGCCTCCGGGCAAGATCGAAGACGGCGACATCCTCTATCGAGGCGAGTCGCTCCTCGAGAAGTCCGAAGAGGAGATGCAGCACATTCGCGGCAACGATATCGCGATGATCTTCCAGGATCCCATGACCTCGCTGAACCCGGTCTATAAGATTGGGCGCCAGCTGGGCGAGGGCCTGCGCCTGCACCGTGGCTACACTAAGCAGCAGGCACAGGAGCGCGCCATCGAGCTGCTTCGCCTCGTGGGCATTCCGAACCCTGAGAAGCGCGTGAACGAGTATCCGCACCAGTTCTCGGGCGGCATGCGCCAGCGCGTGATGATCGCCATGGCGCTCGCCTGCGACCCGGATATCCTCATCGCGGATGAGCCCACCACGGCGCTCGACGTGACCATTCAGGCGCAGATCATCGAGCTCATGCAGGAGATGCAGCAGAAGAACGGCAATGCCATCATCATGATCACGCACGACCTGGGTGTCGTGGCCGATATGGCCGATAAGATCATGGTCATGTATGCCGGCCGCCCGGTTGAGTTCGGCACCGCCGACGAGATCTTCTACGAGAGCCGCCACCCCTATACCTGGGGCCTTATCCGCTCCATTCCGGAGCAGGCGGTCGACGAGAAGAAGCCGCTTACGCCCATTCACGGCAACCCGCCGTCGCTCGTGAACCTTCCCAAGGGCTGCCCCTTTGCTCCGCGTTGCCCGTATGCGGTGGATGTTTGCCATGAGCAGGCACCTGAGTACATCACGACTGAGACCGGTCATTACTCCGCATGCCACTTTGCCGACGACCCCGCGTTCCTCAAATTCGCTCCCGATACCTCGCGCTCGCGCGGTAAGATCGCGACGGGAACGCCCGATACCATCGAAGCATTCTCGAAGGGAGGCGAGGCTTAATGGCCGATACCACCAAGGAGCCGCTGCTTAAGGTCGAGCATCTGAGCAAGGAGTTCCCTGCGGAGGCGGGCATGCTCGCCGGTAGGTTCTCCAAGCGCGTTGTTTCCGCTGTAAACGATGTTTCGTTCGAGATCCATGCGGGCGAGACCTTCGGCCTCGTGGGTGAATCCGGCTGCGGTAAGTCCACGACGGGCCGCTCCATCATGAGGCTGACCAACCCCACCTCGGGCAAGGTGTATTTCCAAGGCAAAGACGTCTCGAAGATGAGCCATAAGGAGCTCAAGGAGATGCGCCGCGACATGCAGTTCATCTTCCAGGATCCATATGCGAGCCTGAACCCGCGCATGACCATCGGCGAGATCGTCTCGGAGCCCATGACGATCCACAACGTGGGCACCAAAGAGGAGCGCATGCAGACCGTGCGCGAGCTCCTCGACGTCGTGGGCCTCAACCCCGAGCACATCAACCGTTACCCGCATGAGTTTTCCGGCGGTCAACGCCAGCGTATCGGCATCGCCCGCGCGTTCGCGCTCAAGCCGAAGCTCATCATCTGCGACGAGCCCGTTTCCGCGCTCGACGTCTCCATCCAGGCGCAGGTTCTGAACTTGCTCAAGGACCTGCAGGACCGCTTCGGTACCGCGTACCTGTTCATTGCGCATGACCTTTCGGTCGTTCAGCACATCTCCGACCGCGTTGCGGTGATGTACCTGGGCAAGATGGTCGAGGTTTCCGACTGGAAGACCCTCTACACCGAGCCGCATCATCCGTACACGCAGTCGTTGCTCTCTGCAGTTCCGGTGCCCGATCCCGACGTGCAGAAGACGCGATCCCGCATCATCCTTGCGGGCGATCCCCCCTCGCCGATCGACCCTCCGAGCGGCTGCCGTTTCCACACCCGCTGCCCGATCGCGCAGGCGATCTGCGGCAAGGAGGAGCCTAAGTTCCGTGAGGTCGCGCCTGGTCATATGTGCGCATGCCACTTCGCGGAGAAGTTCCCAATCAAGGAAACCCATATCGACCTGTAGGATAGGTTGACGCACCTAACGAGCGGCCCCTTTGCTCCCTCGCTAGTCCTCGGAACTCGGCAGAGTCGAGTTCCTGCGGAAGCGCTCGCGAGCAAAGGGGCCGCCCTTGATGTTTCCGCTGCAGGTCTAGATTCCTTTGATCGGCGGTAACAGGCTTGGTTTGCATGGCACACGCGGCATTCTTGTCGAGTGGGTGGTGCTCTGTGCGGCGGCTCACGTTGTTGCGGCCATTTTGATAAGCTGGTCGCGGTAGATGATTGCGATATGAAGGGCGTTTGGCATGGATCGAATGGCTCATGGAGCGCTAAGCCGCAGGCGTTTTCTAGGCGGATCGCTGGCTGCGGGTGCGCTCGCTGCTCTTTCCGCGTGCACTTCGGGAGGTCAGGCCGAGCAGGGGAGTGCGGCGGTTGCCGAACAGCCTCTGGCCATAGGGTTCTCGCGACCTGCAAGTATCGACCCAGCTCTTGCGACCGATACGAGCTCTCTTACCGTCGTGTGGCAGTTGTTCGACTGCCTTACCTCGTATGATTTTTCCACCGGAGAGCTTTCTTGCCTTGCCGCGGACCGCTATGAGGTGTCGGATGATGCCCAGACGTTCACGTTCTATCTGCGGGATGCCACGTTTCACGATGGCTCGCGGGTAACCTCTGAGGATTTCAAGCGCGCTTGGGAGCGAATCGTGTGTCCGTCGAGCGCCCCAAGCCAGCTTGCTGGCACCACGCCCTATGCCTACCTCCTTTCGCTCATTGATGGCTATGATGCCCTCCACATTGGGTTGGCGACGGAGTTTTCCGGCGTCACGTGCCCGGATAGCGCAACGCTTAGCATACGCTTGAGCACGCCCTATGCCGATCTGCCTTATCTGCTAGCGCATCCGGCGCTTGGCCCCGTTCCGTCTTCCGCTGACGACGACCTACCGTCCTTCTCCCAACGGCCCATCGGCAACGGCCCGTTCATGATGGCAGACACGTGGAAGAGCGGTTCGGGCACGCTCTCGCTATCCCGCTATGACGACTATTATGGCGAGGTTGCATCGCTCGACCGCGTGCTCTTCGATGTCGAGCCGGATACGGAATCGTCGTTCCGTTCGTTCCAAACGGGCGATATCGATGTGAGCCCGTGTCCTATAGGCGATGCGAGCGACGCCGCATCGAGTCTTGGGCGCTCAGAGGATGGTCGCACGCTCGGTGATGATGGACGCTTTGTCTGTGTAACCGGGCTTACGACAAGCATGCTCGCCTGCAACTGTTCGGCGGCACCGCTTGATGACCCTGTGGTGCGGCGCGCCATCTCCCTGGCAATCGATCGCGATTACCTGTGCGACACGCTTTACCGTGAGACGCGGGTGCCGGCGCACGGCGCTGTTCCTCCGACGGTCTTCGGTTATCGCGAGGAGTCGTGGGCGTACGCTGCATTCGACCCCTCGAGCGCCACGGAGCTGCTTGAAAGCTCCTATCCGCTCAATGATGACGACCATCGTGGCATTGAGGTTCGCCTCTCGTATAACACCGATGGCGGGCATGCGGAGGTCATGCAGAAGATTTCTGACGACTTGGAGGACCTCGGTATCACGTGTCGTCTCGAGGCGCTTGATGCCGAGACGCTTCGGCAGCGCATCGAGGATGGGGATTTCGACCTCGTTCGCGTTGACTGGACGGCCGATGCGCCAACCTTGGATAGCGTGCTCTTCCCGCTCTTCTTCTCGGGCTGCATTGGTTCGACGAATTATGCCCGTTACCAGAACGCCCATGTTGACCAGCAGCTTGCTCAGGCCCGAACAGAGCTTGATGAGGGCACACGGGTTTCGCTCTTGCAGGGGGCGGACAGCATCATTGGATCCGAATGCCCGGTGGTGCCGCTCATGTACCATGCCCGGTCGTATGCGGCTTCGGAGCGCGTGACCCATCTGGCCATCGATACCCAGGGGCGCCTCGATCTCGCTTCGGCTGAACTCGCGGAATAGCACTTCGAACTGCTGCTTCTGCGTGACGGCGGACGCAGTGGGCCCGCGCGAGAAAAATTTCTCAAAATTCTTCTTGCGTTCTACGGAGGGGCTGGGGTATTATCTATTTCGCTGCTTGTCGGAGTGGCGGAATTGGCAGACGCGCTAGCTTGAGGTGCTAGTGATCACTTTTCGATCATGCGGGTTCAAGTCCCGCCTCCGACACCATCGAGTGTTCAGGGCCTCCACGGAGGCCCTTTTTCATGTCTCTAGCGTCTATGACATCGGACGTGCACCCCGCGCGAGTGCTGCGATGCGCACGCAGTGTGTACTCGGGCGCGATTCGGACACAGGGACCATTCTCGGGCGACATATCGCCATGTTTGCGCCTCCTAGCGGAGAATTGTCGCCCGACAACGAGATTCGTGTCCTAATGTCGCCCGAAAGCGGGATGCCCGCCTGCAGTCCGTCCATGAACGAAGCGTGCACCCGGGTTCAGCTCGAGAACCCTAAGGCGGGGGAGACTCGATAACGGGGTATAGTAGGTCAAGACGCTACGAACGAGAGGACGCGCGATGGATGCAACGGGACGAGATGAGCTTTCCGACCTCCCACGGCTTGCCGAGCTTACGAGCGACGCCATCATCGCATGCAGTACCGACGGTACCATCTACCAGGTCAACTCCCGTCTGGTTGCTTTAACGGGGGAAGAGGCCAGCCAGCTTATAGAAACCGATGTCAAAGACCTCCTCTTCAGCTCATCTTTCGAGCGCGCTGCCGATCACAAGCTGCCGTTCTCTCTCGATGGCAAGGACTGCCCGCTCATGCTCAAGCTTGCGGACGGTTCGTTCATTCCAGTGCTCGTGCGCGCGATTCAGGTGACACCGTCCGAGCGCCTGCGCAAGCGTTTGCTCAAGCGCGCATCTGGTAAAGGGCATGTGCTTCTCACGCTTCGCAGTCTCGAAGAGCGCTATGCGCATGATCGCCAGATGCGCCGTGTGCTCTCGGAGCTTCAGGCGGCGAACAAGCGCCTTTCGGGGACGCTTTCGGTCATCATGTCCACCGTGGGTGCAGAGAATCTCCCATCGCTTCTGGACACGGTGCTCAACAAGCTCGTGGATGCGCTCGATGCCGATGGATCGACTATCTACTTCGCAGAGGGCGGAGGGTTCAAGCTGCGGGGTATTTCGCGAAGCCTCGAGCTCGATTATGTACCGGAGTTCATTCCCTTTGGTGCGGGCGTGCCCACCTATGTGACGCGCAAGGGTTCGAGCTGCCGCCTCACCATCATCCGCTCTGGCGAGGGCTCGGGCACCAACGCCGGTTCGCTCTACGACCTGGACGCTCGATGTGGTAGAAACCTCCGTGCGCACTATATGCCGCCCTTCAAGACGCTCATCGCGGTGCCGGTTTTCTTCGGTACGCAGATTCTCGGTGTGATTGAGCTGGGCTGGAAGCGCCCCACGGCATCGCGTGCGTATGACGTGAACGTTATCGAGGTCGTTTGCGATTATCTATCAATCGAGCTCATGAGCTTGGCAACGAGCATGCGCTCCCAGCGCACCGCCGAGCTCAGTCGCTCGCTCAACCATGTGCGCGATGTCGTATATGGTGCCGAGGGCGACATCGGGCTCATCTGGGCCGAGACGATCACCGAGGTGCGCCGGGTGCTCTCGTGCCACGTGTGCCCTGTGGTGAGCAACCCCCGTACGGGGCAGCTTGAAATCGACTTCGAGGGCGGGAGCCGCGTCGCGCTCCCCGGCGACATCGACCAGCTCTTCTTCTCCACGACCGCGCCCGCCGCCCGCATGAACCAGGAACCGCGGGATTACTTTGCGCATGCAGCGGGGGAGTTTAGGTCGGACGGGACCGAATTGGAATACGTGCGCATCACGCGCATCGAGCGCATGTCTCGCATGGGGACATGGCTGAGCTCGCAGGGTCTGCCCGACCAAGGCGTGTTCTTCGAGATGCGCGGAGACTTGGCGTTCGGCGGCGTCGATGCGGGCGCTGATTCTTTGGGGGAGCATGCCGATCGCGATGCAGCGGAAGCGTCTCGCGCGGCGGAAGCGGGCGATACGGGTGCCTCGGAAAGCATGGACGAGGGTTCGCAGACGGCGGAGGGGGCTGGTTCTGCCCTTGCGCCGCGTTCGTCCGGGTTCGCTCCTAGCACCTTCCTGCTGTTGCGCGACGACTCCCAGGAGCCCATTGACGATATGGAATTCGATTATCTCGTGCGCTTGGCGCATGAGTTCGAGCTCCGGCTGCGCGACGCCACGCAGAGCAAGGAGGACCGGAGGATCGCCCAGACGCTGCAGGCAGGCATGAGGAGCTCCCTCGGGGCTGTTCCGGGCATCGTGAGCGACTCCCTGTACTCATCCGCCACGCAGCAGGCGCTTGTGGGCGGAGATTTCTACACACTTATTCGCCTTCCCGACGACCGGGCGGTCATGATTCTGGGCGATGTATCCGGTAAGGGCATCGAGGCCGCCTCCATGTCGGCGCTCGTCAAGACAGCGCTCTCCGCCTATGCATGGGAAGGGCTGAGCCCTGTTCGCATGGTCCGCTCGCTCAATGCGATGCTCATGAATTTCTCGCGAGTCGAGACGTTTGCGACCATGTTCGTGGCCAAGCTCGATTTACGGCGCGGGAGGGCGACGTATTGCTCGGCGGGGCACCCACCCACGATGCTCGCCCATGTGGGTGGCGATGCGGGGGCTGCGCCAACAGAAGATGGAGAGACGCTCTCCGGGGGAGAGGCGTCTCCGAGCGAGGTGGAGCTTCTGAGCGAGCAATCGGGCGTGGTTGGCGCATTCGAGGATATGGCATTCAAGAGCGGATCGTTTACCTTTGCCCGCGGCGATGTGCTGTTCATGTATACCGATGGCGCCATCGAGGCACGGAGCGCCTCGGGCGAGTTCTTCGGCGAGCGGCGCCTGCGCGACATCATCCTTGCGAACGCGCGCTTTGGCGCGGACGGACTGTGCCAGCGCGTGCTCGACGAGCTCGATTCCTTTACCGATTCATCGCTCGAAGACGACATCGCGCTCGTGGCGCTTGAGTTCCAGGGTCCCGAGCGCTCCGGCTTTCAGCATGCGGCAACGGAAGGCGACGCGCGATGAGGCCGTATATCCAGTTGCCGGAGCGAGCGGCTCGTCTGCGGGGCGCACTGATTAGAAGTGCTTCGACGCGGGAAGCATGTGCATATGCGTGAGTGGAACGACATAGCGGTTCTCGCCCCGCCGGGCGATATCGACATCTCGACGATGCCTTCGTTGCGCGCCGACGTCGATGCCCTGATTGATGGCGGTGCGCGGCGCATCATCGTCAATTGCGAGCACGTGAGTTTTATCGATTCCACCGGCCTTGCCTTCCTGCTCACCTGCGCTCGCCGCCTTATGCGAAGCGATGGTTTGCTCTCGCTCGTTAACGCATCGCCGGCAGTTGCGCGCTTTTTGCAGATTGCCCGCCTCATCGACGTGCTTCATGTCACTGCTGCCGACCGGCCGCCCATTCCAGCGCTCTCACCTACCGAGTTGCCGAGCTGGAGCAAGAGCATCTCTGTTACCGAGGGCATCGAACACCTCGGTTTCTATCGCCATCGCGTTGTCGAGCTGCTTGAAAGCCTGCCTATGGCACAGGACGCGCGCTACGATCTGGCACTTGCTGCGAGCGAGGCCCTCGGCAACGCCTACGACCATGCATGCGGGGTGGGATGCGTGCTCAACGCGCGGGCCTATCGCGATCGCGTGGTGATCGAGGTTTGCGATTGCGGGTGCGGGTTTGAGATTTCGCCCGATGAAGAGCCCGAGGAGAGCGAGGAGCGCGGGCGCGGCATCAAGCTCATGCGCCTGCTGGTGGATAGCGTTGAGATACGGCGCCGTACCGATGCTCAGGGCACCATGACGCGCTTGATCAAACTCTTGTGATAAGCCGGCCGGAGATAAGTCTTTCCGAGGGCCAGGGGGCAGTTGGCCGTAGGGTCACGTGGATGGACGGCACCCTAGGCTTCGTTGGCCGGGCGGCACCTTGGGTCTCATTTTCCGGTGGGTATGGTTGCCATAGGTGCGCAGGTTACAAAAAAACGGGCACCGTGAAGGCGCCCGTTCAATGCAATGGAGGCGACGCCCAGATTCGAACTGGGGGTAAAGGCTTTGCAGGCCTCTGCCTTACCACTTGGCCACGTCGCCGATGAAAAAGGCCGAATGAAAATGCTCCATCCGGCCCGTCTCATGCAATGGAGCGGACAACGGGGCTCGAACCCGCGACCCCAACCTTGGCAAGGTTGTGCTCTACCAACTGAGCCATGTCCGCTTGCAGGAAGATAATATACGCGAGTTTGTAAGGACTTGCAAGCATGATTTTCAAAAAATTTTGGCTTGGGTACAATACTGCTCGACCGGGGGCGTCACGCTGCTGTGTTTACGGGCCGTTTTCCAAGCTCAGGCGTGTCGCGCACATCTAACGGCGTTTAGCGAACGGGGGATCTCCCTTGCTCTTCACCATTACTGTCTTTATCGTTGCGCTCTTCCTTGTGGCGCGTGGCATCACATTCCTCATCCAGCGGTATCTCGATTTTCGCGGCGCGGGAAGGTCGTTCAAGCAGCTTCTTCGGCAGGGTCGTATCGATGCCGGGGTGTATGCAGACGCGGTGTGGTCGGAGGTCAACCGATTCGGCCACAAGAAGCTCCGCGCGAAGATTTCAAAGGAGCAGCAGCACGTTATTCGCGACGCGCGCCGGCAGCTGCGCGACGACTTCTTGAACGATAACCGTCCCGGGTTTTACCAATATCTCATCATCTTCTTGGTTGCCTCGGTGCTCGGTCTTATTCTCGAGACCATTTGGATGTTCGTGGCCTATGGCGTGCTCGAGAGCCGCGTAGGGCTCGTGTGGGGTCCGTTCTCGCCGCTATACGGGTGCGGCGCGGTGCTGCTCACCGTTGTGCTGTGGCGCCTGCGCGATCAGCCAACTTGGATGATCTTCCTTATATCCGCGGGTCTTGGTGGGATTCTCGAGCAGCTCGCTGGGTGGAGCATGGAGACGGTCATGCACGCATGGTCGTGGTCGTACCTGCATTTCCCCGATCACATCACCCAGTGGGTGGCATGGCGCTTCCTCATCGTGTGGGGGCTGTTGGGCGTGGCGTGGTGCAAGGTCATCATGCCCGAGCTTCTGTACCGGATCGGCGAACCCACGTCGCGCCGCCAAGCCGTGGTGGTGACCTTCCTGACCGCGTTCATCGCGCTCGATATCGCCATGACGGTTGCGTGCTTCTGGCGCGCTGGCAAGCGCGAGGAGGGAGTGCCCCCTCAGAACGTCTTCGAGGAGTACGTCGACCGTCATTTTGGGGATGAGTTCATAAAGGGCAAGTTCGAGAATCTCAGGATGGACAGCGACGAGCGCCCCCGTACGTCATAGGGCGCGTGGTCTTCATCGCGGCATCATATTTTAAGAAGTTGAAAAATTCTCGTTGGCATACGGCTCTGGGCATGGTAGTATAGCTACCGCTGAAAAGCACACGGGCGTTTAGCTCAGGGGGAGAGCGCTTCCCTGACACGGAAGAGGTCACAAGTTCAAATCTTGTAACGCCCACCACGAATTCGCAGGCCGGAGGCTATGAGCTTCCGGCCTGTTTTGTTATTGGTCCACCGGCAGTCCACCAAACAGTCCACCAACGCGCGACCTATTCACAAGAAACGGTAAGCGATGTCGAACCTCATGGCGATTCCGATTAAGGTGGTATAGGGCGCGAAAGCCGAGTGCGTCGGCCGGAGATGTCGATTAATTTCAATCTGGAAACGGGCTAGCCGATGAGCTCGCCTTTGCGCTTCATGGGTTTGAGGTAGTTCTTGATCAGGTCGCGTCTGCTCCCAAAGAAGGCTTGCTCGGATTTGGAGAGGTTTCCGTCCTCCAGCTTGCGTGCTAGGAGCGCGAGAGTACACACCATATCGGCGGCCTGGAACAGGGCGTAGTCTGAGGGCCTAACTCGTCTCACCTCGGCCTCGAGCAGGGCGTTGAGCACGGTGTTGATGATGGTCGTGATCTCCTTCTGGCCGTTGTCGTAGTAGACCACAATTCGCTCGAAGGACTGGAACTCCTCAAGATTCCCCCTGATGTAGGAGCCGAGCTCGCGTGACATACGGGACACGAGCGCGTCGTGGTCGTCGTGGAACTCTTTTTTCTGGAACAGGAGCGTACGGAAACTGATGGGTACGCGGCGCGTGAAGTTAAAGAGTGCGCGGAAGAGCTTTCTGCGGTCGGCGATATCGAGTCCGGCGTAGTCGGCCTCTCGCCTGATGAGAGGGCCGGTGTGGACGGCATGGCCCTCTGGGAAGCCGCATTCGACGACATGCTTCTTGAGGTAGGCGAGCTCTTCCGAGATTGAGCGGGACTGATCGTGAAGAACAAGCGCGATGAGGTAGTAGGGCGCATGCGCCTCGTACGGCCCGAAGTCTCCACTCTCGTCGATGAAAATGCTCAATTCGTGCACTGAAAGCCCCTATATACGAAAAAAGCGGGGAATATCCCCGCCATTGGGTGGACCAGGGCCTTTCGGCCAGCCCAGAACCTATTCATATCTTACCACGCTTCTGTGGCATTATTCGCACATTTCTTCGATTGGTGCCGGCATGAAGTTGCTATTGGTCGCGGAGGTCACTTGAGCGTGTTATTGGCAACCCGAAGAACGAGCTTGCGGAGGTGCGCGAAGCGCCGGCGTCGAACATGCGAGTAGCGTAGCGGTTGGTAACGACACCGTGATGTTGCGTATCCAATACGCCGTTGTGCAAGTCGCGAACTGGTCTGTGACCATCAGCGTCGTGACCACCAGCGAGGGCATTGGCCGGTGTGCCGGGGGTTCGTGGAAGAATCCTTAGCGAGGAGGTCGGAGCGCGTCCATATGGGGCTGCTGCCGTGGCGGACGAGCCCTTGGTCGCTGTGACGGCGATGTTCCCTGAAGTGATGGTTGCTGCGATTGATTCGAAGAGGAAAACCTGCTCCGACTTCATATGCAGGGCGGTGCAATTGGCGGCGCGAGTCCTCTCCCAACATCGATTCCGAAAACGGCGCAGACCCCGAGACAGGGGGGGGCAGCAGGGACTGCCGACAAGCTTCCCGCTGCAGGCAATTCCACGCTGGTGGTGATTGCCGCCTGTGTGGGAGTCGCTATTCTCCTCACTAGGTGGCATAGCTTGTGCGCGCCGAGCACGCGGCGATTGGGACTATAGCTTGCTTGAAGAACAAGGTTTCTCGATACGAAGCGCCGCCCGGTGACGATTTGCCGGGCGGCACATTTCTTGCACCGTTATCCAGTGCCCTTGTAGCGCGTGGCCAGCTCTAGCAATCTACCTGCGTCTTGCCGATCATGATGTTGAGGATCTCCACGTCGGTGGGCTTCATGCCCACGCGGCCCACATAGCCCATGCTCGCGATGGTTTCTTCGATGGTCTCCTGCACGATTCCCTCGCCCGCATGAAAGCTCTTGCCTGCCATGGCCATGCTGTGCCCCAGAATCGCCGCGTCTACCGAGGCAGAGATCTTGGCCGCGCAGCTCGACTTTGCGCCGTCGCACACGATGCCGCCAACATTGCCAAGGGTGTTCACTACGGTGGCGCCGATCTGCTCGCGCGTGCCCCCGCTCATCCAGGTGATGGCCGCGCCCGCGCCGCACGCCGCGCACACGGCGCCACAGAAGGCGGAAAGCTCGCCGATATAGCTCTTCACGTGGATGGCGACAAGGTCGGAGAGCGCGAGCGCGCGCAGCAGCCGGTCGCCCGTCACGCCCAGCTTCTCGGCGTATTCGAGCACGGGCAGGCAGGTGGTGATGCCCTGGTTTCCCGAGCCGCATACGATTACCACGGGCATGGCGCATCCGCTCATGCGCGCGTCGGAACCGGCTGCGGCGCGGGCGCGGGCGCGGTCCGCCACGTCATCCGGGCGGCTTGCCAGCAGCGTGCGTCCCACCTCGGCGCCCCAGGCATGCTCGAGCCCCTCTCGCGAGATGGCGTCGTTCAGTTCCATCTGGCGCATGAGCGCCGCTCGCGCGCCGGCGATTTCTCCATGCTCTGCAAAATCGATGATGCCCTCAAGGGATAGCGAGCTTCCCTGCGTGCGGGCGGTATCGGCCACCGCGGCAGCGCGCTCGGGCGCGTCCCAGGAGCCGGAGAGCTTTTGGTCGTCAAGGGCGCGCCAGACCACGTTGGTGTGGTGGTCTGAGATGATGATGTCGGCAGTGTGCCCCTCGGAGCGGGCCTTCACGCGGATATAGAGGTTTGGAACGTTCTCGGCGAGCGAGACATCGGCGAACGCAGGGTCGGCGAGAAGCTCGGCCGTGCGGGCCCGCGCCGCATCGTCTACCGATTCCAAGACTTCGAGCGCGTTCTCGGGGTTGCCGCCAACCGCGCCAAGGGTGGCCGCGGCTTCAAGGCCGTGCATGCCGCCGGAGTTGGGAACGGTGACGCTCTTCACGTTCTTGATGATGTTGCCGGAGCATTCGAGTTCAAGGTGCTTGGGCTCGCTGCCGAGCGTCTCGCGCGCGATCGCAGCCGCGTACGCCACGGCAATCGGCTCCGTGCATCCCAACGCGCAGACGAGCTCTCGGTTCAAGATGCTGCAGTACTGCTCGTCACGGTCGGCAACGGTGGTGGAATCGATCTCGCAGGACATGTGTGCTCCTCGACAACGGGGTTATGGCGTCCCCATTGTAGCGCCCACGCCCGCTAGTGTGCGACGCGCGCCGTTCGCCCCGCGATTATGCGCGGCCGCGCGTCACATCCTGCACGATATCGGAGAGCTCTCGCTCCTGGCGCTCGTAGAATCGCTCTTCAATCTCGCTAAAGCTGGAGGCGAAGTCTGCCATGGAGCCCGACCATGTGGCGCGCACCGGCCTGCCCGTTCCCACGTAGGCGGTTTGGATGCCGCAATCCGGGGTAGGGAAGTCGCGCTTGGGGTCGTTGCCAACCATGAGCACCTCCTCGGGCTTGAGCCCGAGCGATTCGATGGACTCGAGGTAATAACGCGGGCTGGGTTTCACGCGCGTGCTGTTTTCCATGGTCGTGACGAGCTCGAACGGCATGTCGAGCATGTCTCCCCAGCCCATGCGGCATTCGATGCAGGCGCGGCTGAAGCTCGGGTTGGTGAGGAGCGCCACGCGGAGCCCTCGGCCCGTGACCTCCTCGATAGCCGCGCGCGCTCCTTCCCGGGGGCGTGCGGCGATGATGGCGTCGTTGCGCTTCGGCAGAACCTCGCGCTCGTAGCATTCGAATGCATCGGCGATCACGGGATCATCGATGGGCACGCCGCACCGCTGCCTGAGGGTGTCTGCGAAAAACGCATAGTTGGTGCGATCGTCGTCCTCGTCTCGTTCGTTCGCGTTGAGGTCGTAGAGCGACCCGCCGAGAGCTGCAAGCGCGGAAAACGGGTTCTTGCGCCCGATATCGCCGAGGAGCCGCGCCTCGTCGCGCACGTAGACGGCGAGAAATGCGCTCAGGTTGATGCTGAGCAGCGTGTCGTCCATGTCGAAGACCACCGCTTTGAGCACCAGGCACCTCCTTTTCCCTCGTCGAATCGTCGCCATTTCCAGAGCCCGGCATGCCGGGTAGCTCCTATGAGCTCTATTATCCCCACATGATGCCCATTTGCGCCCGCGATGATTCTTACGGTTCTGTCATGCGGATTATTGGCATGAGCGTTTGTTTGCGTTGCCGGGCGGGATCCGGACATTCGCAGCGCTGCCGGGCGACTTCTGGACGCTCAGGCCCCTCTAGGCGTCCAAATCTCGCCCGAGAACTTTCTGATCGTCCAAATCTCGCCCAACAACGCTGCGAATGTCCAAAAGTCGCCCGACAGCCCGCCGGTGTCCAGAACTCGCCCGGCAACGCCGCGCGTGTCCGAATCTCGCCCGAGAGCGCCCCGCCATCGAACACCGCGCCCGAACGCGGCGCACCGCTTACCGTTCCGTTCGGACCGCTTGCGGAGCGGCTTTGGCAAAACGAGAGAAGGCGTGAAAAAATCCGTGCTCAACCTTGAAAAGCAGAGCGTTTCCACGTAACCTATTACTTCGTGAATGCATACGCTTCACATCCGTATCTGTTGGCCCCCGAGTGTTTTCCAGAGGGTGTGCGTAGGCGCGGTTTCGCCCTGTGCCCATCCGCAGGTCCTTGCAATCGGGGCCCCGTTGTTCGAAAGGGGTCCACCTTTGAGTGAGATTCAGAACACGTCCATCTTCTCGCTAGACGACATGAATGATGAGGAGATGAACAATCTCGTCGACGGTACCATTACCGACTTCGACGAGGGCGATCTCGTGAGCGGCACCGTGACGAAGATCGACAAGGACGAGGTCCTGGTCGACATCGGCTTCAAGTCCGAGGGCGTCATTCCGGTCCGCGAGCTGTCCATCCGCAAGGACGCTAACCCCGCAGACATCGTTTCGGTGGGCGATTCCATCGAGGCTCTTGTTATGACCAAGGAGGGCACGGACGGCCGTCTCGTGCTGTCCAAGAAGCGTGCTGAGTACGAGCGCGCTTGGAGCCGCATCGAGGAGAAGTTCCAGTCCGGCGAGAACGTCGAGGGCGAGGTCATCGAGGTCGTCAAGGGCGGCCTTATCCTCGACATCGGCCTGCGCGGCTTCCTGCCCGCCTCGCTCGTGGATCTTCGCCGCGTGAAGGACCTCCACAGCTACATGGGCACCTCCATCGAGGCTCGCGTCATCGAGATGGATCGCAACCGCAACAACGTCGTGCTTTCCCGCCGCGTGGTGCTCGAGGAGTCCCGCAAGGCCGAGCGCACCGAGATTCTTTCCAAGCTTAAGCCCGGCATGCGCCTCAAGGGTACCGTTTCCTCCATCGTGGACTTCGGTGCTTTCGTGGACCTCGGCGGCATCGACGGCCTGGTTCACATCTCCGAGCTCTCTTGGAACCATGTCAACCATCCCTCCGAGGTCGTCAAGGTCGGCCAGGAGATCGAGGTCGAGGTGCTCGACGTGGATCTCAACCGCGAGCGCATCTCGCTGGGTCTCAAGCAGACCACCGAGGATCCGTGGCGCGCGCTCGTCAAGAAGTACCCCACGGGTGCTGTGGTCGAGGGCACCGTCACCAAGCTCGTTCCCTTCGGCGCGTTCGTCGACCTGGGCGATGGCATCGAGGGCCTCGTGCACATCTCCGAGATGGCGCACAAGCACGTTGACCAGCCCAGCCAGGTGACCCACGTGGGCGCCAAGGTCCAGGTCAAGGTCATGGACATCGACCTTGAGCGTCGCCGCATCTCCCTCTCCATGAAGTCCGCTGCCGAGACCCTCGGCACGGAGATCGAGGTTGCTCCGCTCGAGAAGCCCGAGGAGAAGGCCGAGGACGCCGAGTAGCAGGCGCCTCGCGTTCTTTCGCGCATCAAAGCGCCCCAGTGCATTGCGCTGGGGCGCTTTTCTTTTATCTTCTTCAGGTATGATGGTTGGCGTTGCACGCAACGTAAACGGAGGCGTATGGAAACGGTATATGAGCGTGGCGCGTTCGAGCGTCCGGCTGTGCTCTTCGATTTCGATGGGACGATTGCAGATACCGGGCCCGCGGTGCTTTCTATCTCTCGGCGGGCGCTTGCTGCCCGGGGGTACGACCTCGAAACGATGGGCGATCTGCGTCAGCTCATAGGTCCGCCTCTCGTTGATGGCTTCATGCTCGTCACGGGCGGTTCGCGCGATGAGGCGCTTGAGCTTGTCGATGTCTATCGCGAGCTCTTCAACGAGTACGTTGCCCCAGACGACTATCCGCCGTTTCCGGGCATCCCCGAGCTGCTTCGCGCCCTATCAGATCGCGGCACCAAGATTGCGGTTGCGACGTCGCGCCTTGATGAGACCGCCCGCCAGATGATCGCCGCGCTCGATCTTCCGCCGTTCGACATCATTGCCGGTCGCCTTGAGCCGGGTCGCGCTACAAAAGCGGACTGCATCAGGGCCTGTCTCGACGGGCTGGGTATGGGCCCTTCAGACGCCGTGATGGTGGGCGATAGGCACCATGACGTATTGGGCGCTCACGAAGTGGGGCTTCCATGCATCGGTGTTTGGCGCGACGAGCCTGCCCGCGCTGAACTTGCTGGGTCTGGAGCCGATGGTCTTTGCCGCGACGCCACCGAGCTCGGTTGGCTTCTAGGCGTGGACGGTGGCTTCATGGAGCGATGCGCCTGATTCCTGCATGAGCTCAAGGTGCCGGCTGTGCCGGCAGAGAGGAGTAAACAGTGGACAAGACGCTTGAAGAACGAGTAGACGTCTATATCGATACGGTCTGGGACCAGGTGCTTGCCGACATCGCCGAATTGGTGGGCTGCCCGTCGGTTGCGGACACTTCGCTGGCGGAGCCCGCGGCGCCTTTCGGTCCCGACGTTCGCCGGGCGCTTGATTGCGCTCTGGGTATCGCGCGAAAGTTGGGGTACTACACCGCCGACGACGAGGGCTATCTGGGATGGGGCGATATCGCGGGGGAGCGCACCGAGCAGGTTGCCACCATCGCGCACGTGGATGTTGTGCCTGCTGGCCCTGGCTGGTCGACCGATCCATTCGCGATGGAGCGCCGCGAGGGCTGGCTGCTTGGCCGCGGGGTGATCGACGACAAGGGGCCGGCGGTGCTATCGCTCTATGCGGGCGCGTTTTTCCTGCATGAGGGCATCACCCCTCGCTACAGCTTCCGTGCGCTTCTGGGATGCGACGAGGAAGCGGGCATGTCGGATGTGAAGCATTACCTTGCGGGACACGAGAGCCCTGCCTTCCTTTTCACGCCCGATGCTTCATTCCCGGTCTGCAATGCCGAGAAAGGCTGTTTCGGCGGTTCCTTTGTGAGCGGACCGATTGCGGATGGCGTCATCCGCTCGTGGAGCGGTGCCGAGGCAACCAACGCTGTTCCCAGTGAGTCCGTGCTTGTCGTGGGCGTCGATGCCTCCGCATTGCCCGTGCCCCGCATGAATGCGGACCGTCTGACCATCGAATCGGCGGCGCCTGGCGAGGCCCGCATCCTCGCCCGGGGTATCGGAGGACACGCCTCGCTCCCTGAGGGAACGCTCAACGCCATCGGCTTGATCGTCTCCTATCTTGGGGAGATTCGCGAGCTGCTCGCCCCTGCAGAGCGCGACTACCTTGCGCTGCTCGAGCTGGTGCACGCCGATACGGCCGGCGAGGCGGTTGGAATTGCCTGTTCAAGCACTGCGTTCGGTGCCCTCACCTTGAATGCTGGGACGATTGCGGTCCGGCCGGATGGCCGCATCGAGCAGACGATCGATGTTCGTTTTCCGGATGCGACGACGACCGGTGCCATGGAGGCGACGCTAACCCAGCTCGCATCGCGTTTCGGGGCATCGTTCGTGCTTGGGCGTTCTAAGGATCCCTTCTCCGTCGATGCCGGGCACCCTGCGGTTCAAGCGCTGCTCGATGTGTATCGCGAGGTAACGGGAAGGGAGGCCGAGCCCTTCTCGATGGGCGGCGGCACCTATGCCCGCAATTTCGCCCGAGCCGTCTCCTTCGGCCCAGAGGACGAAGAGCTGGAGCTGCCAGCCTGGGCCGGTTCGATGCACGGACCGAATGAGGCTGCAAGTGAGGAGGCGCTCAAAGAGGCGCTTAAGATCTATATTCTGGCGCTCGTACGGCTTATGGGCTTAGAGCTTTAGCATAAGGGCGGCATGATGGAGCAGATTATCTACATAGCGGTCATTGCTGCCGCCATGGTGTTCGGTTGGCTTCTCAGCCAGCGCCGGCAAGCATCGCGTAAGGGCGACGAGCATGCGGTGGCGCGTCGCACGCGCAAGCCGCGCCCGCGGAAGCGCTCGTAACCGGCCTGGACCGCTTTGGATTCGCATCGTTTCGCGGGGCTCGGTTCGCGACCCCGCGAAACGCGCGCTTAGCTTTCGAGCTGTTCAGATACCTCGAGCCATGCGGTCTCGAGGTCGTCAATGGCGGCACGGGCTTCATCGATTTTTCGCTGCTGTGTTTCGAGCGCGAGGTAGTCGGTCGGGTCGACGGCGGCCATCTGGGCTTCGAGCTCGTCGATGCGTTTGCGTTGGGTGTCCATGCGGCGCTCGAGTGAAGCGGCCTCCTTGCGCAGGCGCTGACGTTCGGCGTTTGAGAGGCCGGTCGAGGCAGTTCCGTCAGGTTTCGCGTCGGGCTTGCCGGCGCCAGCACGGGCAAACGTAGGCGATCCCCCTTGGCCGCCGCTCAGCCCCGCGCTGCTTGCGAGACGCAGGTACTCGTCCACGCCGCCCGGGACATGCCGTAGGTGCCCGTCGATGAGGGCGAACTGCTGGTCCGTTACGCGCTCCATGAGATAGCGGTCATGCGTGACGAGGATGAGGGTGCCGGGCCAGCCGTCGAGCAGGTCCTCTACGATGGCGAGCATGTCGGTATCAAGGTCGTTTCCGGGCTCGTCGAGGATGAGCACGTTGGGTTCTTTGAGGAGCGTGAGCATGAGCTGTAGCCTGCGCCGCTGCCCGCCAGATAGGTCGCCGATGCGGCTCCAGAGTTGCTCCTGGGTGAACCCGAGCCGTTCCAAGAGCTTTTCAGGGCTTGTCTCTTTGCCGTCGATGATATAGCTGCGCTTATAGCGGCTCAGCACTTCGCGAATGGTGTCGTTGAGGAGGGGCTGAAGCTCGTCGAGCTGTTGTGAGAGCACGCCGAAGCGCACGGTCTGCCCGATCTTCACCCGTCCAGACAACGGCTTGAGCTTGCCCTGAATGATGTCGATCAGCGTCGATTTCCCGGCTCCGTTTTCGCCGAGCAGGCCAAAGCGGTCGCCCGCTCCAATAAGCCAGGTAACATTCTCGAGCACGGGTTTGTCTGCCCGCTCGTTTGGCACCTCTTGACGGTGCTCGCTGCCATTTCGCTCCTTCAGGGGGTCGGGATAGCCCGCAGTCACATCGAGCACATCGATAACCTGCTTGCCGAGCCGCGCCACAGCGAGGCGCTTGAGCTCAAGTTCGTTTCGCAAGGGCGGCACATCGGCAATGAGCTCGCGCGCTGCCTCGACGCGGAATTTCGGTTTGGTGCTTCGCGCTTGCGCTCCGCGGCTCAGCCACGCGAGCTCCTTGCGGGCCATGTTGCGCCGGCGTTCTTCCTCTACCTGGGCTCGGCGGTCCCGCTCAACGCGCTGAAGGGTGTAGGCAGAGTAGCCTCCCTCGAACGGGTCGACCGATCCATCGTGGACTTCCCACATCGAGGTGCAGACCTCATCGAGGAACCATCGGTCGTGCGTGACCATGAGCAGCGCGCCCGCACCCGCCTGCCAGCGGGTTTTCAGATGGTGGGCGAGCCAGTTGATGGTGCGCATATCGAGATGGTTGGTGGGCTCATCGAGCATGAGAACGTCGTAGGTGCCGATGAGCAGGCGCGCAAGATCGACGCGCCGGCGCTGGCCGCCCGAGAGCGTGCCGACCGCACCCTCCCACGGGACGTCGGGAATAAGCCCGGAAAGGATTTCTCGCACGCGCGGCGAAGAGGCCCACTCGTACTCGGGTGCGCTCCCCACCACCGCGTGGCGCACGGTATCGGAGTCATCGAGGCTGTCGCGCTGGCCAAGAAGCCCTACGGAAAGGTTCCGCCGGTGGGTTACACGCCCATCGTCGGGTTCAAGTATTCCGGCAAGCAAATTGATGAGTGTCGACTTGCCATCGCCGTTGCGGCCAACGATGCCGATGCGATCGCCCTCGTTAACACCGAGGGTGACGTTTGTAAAGACGCGTTTCGTGGGGAAGTCCAAAGATATGCTGTCGCAGCCCAGAAGGATTGCCATGTCATGCCTTTCGAAAGCGCTGGAGAGGAGGCCCAGACAATCGCCGATTCAACGGCGCGCTGGGCTGATCGCGTGTGGTGTATCCGACTGCCTATCCTAGCAGACTGGCGTGGAGGTCGTAGGGTCGAGAGTGGGGTGCCGCGCGCTCGCTCGGCGCCGTTTGGATACAATAGGTGCGTTTGCGCAGTCGGACGCACGGGGGAGCAGGCATGATTAAAGCCGCCTTTTTCGATATCGATGGTACGCTGCTGAGCTTCAAGACGCATGCCATGCCAGAGTCTACGAAGCACGCGCTTCGCGCCCTGCGCGAGCGCGGCATCAAGACGGTCATCTCGACAGGCCGCTCGATGCTCGAGCTCGTTGACGAGCTAAAGAACGGGTTCGATGCCTATATCACGCTCAACGGCCAGCTCTGCCTCGATGAGACGGGTGCGTATCGCGATGTGCCGGTTGACGCCGAGGATGCCCGAACCATTGTGGAACATGCGTACCGGGAGCATCGCTACGATATTTTGGTGCAGCAACCCGAAGCAAGTTTCGTGAGCCGCCTGAGCGATCGTGTGCGCACGGTTGGCGATAAGGTGGGCATTCAGTACCACGAGGAAAGCTACGAGAAAGCGCTCTCGGCACCGATCTACCAGTTCTGCGTTTTCGTCGATCCGGGCGAGGAGCACGTGTTTCTCGATTACACCCACAACGTGAAGGCGACGCGTTGGACCGAACTGTTTTGCGATGTGGTGCCGCGAGAGGGCGGTAAGGCGTATGGCGTTGCCGCCACGCTGGAACGATTTGGCCTTGAGCCCGAGGAAGCGGTCGCTTTTGGAGATGGGGAGAACGATCTCTCCATGTTCGAGGCGGTGGGAACGAGCGTGGCTATGGGCAACGCTTGGGATTCCGTGAAGGAGCGGGCAACGTTCGTAACCAATGATGTTGACGACGACGGCATCTATCATGCTTGCCGCCGTTTAGGCCTTCTGTGACGTGTCTCATGTGCTAGCAGGTACGTACGGGGATCGACGGGGCGCGTTCATGTTGCGGGGCCGTCAGGCTGCGTTGAGTCGGATTGCTAAAAACCGGGCGCTAGGGCTAGACTATCAAGCCCGGTCGCTAGTCCTTCTTTAGATTTGGAATGATGCGCTTTACGATCCACCAAATCGCAACGACGATCACGATGGCGATAATGATGTATTTCACAACGTCGGATACCCACTCGGCCTGAGCGGTCACGGTTTCCCAGGCGTTTCCCGCCGCCGCGCCGAGCGAGCAGAGCACCGTGTTCCAAACGGCCGATCCGAACAGCGTGTACAAGGCGAACTTGACCATGTTCATGCGCGCCACGCCTGCGGGAATGGAGATAAGGCTGCGAACGATGGGCACGAAGCGGCAGATGAGCACCGAGATCTGGCCGCGTCGGTCGAACCAGTCAATGGCCTTGGCAATATCGTCGCCCTTGAAGCCCAAAAGGCGCATGGGCTTCGTCTCGAAAAACCGCATGAGGCGATCGCGGTTCAGCACATAGCCGATGCCGTAGAGAATGTAAGCGCCGAGCACCGACCCGGCGGTCGCAGCGATGATGACGCCGGGCAGGACCATGTCGGTCGTAGTGGTGAAGAAGCCTCCGAGCGGCAAGATGAGCTCGCTTGGAATGGGCGGGAAAATATTCTCAATAAAGATAAGTGCGCCCACGGCGAAGTAGCCGAACTGGTCGATGAAATTGAAGAACAGCTCTTCCATTGATATCCCTTCATAGGGGCAGCCCCGATCGGGCTTCCCAATTGCCTGGAAAAGTGTAGCCCATGCATGGCAATGGGGCGGATATTACACGGTACCTCCGGAAGCCAGGTGCGCTGAAGCATAGACCGAGCAGCCTCGTACGACGGCGCTTCGCGCGGTGCCTAATCAGACGGTGTGGCCTTCTGCCGAGCGCTTGGGAATCCAGCGCATGCGCATGAGCGCATCGAATGGCGGGGTGAGCGCCGGGATTGAGCAGAGGACCGTGATGCCTCCGCTCAGAGCGAGGATGATGGCTGATCCGATGAGCGGGTCGAGCAGAATGGGCAGGTGGTAGAAGGGCGTTTGGAAGGTAAGCCAGGCGCGGATGAGGCGATGGAGCACATAGACCTGCAGCGTGCGGGCGCCCAGAACGGTGAGCTTGCCCGAGGCCTTCGGCACGAGCTTAAGGGTGGCAAGCGAGAACAGCACGGCAATGGCGGTTGCCGTGAGCCGCGCCGCCATGCCGGAAACGATGCTGCTTCGATACGGGTTGTCTCCATAGACCATCTGGAAGAACCAGTCGTAGGCGTGAGCGTCTGCGATGCGCAGCAGCGCGATGCAGACTGCCGCCACGACCGCCGCCCAGAGCCCTCGGCGATATGAGAGGTGCTCGAGCTGCTCGGTTGTGCAGTAGTATCCAAGGCTGAAGAAGGGGAGGAAGGCGAGCGAGCGGCTGATGGCGAGGAAGCCGTTCGAAAGATCGATGCAGCCCGAGGCGAGCGATGCACAGAGGCTCACCGCAAGCCCGGCGGGCGCTGGCAGGCGGGAGAGCATGGGTGTCGCCGCGTACCACCACGCCATGCCGATGAGGTACCACGGTGCGGAGGTGAAGAGCAGTATGCGCTGCGGCGTGAGCATGCCGCTGATGGCGAGGTATGCCGCCTGGTATGCAAGGCCGAGCACAAGGAAGGAGATCATGCGGTTCACATTGAGGTGCCCCTCGCGATAGGCTCCCTTGGCGAAAAGGCCCGACACGAACACGAAGAGCGGCATATGGAAGAGGTATATCACGTCGAATGCCGCGCTGAGTGCGAGGTTGTCGTTGTGAACGGGATGCATGAAGTGGCCTGCGACCACAAGGATGATGAGCACGCCCTTGATGTTATCGAATAACGCGATGCGTTTTGCCAAGGTTTCCCCTCCTCGTACAACGCCGCGCGGGCGGCATCCGCGCGGCGCGCACGATTATACCCGCATGGCGCGCATGGCGTTCAGGATGGCGATGATCGCCACGCCCACATCGCCGAATACGGCAAGCCACATGTTGGCGATGCCGAGCGCCGCAAGCACGAGAATGGCAATCTTGATGCCGAGCGCAAAGATGATGTTCTGCCAGACGATGCGCATTGTTCGTCGGGCGACGTTCATGGCGCGGGCAATGTTCGAGGGCTTGTCGTCCATGAGCACGACATCGGCCGCTTCGATGGCCGCGTCCGACCCCATAGCGCCCATCGCGATGCCCACGTCTGCGCGCATGAGCACGGGGGCATCGTTGATGCCGTCGCCCACGAACGCGAGCTTTGCGCCGTCGCGCTCGAGCGAGAGCAGGCGCTCGACCTCGTCAACCTTGTCCTGCGGTAGCAGCTGTGCGTGCACCTCGTCGAGTCCGAGTTCGGCTCCAACCTCCTCGGCAACATCGCGTCGGTCGCCGGTAAGCATGACGCACGATTTCACGCCAGCGGCATGGAGGTCGCGGATGGTCTGTTCGGCATCGTCTTTTACCGTGTCGGCGATCACGATGTTGCCAACATAGCGGCCGTCGATGGCGACGTACAGAATCGTCCCGATCTGCCTGCTTTCCTGCCAGGCGATTCCGTGTTCGGACATGAGCTTATCGTTGCCAACGAGCACACCTTTCCCGTCGACCATGGCAAAGACGCCGTGGCCGGATTCTTCGCGCACGTCGCGCACGCGGCCCTGGTCGATGCCGGTGGCGAGCGCTTCCTTGATGGAAATGGCGATGGGATGGTCGCTGAACGCTTCCGCGTGAGCGGCGGCATCCAGAAGGCTTGCCTTGTCGATGCCTTCTTCCGGGCAAACGGCAACGACCTTGAATGTGCCGGAGGTGAGCGTGCCGGTCTTATCGAAGACCACGGTGTCAACGTTCGAAAGCAGCTCGAGATAGTTGGATCCCTTCACAAGGATGCCGAGTCTCGAGGCCCCGCCGATTCCGCCGAAGAAGCTGAGCGGCACCGAGATGACGAGTGCGCAGGGGCAGGACACTACGAGGAAGGTGAGGCCGCGAAGCAGCCAGTCGCTCCAGTGCCCCATGCCAAGCAGCGGCGGGATGATGGCGAGGGCGAGCGCCGCGAAAACGACGATAGGGGTGTATACGCGGGCGAACCGGGTGATGAAGTTCTCGGTCTTCGCCTTCTTCTCGCTCGCATTCTCCACAAGTTCGAGGATGCGATGCACAGTGGATTCGCCGAACGGCTTTGTGGTGCGGACGCGCAGCGGTCCCGTCATGTTGATGCACCCGGATATCACGTTGTCGCCCACTTCGACATGGCGAGGGACGCTCTCGCCGGTGAGGGCGGCGGTGTCGAGCTGGCTTGCGCCGTCTGCCACGACGCCGTCAAGCGGCACGCGCTCGCCCGGCTTGACCACGATGATGCCGCCGACGGGGACATCGTTCGGATCGACCTCGACGAGCTCGCCGTCGCGCTCGATGTTGGCGTAGTCGGGGGCGATGTCCATCATGCTGGCGATAGACTTGCGGCTCTTGCCAACCGCATAGCTTTGGAACAGTTCTCCTACTTGGTAGAACAGCATGACAGCGCAGCCCTCGGCAAGCTGCGGCTCGGTCTCGGGGAAGCAGATGGTGGCAAAAGCGCCGATGGTGGCGACGGTCATAAGGAACGCCTCGTCGAAGGCTTCGCCGCGCCGAATGTTGCGCCATGCCTTGCGCAGCACGTCATGGCCGGCGATAAGATAGGGGATGAGGTAGAGCACAAATTCCCCGTAGGTGGCGTAGCTGCCGAAGAGCGCGTTCCATAGGCCGAGCTTCTCGGCGAGCATTATGGCGAAGAAGAGCGCGATGGCGACGAGGATACGGTTGCGCCACCTCCGTTGCTTCTTGTTCACAGTGAGTTGCTCCTTCCTGGACACGGGCCCTGAAACATGAGGCCGCAGGGATGCTGCTAGCGCAGAATCTCGCAATCCGGTTCAAGGTCTGCGGTGAGCTTAACCACGCGGTCGAGCACGTTGTCGAAGATGCTGTCTGGCGCGGAAAGCGTGAGCTTCTGGGTCATGAAGTTGACGCTCGCGCTCTCCACGCCTTCGAGCCCGTTGATGGCATCTTCGAGTTTCCGCGCGCAATTCGCGCAGTCGATCTCGTCGAGCTTGAATGATTTACGCATGGTTGTCCCTTTCTTTCTGCCGGGTGCCCCGGCGCGGTTCCCAGCTGTTGGAACTTACTCGCAGATGTGGCTCATGCCCTGGTTGAGCATGGTATAGACATGGTCGTCGGCGAGGGAGTAGTTGATGTTGCGCCCGTCGCGCCTAAACTTCACGAGGCGCGACTGCTTGAGGATGCGCAGCTGGTGCGATACGGCGCTTTGCGAGGTCTCGGTGGCCTCCGCGATGTCGGAGACGCTGAGCTCGCGGCCCATGAGGGCGTAGAGAATCTTGATGCGCGTCGTGTCGCTGAAGATTTTGAAAAGGTCGGCGAGGTCATAGAGGAGCTCTTCATCGGGCATTTCTTCCGGAGCCTCGTTGGCTGTGCTTTGCTCTTGGAGTTCTTCTGTCATAGTCACATCTCTTTTCATATGAACATGCGTTCAGATATTAGATGACTATGATTATATGAACGTATGCTCATATGTCAAGAAAATTTATGGTAAGAATCGCGATTTCTTTTTGCGCTGCAAGCGGAGCCTTTTTGCGCTGTAGACAGATCCTTTTAGTGCCACGGACAAAACCTCTTTGCACCGCAGACAAAGCTCCGTGCGCTGGGGCGCGTATAGGCAGAGCCCCGGGCGATGGGGCTCGTGCAGGCAGAACCCCGGCGGTTAGAGCGCATGCAGACAAAACTTGCCTCAAAGGATCGGATTTTATAGGACGAGGCGAGTAGACCAAGAATGCGTAAGTCATATACCTGCGAAAACGCCAGCGCAGAATTAGGGGATAGGAGCATGGCGGTCCAAAATCCGATCCTTTGAGGCAAGTTTTGATGTTTCCCGGCATCGGGGAGGCGCGCTAGCGGAAAGTACGCTCATGGCAAGACGAAATGGCTGCGAAAAAAGCGGCGGCGTCGTGGGCGCGACGAGATCGAGGCGCAGTGCTTACGCTGCTGGCCCCTGCACGAACCAGATAATCTCAGATTGGCACGGGTCAAGCGAATGGTCTAGGCGCAGCGCCGCCGCGGCGCCCGGTCGGAACGATAGGTGCGAGCCGGTAAGGTATTCCGTTACGCGGTCGACGAAGGGAATGTGCCCCACCACGATCAGGCAATCGGCATCGGTTTGACGCACATGCTCGATGAATCGCTGTTCATCCTGGTCGAAAAGGTAGCTGTATGAGGTGATGGTGCGCTCTCCCAATACTGCCGCAACCTCTTGGGCCGTCTGCTGGGCGCGTAACGCCTCGCTTGACCAAAGCGCGGCTTCGCGGCGTTCCTCACTGCTCAGCAATGCGAAAGTGCGCGGGAATCCCTGCGACCCGGCAAGCGCGGCGCGACCGGCGTCGGTCAGCGACCGCTCAATATCCGGCACTGCTGCCGAGGACGGCTCGGCCTGACCATGTCTCACAAGAATCAACGTCTTAACCATGCATGCCTCCTCGTAAGCGCGCTGCACCCGCTATCGGGGGCGGCGGCGCAGCGGTTATGCCGCTGATGTGAACTCTACCACGGCATACGGCTCGCCGTCACTGCCGTTGAGTGCAACGACGAATCGCCCGTCTTCCTGCCCGACCATCGGGTAGATTGTGTCACCGAGGACGGCGGCGCTCCGGTAGTCTACGCGAATGCTCACGGGGTCGAGCTCGCGAGGGAGCACCTCGAGCGCCATCTGCACGTACTGCCCGTTGTTGACGTGTTCGTTGGTGTCGATCTGGTGCAGACGCACCGTGAGCGGCTCGCAGGGAGTGGGCGCGGCGGGCACCCGCACCCGGCGCTCCTCGTCGGGCATCTCGAGCGGCTCCGCTGTCCCGTACGCCTTGACGAGCTCCGGATCGGGGCGCATAAGGCGGCCTTTCCCGAAATCCATGAACGCCCAGGTCGAACGGGCGCGCGCGACGAGCTCGCCCTGCGCGTCGCGCATATAGAAGAATCGCGTCGCCGCAACGCCCTTGAAGGAGCTCGGGAAGGTGCCGACAACAACATGCTCGCAGAGGCCGGGGTAGCGGTCGATAACGATTTGCCAGTGCGTGAGCACCCAGCCCTGACGATCTTCGTGGAGCTTCCCGATGTTCATGCCGATCTCGGCCGACTGGAAGGTGCTGCAATCCTGAAAGCAGTTGATGAGCGCAGGAATCGTGAGCGTGCCGCGGTGATTGACCTCGCTGTAGCGGATGCGGGTGTTAAGCTCGTACACCGGAGCCCCGTCTCGCGGCGCCTGATATGTCATGGCTGCTCCTCATGCATGATCTCGATGGAACCGTGCCGGGCGGCTGCGCCCGCGTTGTAATCCATGAGCATAGCACGTGCGGCACGCGAGCGAAATCGGGTACGCCGTGCGCGCTTTAGCTGATTTGTGACACAAACCCATCGAGCGAGGTTCCGCCGTTCATGCGTACGCGCGGCAGCGCGCGAACGTCGTCGCCAATGTGAGCCCAGCTGTTTTTAGTGGTGAAAGCGCAGAGGATACCGGCTTCTTCGACCGCGGCGCGGCCATCGTCGGTCACATCGCCGAAGGGGTACGCGAACGCTTCGGTGGTGCCGAGAATCTGCTGCGCGTGCTCCAGATCCTCGACGATCTCGTCTTTGTTAAGCGCGCTGATGAGGCCGCCGTGCCCCACGGTGCCGCCAGGCTGGTGTAGCCCGAAGGAGTGCGACTGGAACGAGATGTAGGGGTTCTGGTACGTTACCACGACGTCGCCCGCATCGCTGTTGTTGCAGATGATGAACGATGTCACCGGAATGTGGTACTTCTCGAAGAGCGGGCCCCCGAGCGTGAAAACGCCGTTTTGCCCGTCGTCGAAGGTGAGGACGATGCTTTTGGCCGGCAAGCTGTGGGTGCCCTCGATGAACGCCTTGAGCTCCGGGTAGGAGGGGAAGTAATAACCGTTCTCGGAGAGATAGGCGAGCTGCGCATCGAGGTCGGTGTCGAGAATATAGTTGGCGTTGAGGTCTTCGGGAGGGTTGTCTGCGCTGTAGACATAGTGGTACATGACGATGGGGATGCCGTCCTGCTGGGTCTCCATGTCGTCTACCACATGTACCGTGCGCGTTGCTTCGGCGACGTGGCCGGAGGAGTCTTTGACGCGATAGGTGACGGTGTAGTCTCCCGCTTGGGACGTGTCGACATCGCCCGAGATCTCGATTTTGTCATTCAGAATGCCGTCCGTGGGCTCTGCTGCGTGGGCACCGGCCTCAAGATACTCCTCGCCGGTAAGCACATAGGTGTCTTCGTCGCCATTGAGCCCGATTACGATGTCGCCGGGATCGGCGACGGCTTCTTGTATGGTAGACGGTTCGGCGCCGCCTTGTGCTTGAGAGGCATCGCTCGAGAAGATGCCGGCGACCACCGCACCTATGTTCCACAGGGCAAAGGCGAGCACGGCGAGGACGCAGGCTCCTGCGATGATGGGTGCAATGCCGCGCGCGCTTCTCCTCCGTGCGGTCGCCGTCCTGCGTCCGGGCTGTTGCCGCCTGTACCCGGGCTGCTGCCTGTACCCGGGGCGCTGGCTGCCTTCGGGCTGTTGCCTCCTATGCCCAGGCTGCTGCAGCGAAGGAACCTGCTGGTTCCTCGGCGCCCTCGGGCGGGCGGGATGGGCGTTTGGGAGCTGTCGAGAGCCGTGAGCGGATTGATCGCTCCGGAGGTCCCGGCGTGGTTGACGTCCGGTGGGCCGTGGCCGCGCCGCAGGGTGTGTCTCGCTGTGCATCAAAGGCGATCCATGTTGGCCGCGTGGTGCCCGTCGCATATGCGGATGCTGCTCCACATCTCTCCGCGGTGTGCGGTCGTTCATAGGTGCCCCCGTACCTCTTGTTGTTCCCTAGCGATATTGTAGCAAGCGGCTTGCGATCAGTTGCTTACATGGCGCTGCGCGCATTCCTCGAGCGAACGCGATTTCGCTTTCCAAAGTATGGTGGCGATATCGCGTGGGTCATCGGGGCAACCGCGGCGGAGCCAGAGCCAGATTACCGAGGCAACGCCCGAGAGCATCATCTCGCGTGCATAATCCTCGGGCACGTCGCCATAGTCCACCGTGATGCCGTGACGGCGCGCGCTGCGTTCGACCAACTCCCCGATAAGTTTCTTTGTTTGTTCGTAGATGCGCTGGTCGGTTCCGTTGCCGGTGAGCGCCGCTATGAGAACGTAGTGGTCGCGCACGTAGATGAGGGCGCCGTGCACGCGCTCGAATGGGATGGGATCGGCCGTGTCGAGGACCGTCTCCGCGGATTCCCCGGCCGCCTCGTCGTCCTCGCCGAGAACGATGTTTGCAAGGTCGTCGAGCACACCATCGATCAGCTGCTGCACGAGGTCATGCTTATCAACATAATGCGCATAGAAGGTGCCGCGGTTGATGCCTGCTCGGCGCGTGATATCGCTTACAGAGATTGCCCCGAGTTCTCGCTCCGCAAGAAGCTCGGTAAGTGCTGCCCGAATGCGGGGTTCGGTGGTGGTACGTCGGACTCGGTTCGTCATGGCAGACCTCTCAGCGCTGCGTGTTCTTCATGTGTAGATAGTCCTTAAATCAACAGATGAGGAATATCTGTCGATGGACTTAAAACAACACGTTGTCTATTTTATTCCGCACCGAGTGCAGGATGCAACGGCTGGCACATCGGGACGGGGCGGTTTGCCCGCCCGAATGCAACGGCTGGCGCATCGGGACGGGGCGGTTTGCCCATCGGGGTGGGTCGGCTGGCGAATCGGGGCTCAGCGGCTGACACATCGGGGTGCAGCAGCATGCCCATCGGGGCGCCCGGGGCGCTCGGGTGCATTGAGAGAGCGGAGCGCGGGCATGTCTCGCGGAGAGAGTGGAGAGGGCATAGACGATGGCCTACATTGAAGTGCAGGACGAGTGCAAGCGCTATCGGGCGGGCGGCAGCGTTATCTGCGCCAACGACCATGTGAGCTTCAGCGTCGAGCGTGGTGAGCTCGCTATCGTGCTCGGCGCATCGGGCGCAGGCAAGTCCACCGTGCTCAATATCTTGGGCGGTATGGACACCTGCGATGAGGGACGTGTCTCCATTGACGGGACCGACATCGCCGGATATTCGGCTCGAGAGCTCACACGCTATCGGCGCGAGGACGTGGGCTTCGTCTTCCAGTTCTACAACTTGGTGCAGAACCTCACGGCTCGTGAGAATGTCGAGCTGGCGAGCGAGATCGTCCCCGACGCCCTTGATACCGCAGAGGTGCTCGAGATGGTGGGGCTGGGCAAGCGCATGAACAACTTTCCTGCGCAGCTCTCGGGAGGTGAGCAGCAGCGCGTGGCCATCGCTCGTGCCGTTGCGAAGAACCCCAAGATTCTTCTGTGTGACGAGCCGACGGGAGCCCTCGATTACCGCACCGGTAAGCAGATCTTGCAGCTTCTGCAGGATATGAGCAGGGTGCGCGGGGCAACGACGGTAATCGTGACGCACAACTCGGCGATTGCCCCCATTGCCGACCGCGTGATCCATATGCACGACGGGCGCGTGACGGCGGTCGAGCTCAACGAGCAGCCGCAGGCCATCGCTGATATCGAGTGGTAGGTGGGGCGGATGAGCAGGAAGAATGGGAAGGCACCGCGCGGCAAGCGCATGCTTTGGCGCGACATCAAGCGCACGGTAGGTAAATCACGCGGGCGCTTCGTGTCGGTCGTGCTGCTCATGGCCCTTGGTGCCTTCGCCCTCGTGGGCCTCAACGTAGCGGGCCCGGATATGCGCATCACGGGCAGGCATTACTTCGACACATACAACGCGGCGGATCTTACCATCATTGGCGGTCTGGGCATCGATGAGAGCGATGAGGCCGTGATCGAGCGGGCGTCGGGCATCTCGGATGTCGAATATGGTTACATGAAGGACGTGACGGTTGCAGACACGCATAATGCGGTGCGCGTGAGCTCGTTGCCGGAGCGCATCTCGCAGTACGAGGTGGTCGAAGGCAGGCTTCCCGAGGAAGCAGACGAGGTCGCGATCTCCGCGACCATAGCGGACGAGCATCCGGTAGGTTCGACCATCGTTTTCACTGAGGAGGAAGACGTAAGCGGCGATTACGCGCTCGTGCGGCACGATTTCACCGTGGTGGGCGTGGTGAACTCGTCGGAGATCGTCTCGAACCTCAACATGGGCCAGTCTCAGGCGGGCACCGGCGATCTTGCCGGCTTTGCCGTGGTGGCCGACGATGCATTCGACGTGGACTATCACATGGTGGCGCGCTTGCGTTTCGACGACACCGAGGGCCTCGACCCGTATGGCCAGGAGTATCTGGATAGGGTCGCGGCGCATAAGGAGGAGCTCGAGGAGCTGCTCGAGGGCCGCGGAGCGCACCGGCTTGCCGCGGTGCAAGGTCAGTTTGACGAGCAGATCGCCGACGGACAGGCGCAGGTCGACGACGCGCGTGCGCAGCTTGATGACGCCGCGGCGGAGCTCGCGGACGCCTCCGCCCAGCTTGCGGATGCTCGCGAGCTGATCGCATCCTACGAGGGCGAGCTCGCGGACGCCGCTGCTCAGCTCGCGGATGGTCGTGCCGCGCTCGATGCGACATGGGGCCAGCTCGAGACGGCAAAGGCACAGCTGGATGCCGGCCGCGCCGGGCTTGATGCAAGCGAGCGGCAGCTTGCTGTCGCAGCACGGCAGCTGGCTGACGGCCGGCGGGAGCTTGCAGAGAAGCAGCAGCAATACGACGAAGGCGTGGCCGAAGCCGATGCCGCGCAGCAGCAGGTCGATGCCGCGCGGAAGAAGCTCGAAGGGGGCAAGGCCCAGTACGAGCAGGGGATTGCCCAGCTTGAGGCCGCAATTGGGCAGGCGGGAGCGGCAGGCGAGGATACGACGGCGCTCGAAGCACAGCTCACGCAACTCAAGGCGGCGTATGAGGCATTCATGAACGTGGACGCCGACCAAGGAACCGCCGGCGACGATGGCGGCTACTACACCTGCATCCAGGCGATCGATGCCGCGCAAGATGAGCTTGACGGCAAACGGGCGGAGCTTGCGTCGGCTGCCGAGCAGCTTGCGGAAGCGGACCGGCAGCTTGCCCAAAAGCAACAGTTCTACGAGGCTGGATACGCGGAGTACCAGCAGGGCGTCGCTTCGTACAACGAGAACCTCGGCGCCTACCAGAGCGGGCTCGCCGCATGGCAGGCCGGAGCGGAGGAGCTTGCCGCCAAGACGGGCGAATATGATGCCGCTGCCGAAAAGATCGACGCGGCGCGAGAGGAACTTGCCGCGAATCAGGCGGCCTACGAGGACGGGCTTGCCCAGTACAACGAGGAGCTTCCCGAGGCGGAGCAGGAGATCGCCGATGCCGAGGCGGAGCTTGCCGACGCCCGCGAGGCGCGCGACAGCATCGATTCGCCCCTGTATACCGTCTATAACCGCCGAGAGATCCCCGGTTCAGAGGGCTATACCGTCTACGCGACCATATCCGAGATCGTCGATGCCATCGCTCGCATCTTCCCGTACTTCCTCTACTTCGTGGCCGCGCTCGTGACCTTCACCACCATGACGCGCATGGTCGACGAAGAGCGCATCAACGCCGGCACGCTCAAGGCGCTCGGCTACGACGACCGCGATGTCATCAAGAAGTTCTCGTTCTACGGTGCGGTCGCGGGCCTCACGGGCACGGTGATCGGCGTGCTTGCCGGCCATACGCTTCTGCCCCTCATCGTGTGGGCCGCGTACGCGCACGCCTATACCATGCCGATCATCGAGCTCCATGTTTACCCCGGGGTGACGCTGCTTGCGTTCGCGTTCTGCTTTATCGCCGCGGTGCTTCCCGCTGTCATCGTGGCGAAGCGGGAAGTGCGCGAGAAGCCTGCGGCGCTGCTGTTGCCCAAGCCCCCTGCGGCGGGGTCGAAGATACTGCTCGAGCGCGTGGGGCCGGTGTGGCGCCGCCTTTCCTTCACGCAGAAGGTCACGGCGCGTAACCTCTTCCGCTACAAGAGCCGTGCGCTCATGACCATCGTAGGCGTTGCCGGTGCCGCGGCGCTCCTCTTCACCGGCTTTTCCGTGCAGCATTCCGTGGGTGGCATTGGTGACCGGCAGTTCGGCGAGCTTATCGACTACGACCTTATCGTGGCTGAAGACACGCACGTGTCGGACGAGGAGCAGGCGGCGATCAGCGAGGTCCTTGCATCGGATGAGGTGTCGAGCTATGCGCCCATCCGCTACGAGAGCGTCTCCAAAGAGGCGGGCGACAAGGGCGACACGCAGAGCATCACGCTGCTCGTGGCGCAGGACGGCATGGACCTCTCGGATTACATCGACCTCAGGAACCGCGTGACGGGCGAACCGCTCAGCCTGCCCTCCGACGGCGCCGTGATCTCAGAGCGCCTGGCGGACCTCACGGGTGTCGAGGTGGGCGATACGCTTACCTTCAAAGATGCCGATGGGGTTGATCGCGAGGTGCGTGTTTCGGGCATCTGCGAGATGTACGTCATGCATTTCATGTTCATGAGCGAGAGCTGCTATGAGCAGGTATTCGGGCAGGTATTCGATTCGAACGCTTACGTGGCCAAGCTCGCCGACGGCAGCCTCTCGAACACGCAGACCATGGCGGCCCGCTTCATGGGGCTCGACGGTGTGGCGGGCGTGGTGCAGAACACGATGTATATCAACCAGGTGAACACCATCGTGCGATCGCTCAACATGATCATGGGGGTGCTCATCGTCGTCGCGGCGATGCTCGCGGTGGTGATCGTCTACAACCTGGTGACCATCAACGTGAGCGAGCGCATCCGCGAGCTTTCGACCATCAAGGTGCTCGGGTTCTACGAACGGGAGGTGACGATGTACATCTATCGCGAGACCATCCTGCTCTCGTTGATCGGCGTGCCGGTGGGCTGGGGCGCGGGGCGCATCCTGCAGCTCTATATCATTCGCGCGGTGCCACCGGAGGAGCTTATGTTCAACCCCGCATGCGGCGCGCTTGCCTTCACGATGCCGGTGCTCGTGGTGGCAGCCGTGGTGATCGTGATGTACTTCGTGGTAAACCGAAGGCTCAGAAACGTCGACATGCTGGAAGCGCTCAAGAGCGTGGACTAAGGCAAGGTGCACGCTTCTGTCAGGGATCGAGGGGACGGGCAGCGTCCGTAACCCGCATCCCCTCTCGCCGACAGCCCTGTAAGGCCTAAGCGCATGGCATCCCTCTGCGCACGCGGCGGCCCTTGCCCTGAGTGCTTCCGCAGCAGTTCGACCATGCCGAACTGCGAGGACCAGCGAGGGGGTAAGGGCCGCCGCGTGCGCAGAGGGACGCCCAGGGGGAGCGAGGCCTTACGCTGCGAACATTGACTTTCGGTTGAATTCTGCCTGCACCGTCCGAAGCATGAGATCGGTATCCTCGAGGCCCTGATGGCGCTCGGCTTCGTTTTCCGCAAGGGTCCCACGGCGGCGCGCCCAGTTCTCAAGGGCGGCGGGAGCGGATTCACGCGGCAGCGAGGCAACTTCACCGTCGAGGCGGCGGCAGATGTCGCGCGAGTCGATGACCACGATCTTGCCCTCGCGTCGCGCCTCGGCATAGCCCTCGAGGTGCATCATGAACCAGGAGTCCTCAAAAGCGGCGTTGTGGGCCATGATGGGGTGGCTCGTCATAAGGTCGAGGAGCCGTGCCTGCAACTCGCGGTCTTCGCGGAAGAGCGGCTTGCCCTCGATGTCCGACCAGCTGATGTGGTGGATGTTCTCGAGCGGGACGCCGGTTTCCTTGTAGGGGTTCTCGGGCAGGCCGAAGAAGTGCGCTTCGCCGTCGCGCGGCACCGCGGTGCTCGTGAGGTCCATAAGCTCCCAGCCGACGTTGATGATGTAGCCGCGCTCGGGTGCGGTGCCCGTGGTCTCTATGTCGATGCCCAGCACGGTGCCGCTTACCTTCTCGCGCACATAGGCGACGCCGAGTGCGTTGCGGTCACCGCGCACCTCGCGCTCGACCGAGGCGAGCGTGCGGCCCTGCATCGTTGCGATGCCTTGGCAGATGTCGCGGTCGGAGAGGCTGCGCGCGAGCACGCTGCTCGCGGTGTTGCGGAGGCGCGACTCGCCGATGGCATCGCAGAGCGCTCGGTTGCGATCGCCGAGCTCGCGCACCACGTCGAAGCCGAACGAGGTGTCCTGGCCTTCATTCCAGGCGGCGACGAGCGCCTTCAGCGCCTCCTCGCCCTTCTGGCGTTCCGCCTCCATGACCTCGTAGCCGCCACCGAAGATGAACTCGGGGATATAAAACGCGTATGCGTAATCAAGTGCCTGCTGGGTATTCAAGAGGGCCGTCCTTCCCTGATCTATCAAAGCATCTATGTTTGCTCTATGAAACTTGCATGGGTACAATAACTCAACTTGTTCGGCGCGCTATGGCGCCGGCGCGAAGGGTATGAACCTTTCACAACTACGCTTTTCGCTAGGTAGCCGCGCCGTGCGCGCGACGATTATGCTTTGCGTACGACGGCCACGCTTTACGTTAGGGGAACGCTCCCGATGGAATTGTTTGAACATATCGTGACGCACGCGCTGGAGGATACGCTCCCCATCGTGCCGTTCTTGCTCATTACCTATTTGGCGCTCGAGCTCCTGGAGCACGCAGCGGGCGATCGGGTGAATGGCGTCGTCAAGCGCGCTGGTGCGGCGGGGCCCGTGGTGGGCGCGCTTCTCGGCATCGTGCCGCAGTGCGGCTTCTCCGCCATGGGGGCGACACTCTATGCGGGGCGCGTCATCACGCTGGGCACGCTTGTGGCAGTGTTCCTCTCGACTTCCGACGAGATGCTGCCCCTGCTCGTGGCCGAGCGCGTGGATGCGGGCCTTCTGGCGCAGGTGCTTCTGGCGAAGGCGGCGGTTGCCGCGGTGGTCGGCCTCGCCGTCGACGCCGCGCTGCGCGCGCTTCGTCGCAATGCGCGGGCCCATGCCGCCATGCGCCGCGGTGTGCTGGGGCCTGCTGCCGTGGCGAGCGATCCCGCGGTCGAGCAGGATGTGATCGACGAGCTCGCGGAGGCGGGGGAGGGTGCAGACCATATCCATCGCCTGTGCGAGCGCGACCACTGCGGTTGCGACGACGATCATGAGGCGGAGTCTTCGGGTCATGATCACGGCCACGACCACCACGGCGGGGCCTGGCCGGTCGTCCGCAGCGCCCTTTCGCATACCGTACAGGTGACCGTGTTCATCTTCCTCGTCACCATGGCTCTCGTGGCGGTGCTCGAAACGGTGGGGGAGCCGGCGCTCGAGGCGTTTCTGAGCGGAAACCGCGTGCTCGCGGTCTTCGCCTCCGCCCTCGTGGGGCTCATCCCAAATTGCGCGGCCAGCGTGGTTATCACCCAGCTTTACCTCGAGGGAGTGCTCTCGTTTGGGGCTATGCTCGCGGGCACCCTCGTAGGAGCCGGCGCCGGCTTCCTGGTGCTCTTCCGCACCAATCGGAGCCTGCGAGAGAACGTGGTCATCCTTGTTGCGCTGTACGTGGTGGGCGTCCTGTGCGGCATCGTGCTCACCGGTATGGGAATGTAGGCTGGAAGGTCGGCGCGGCTGTGGAAGCCGGCGCGGGCGTGGTGACTGACGCGAGAGGAAAGCCGAGATACGGGCGGAATGGCTGGCGCCGGTGGGCTTGAGCAAGAGGCGGGCCGGCCCCACGCATCACGCGAGGTGCGGATGGCGTTTTCTTAAGCGATGCGATGCAAGAACAGGCCGCTTCTGAGCTTCGGCTCGAACCAAGTTGATTTCGGCGGCATAAGAAGCCCGGCATCGGCTACCGCCATGAGCTGGTCCATGCTTGTTGCATGCAGGGTGAAGGCTACGCCGAGGGAGCCTGCTCGCTCTTCGAGCTCCGCCGTCCCGCGTATGCCGCCTACGAACGCGATGCGCTCGTCGAGCCGTGGATCCCCAATGCCCAGGATCGGCCCAAGAAGATGCTCTTGGAGGATGGAGGCGTCGAGCGCCGCAACAGGCCCCGCGCTTTGCGCCTCTGCCAAGAGCTCGGGCGAGCAGGAGAGCTTCCACCAGCGTCCAGCGCTGAACAAGCCGAAAACGGTTGGCTGCTCGGGTTCGACGGGGCCGTTATGCTCTTCGACCTGAAAGCCTGCTGCCTGCACCCGCTCGATGAGCTCGGCTGGCGAGAGCCCCGCGCGGTCGGCGACTACACGGTTGTAGGGGAGGATGGTGAGCTGGCTTGCGGGGAACAGTACCGAGAGGAAGTAGTTGAAGGGCTCCTTGCCAGTGTAGCTGCCCTCTGCCTGGGCCTTGCTGCGCAGGCCGTGGGCGGCGCGGACGGCCGAAGCGGTCCTATGATGGCCGTCTGCGATATAGAGACTCGGCATACGCTCGAGCATGGCATGAATGGCTTCGATGCTCTCGGGCCGATGGACGCGCCAGACAGTCTGCTCGATGCCCTCCTCGTCGGTGAAGTGGTACAAGGGCTTGCCGGTTTTCACGGCGTCTAAGATGAACTGAAGCACCGGCTCGTCTCGGTAGGCGAGGAAGATGGGGCCGGTTTGGTAGCCGAGCGCCTCGATGTGGTCGACGCGGTCCTGCTCTTTGTCTGGCCGGGTGAGCTCATGGCGCTTGATGCGACCCTCCTCGTAGTCGGCGACGGAGCATACACCTACGATGCCCGTCTGCGCGCGACCCGCGCGCTTCAGCTCGTAGAGGTAGTAGCAGGGCGCCGCATCATAGAGATAGGTGCCGTCGGCGATACGTTCGCGCAAAAGCTCCGCCGCGCGCGCATAGACCTCGGGTGCATACATGTCTTGGCTTGGGGGAAACTGCGTCTCGGGCCGATCGATGTTTACGAACGAGAGCGGCCGCTCCTGCACGTAGGCCGCTGCCTCGTCGCGGTCAAAGACATCGTATGGTGGGGCGGCAACTTCGGCTGCAACCTCCGGGGCCGGTCGCGTGCAGGGAAACGGTAAGACCTTCATGGTAGGCCCTTTCAAATCATGCGGAAACGATAGCCGCTCTATTGTACCGTGACGGATGTAGGCGCTCTGCTGACATGGTTGATGCGGCGCTTGGAACAGTTCGTTCGCTATTGGGTGCTTGCCGCAGCCGGTGCACGGACGTTCCGGGAGCGCGGGCGCTGCCCCCGGAACCCAACGGCCCTTCTCTCGAAGAGGGCGGCTTACGGCGCTGTATTCGATGCGGGCAAGGGATATCCAGCTATTTGATAACGCGGACGCGGTACATCGACGAGATGCGCTTGAGGGCATCGATGGTCGAGCTCTCGAGATGCTCGTCGGTGTCGAACATCGTGTAGGCATTCTCGCCGGCGCTTTCGTTGACCATGCGCTGCACGTTGGCGTTGTCCTTGGCTAGGATTGCCGTGATCTGGCCGATCATGTTGGGCACGTTCGCGTGCAGGCAGGCAATGCGGCTCGCGGCGCGCGCCTTGCCCATGGAGCAGCTCGGATAGTTCACGGAGTGCGCGATATTGCCGTTCTCCAAATAGTCCTTCAGTTCCGAGATGGCCATATCGGCGCAGTTGGCCTCGGCTTCCTCGGTGCCGGCGCCCGAGTGTGTGGTGATGAAGGTGTTGGGCATGAGCACGGTCTTGGGCGTGGCGAAATCCGTCGCGAACCACGAGAGCCTGCCCTCATGGAGGGCGGCGTCGACGGCATCCTCGTCAACGATGGTCTCGCGCGCGAAGTTGATGAGCACCGCGCCGGGAGCGAGGAGCGCAAGCTGGTCGGTGCCGATCATGCCCACGGTGTCCGCCTTGCTGGGCACGTGGAGGGTCAGGTAGTCGCAACCGCGGCAAAGGTCTTCGAGGGTGCCCACGCGCTGTACGTCGCGGCTGAGCTCCCAGGCGTGCTCGACGGAGATGAAGGGGTCGTAGCCATACACATCCATGCCCAGGTAGACGCAGGCGTTGGCAACCTTGGAGCCCACGTTGCCCAGACCGATCACGCCCACGCGCTTGCCCTTGAGCTCGCGTCCCACGAAGGCCTTCTTGACATGCTCGGCGTGGGTGAGGATATCGGGGTCGTCTGCGTTCTGGCGCACCCAATCCATCGATTGCACGACGCCACGGCTCGAGAGGACCATCATGCAGAGCACGATCTCCTTGACAGCGTTCGCGTTAGCGCCCGGAGAGTTGAAGACCACGACGCCGCGCTTCGCGTAATCGTCGACAGGGATGTTGTTCACACCGGCTCCGCAGCGCGCGATGGCTCGGATGCTCGCGGGCAGGTCGTATCCGTGGAGGTCGGTCGACCGCATGAGGATGGCGTCGGCTTCGGCCGTGTCCTCGACAAAGGCATAGCCGTCGCCGAAGGTGACCTGGCCGTCTTTGGTGATGTCATCGATGATTTTGATGTTACGCATGGTGCTCCCATCGGGTTCTTGATGTGTTCCCCGCGCTCGAGCAGTCCTGCTCGCTCAGAGGCGCCACTGGCGCCTCTGGCTCGTGCGGAACTCGCGCGGGGAACACATCAAGAACCCTGCGCGCCAGGGAACGAATCACTACGGTAAAGGGGTGCACGGGCTATATGTTTGGCTCGTGCAGAAACCTGCGACCCATGTGGGTTGGGACTGCAGGCCAAGAGGCTAGCAGCTGGCTTGGAGCGGGCTGCTAGCCTAGTTAGATCGACGGCTCTCCTCGAACTCTTGCATGTAGGCTGCGAGTGCATCGACGGATGCTTGGGATACAGCGTTATAGATGCTCGCACGCATGCCGCCTACGAGGCGGTGTCCCTTGATGCCCTCGATGCCGCGCTCGCGAGCACCGGAGATAAACGCCTCGTCCAGTTCCGGCGTGGCGCAACGGAAGGTGACGTTGCTGATGGAGCGAGATTCCGGCTGCGCCGTGGGCACGAAGATCTCGCTGCGGTCGAGCAGGTCGTAGAGCGTCTTCGCTTTCTGGCGGTTGCGCTTTTCCATGGCGGCGAGCCCGCCTTCGTTCTCGACCCAACGGAACACCTTGCCGCACAGGTAGATTCCGAACGTGTTCGGCGTGTTCATCATCGAGTCCTTGTCCGCCTGCGTGCGGTAGCTCATGTACGAGGGGCAGCATGCGAGCGCCGGGCCCTCGCCCAGCAGGTCGTCGCGGACGATAACGACGGTCACGCCCGCGGGGCCAGCGTTCTTTTGCGCACCGGCATAGATGAGCCCATAGCGCTCGACGTCGAGCGGCATGGAAAGGAAGCAGCTCGACACGTCTGCGACGAGCGGGGTGGCGCCGCAGTCGGGGAGCGTGGAGAACATCGTGCCGAAGATCGTGTTGTTCTGGCAGATATAGACGTAGTCGAGGTCTCCTACTGCCGCCCGCTCCGCGACGGGCGCAAGGTCGGGGATGCGATCGAAGCCGGTGTCTTCACTCGAGGAAAGCACCTCGGCCTCACCGTACTTTCGCGCTTCCTGCCATGCGAGCCGGGCGAAGTTTCCGGAGACGATATAGCCCGCCCGGCCCGTGCGCATGAGGTTCATGGGGACACCGGCAAACTGCAGCGTAGCGCCGCCCTGAAGGAACAGCACATGATAGTTGCTTGGGATGCCGACGAGCCGGCGCAGCGTGTTCTCGGCGTCTTGGATGACTTCGGAGAACGCGTGGGAGCGATGGCTCATCTCCAGGATGGACATGCCGCATCCACGGTAATCGAGCAGTTCGGCCTGGGCCTCTTGGAGCACGCTTTCTGGGAGCGCAGCAGGACCGGCGGAGAAGTTATGCACGCGTGGCACCGAAACCCCCTTGTCTATGCAATATCGGAGTCTCGTAACTCTACCATATGCCCCACGGCGCAACGCGACCGTCGCTCAGTTAATCCCAGTGAAACACTCGAGATTTCGAGCATCTCGAGGGGCACAGGCGGCGACGTCGCGCGATGAGCAAGGATGGGGCGCCGGCGGCGACGGCGCGCGGACAAGGCCGGGGCCTCGGCAGCGAAGGCCTGCGGGAGAACCCAATCGGGTCGTGAACGATGCCGTGCGGAACGGGTGGCGGAGCGGGTACAATACAGGCACGAGCGCGCATGGCTCGCGTTCGATGCACGGAGGAGACGCCATGGCGATTTATGTAATGTCGGACATCCACGGACATGTCCGTGCCCTCGAAGAGGTGCTCGATCTTGCGTCCCCGGGCGATGACGACAAGGTCTACGTCCTTGGTGACATGGTCGATCGCGGGCCCGCGCCCGTCGACGTGATTCGCCGCGTGCGGTCGCTTCCGAATGTCCACGTTCTCATGGGAAATCACGAGAGCATGCTGCTCGACGTGCTGCTCGACACGGGGGAGATGGATAGCTTCACCTGGGCGCTCAACGGCGGGTTCGCCACGGCGACCGGCCTCGACGTGCTCGATCGCGATGAATACGCCGAGCTCATCGATTGGATGCGCGGGTTGCCGCTGTTCGCCGTGGCAGAGACCGAGAGCCGACGCTACATCCTCACACATGCGGGCATCGATGCGATGGAGGCGCGCGGGTACCTGGCGATGGCGGGCGTAGACACGAGCGAAGGGCGCGGTGCGGCGGAGGCCAGCGAAGAGCAGCTGCTCGATATGATGTCGCGCCAGCTGCCGGAAACCCTGTTGTGGACGCGCAAGGAGTTTTGGGGCCAACCGACCGGATTCGTGGGCAAGGATGGTACCGGCCCCGTCGTGGTGGTGGGCCATACTCCGTCGGTCGTGCTTTCGCGCTACGCGGACCGCATGGCAAACGAAGGCGTTAACGAGGATGGCCGCGGCATCGTGGTCCCCGTGGGGGCATGCGATGCGACGGGCGGCGTTGCCGACCGCATCGATATCGATTGCTCCGCGGCGGCTGGCGCGCCGAGGGGGCGCGTGGGGCTTGTGCGCCTTGATGACGGAGCTGCTTGGTACGGCACCATCAACGAGGGAGAATAGGGACGGCTATGCGCCGCTGCGACTGAGACAGTTGTGCCGGGTGAAACTGTCTCACTTGCGCGCATCCGGCCGCTATGACGAGAACGGGTTCCGCTCCTTGCGGATGGCGCGGCGAATGTTGAGGTATTCCAGGACGAGCAGCACGAGCAGGAAGGCCATCGACGCCAGATAGCTCACCACGGCGCCCGTGAGCCCGATGAGGTTCACGAGCACGAGCGAGAGCGCCGTGACCGCCACGAACGCGAGCAGGTAGAGGCGCATCACGGAGCCTTGGCGACGAAGCACCGTCACGATGGCGTACAGGAAGTCAATCGCCGCGATGACGCCGCCCGCGATGACCATGAGGTAGCAGAGGAAGCGGAACTGCTCGAAGTCAACGCCGTACATGAAGCTCGTGAACGGTATGCCGACCGTCGCCATGAGGATGCCCACCGCCGCGGTTACGCCAACGATAACGGCCACCATCGCGAGGATGATGAGGTCGAACCGGCGGCGCTTGCGCGGGTTGGACCAGATGTTGGCCAAGCGTACGAGCTGGGGCTTATAGATGAAGCCGATGATGATCTGGATGCTTTGCGACGGGAAGTACAGCGCATTGAAGTAGATCTGGTTCTCGTAGGGGAGCGACCCCTCCATCACGAGCTTCGGCATGGTCTCGATGAGGTTGAAGAGGAAGAGCGCCGCAAAGAGCGGGAAGCACTGGCGGAAGAGGTCGACGACCTCCTCCATGCGCCAGCGGCGCGACTTCTCAGTCTCGAGCAGCGCGAGCGGAATCGTGACAAGCACGAGCGATGCCACCGCGGCGACGCCCATGGCGACGGATGCCACGGCGATGTTGTGCGTCACGAGCAAAAAGAGCGTGAAGATGAGAAACACCGCGCCCGATCGGAGCGTCTGCGAGATGCCGGCGAGGTAGAGCTTGTCTGCCTGCTGCAACCGCCCCTCGTAAACGTCGGCGATGCCGTCGACGAGCTTGAAGAGGTACACGCCGGCGCAGATGGTTGCCATGTAGGGCTGGTAGTCGCGCACGGTGCAGTAGAGGATGCCGAGCACGAGCGCGGCCGCAGCGGAGCTCCAGCGGTTGATCTGGTACGAGGTGAAGGCATGCGTCTCGTCGATGTCCGAAACCTGGAAGTTGCGCACGCCGTAGTTGGCGGCGTACATGAGCAGCATGCCCGTGGAGAACGCGAGCGAGAACATGCCCGCCTGCTCGGTGCCGGCGAGCTGGGTGGCGATGATCGAGAGGATGGGAAGCGACATGCCCCATACGGTGGTTCCGATGGTGTTCCACACGTAGTCGCGCGAGGCGCTGTGCGATTCGTATTCCTCTTCCTGCTCGCTGAGGGAGCCCTTGTATACCGACTGGAGCAGGCGCGTCCACCATTGGTTGACAAGGCGGGCGAGGTAGGGCTGGCGGCGGCGCCGCGCGGCGGGGTGGCCCGCGTTGGCGCGCGCGGCGCGGGAGGGGCTCGCGGCCGGCGTGCCGCGACGCTCGGCGAGCTTGAGGCGGAGGGTATCGAGGGGATTCAAGGACACGGTGTTCCTCTTCATCGGGGTCATGACCGTTCACGGTGTCGTGGTGCGACAACGCGTGAACGTCAATTATAATCAGTTACCAGTGTAGTTGAGCGATGTACACAGTTGTTACGGACGGCGCGGCTACTTGATCGCTCGGAGTACGCGCCAAGGGCTAGAAAGGTACTGCGAATGATCGAGACGATATTGCTGGAAAACGGAATCAACTGCGATTTCGATCGCGTCCATGTGGACTGGAGCCCCGCGAAGCTCATCGAGCACTCCGTGTCGCACCATGAGGCATACCTCACCTCGACCGGTTCGCTCTCCGTGTCGACGGGCGCCTTTACCGGCCGCAGCCCCGAGAACCGTTACATCGTCGACGCCGGTGAGGCCGACGAGCAGGTGAACTGGAACAGCAAGACCAACAAGCCCATCGACGAGGCCACCTATAAGCGCGTTCGCAAGAACGTGGTGCGCTACATGTCGCAGCGTCGCCACCTGTTCGTGGTCCGCGGCTATGCGGGCGCCGACCGCCAGTACGCGCGCAAGGTCATGGTCGTATGCGAGCGCGCGCACCAGGCGCTCTTCATCCAGAACATGCTCGTCCGTCCTTCCAAGGATGAGCTTGAGGTCTTCGGCCGTCCGGACATCATGGTGCTCGCGGCGCCCACGTACGTGTGCTCGCGCGACCGCGATGGCGTCGAGCCCGCTGCGGTGATGCTCGATATGAACGGGAAGCAGATCATCGTCGCCGGTACCGGCTACTGCGGCGAGATCAAGAAGGCCGTTTTCACGATGATGAACTACCTCCTGCCCATCGAGGACGGCGTGCTCCCCATGCATTGCTCTGCCAACGTCGATCCCGACACCGGCAAGACCTGCATCCTGTTCGGTCTCTCGGGTACCGGCAAGACCACGCTCTCGGCCGATCCGGCGCGCCTCTTGATCGGCGACGACGAGCACGGCTGGAGCCCCCGTGGCGTCTTCAACATCGAGGGCGGCTGCTACGCCAAGACCATCGACCTCACGCGCGAGCGCGAGCCAGATATCTTCGATGCCATTCGCTTCGGCAGCGTGTCCGAGAACGTCAAGCTCGACCGCAAGAGCCGTGCGCCCATCTACTCCGATAGCTCCATCACCGAGAACGGCCGCGCCGCCTACCCGCTCACGCACATCGAGCGCGTGGTGGAGTCCGGGACGGGCGAGGTGCCGAGCGTCGTGCTCTTCCTCACGGCCGATGCCTACGGCGTGCTGCCGCCCATCTCGCGCTTGAGCCGCGAACAGGCGATGTTCCACTTCCTTACGGGCTACACCGCCAAGGTTGCGGGAACGGAGCTCGGCGTCAAGGAGCCGCAGCCCACGTTCTCCGCGCTTTTTGGCGAGCCGTTCATGCCGCTCGACCACATGGTCTATGCCTATTTGCTGGGCGAGAAGATCACGCAGAACGATACGCGCGTCTACTTGGTGAACACCGGCTGGACGGGCGGCCCGTACGGCGTCGGTCACCGCATCGCGCTCTACCATACCCGCGCGCTCGTCAAGGCTGCTCAGGACGGCTCGCTGGATATCGCTGGCTACAAGCACAACGACGTGTTCGATGTCGAGGTGCCCAACGAGTGCCCGGGCGTGCCCCGCGAGCTGCTCGACCCGCGCGGCACCTGGGACGACCCCGCTGCCTACGATAGGGCTGCGGCCGAGCTCGCGTCCAAGTTCAAGGAGAACTTCGAGAAGCGCTATCCGGGCGTCGACCTTAAGAGCATGACGCGCGTCCGCTAGCGAGTTGACGCCGCGCGGCGCCCTGGCGGGCATGCAAAATCAGGACAGAGGGAATTTTGCATCGGCAATCTGTCTCGCCAGGGCGTCGTTCGCTGAAGCCGGCTTAATCCGCGATGATGATGCAGAGCCGGCGACTTATATCACTTCTATCAGGTCTGTTGCGGTATCATGGTCGCGACATACCGCCCCATCCCCGGATGGGGCATCGCGAGCGCGTGCGTGCCGACACCGTAGGGCAAAGAAGGTGGTCGGCGGGTGCGCGCTCGTTCGTTTTGGGCGCCTGCTGGCGTGCCGGCCCGCAGAGCGTCTTGCGAAAGGAGTGGGCATACATGAAGAGGTTTGTTGTTGAGGATTCGTTTTGGGAGCTCTTTCCCCAGGCAGTGATCGGCATCGCCGTCGCGGAGGGTATGAAGTCCGCGGCCAGTGTTCCCACCGACGACGCCGAAGAGATCGAACGCCTGCTCGACCGAGCCAACGTGCAGGCCGAGCGCTTCATCACGAGCGACGTTATCTCAGAGAATGAGCCGGTGCGTGCGTGGCGCGAGGCCTACCGGGCCTTCAAGACGGAGAAGGGCGCGCGCTGCTCCATCGAGAACCTGCTCAAGCGCGTGCTCAAAGGCAATCCGGTGGGAAGCATCACGCCCTCGGTGGATATCTACAACGCCATCTCGCTCAAATATGCGTTGCCTGTGGGCGGGGAGGACATCGATGCCTTTGAAGGCGATCTGCGCCTGGGCGTGACAGAGGGCGGCGACCCGTTCCTGCCGCTCGGGGCAAACGAGCACGACGACCCGACGCTTCCCGGAGAGGTGTGCTACCGCGATGACGCGGGAGCCGTGTGCCGTTGCTGGAACTGGCGCGATGGCGTTCGTACGGCGCTTACCGATGAATCGAGCAATGCGTTCCTTATCATCGAGTGCGTGGAGCCGGAGCGCGCTGATGACTGCCAGGCGGCCGTCGACGAGCTCGCTCAGCTCGTGGAGCGCTACTTGGGTGCCACGATTCGCGTGAAGGCCCTCGTGACCGCGGAAAACCCGGAGGTCGTCATCGCCGATTAGCAGCATGTGAGACAGTTGTGCCAGGTACAACTGTCTCAGAGACAATCGTGCCTGGCACAACTGTCTCATGCCTGGCACAACTGTCTCATCTGAGGGCGGGGGAGGAGGTCCGTATGGAGCGCGAGGGATTCTTCGAGCGCGTGTACGACATGGTGGAGCAGATTCCCGAGGGGATGGTTGCCACGTATGGACAGATCGCCCGCCTGGTGGGCGAGCCCCGCAAGGCCCGCTACGTGGGCTTTGCGCTCCATAGCAATCCGCGCCCCGGCGAGGTGCCGTGCCATCGCGTGGTGTTCGCCGATGGAAGCATCTGCGAAGGGTTCGCATTCGGCGGTCCTGAAGCTCAACGAAAGCTTCTTGAGGACGAGGGAGTCGCCTTCAAAGACGAGACGCATGTCGATATGAGGCTGTGCCGCTGGCCTGCGGGCACGGCGTGACAAAGAGGGGGAGCCGTGGCGAACGTACCGTTTTGCACCTGCACCGACCATACATGCCCGAATAACCCGTGCAACCATAATTCTGGCTGCACGCCGTGCATTGCGAAATGCCTGAAGCAGCATGAGATCCCGACCTGCTTCTTCAAGGACATCTCGACCGATTTGCTGCCCGGCGATGAGCAGGATTGGACCTACAAGGGCTTTGCCGAGCACGCGCTGAAGCATCTGAGTGCCTAAAGCTGGATGTCTGGTTGGCAGGTCGCTTTTTCGACGTACCATCAAGCCGGGCTGAAGTGCCGATTGAGGTTACGATTTGGACGTTCTGCGTTCCAAAACGGCAAATACACGGATCCCAATTCGTCAATGCGGTTTGGCGCATGTGCGTATCGCTTCGGCAAACGAAAGGTAAGCTATAGCTAACTTATGAAAGACCTATGAAGGTGCCCTAGGAATCTGGACGACACCTGTATAGTTTACTAAAGTTAACTCAACGACCGAGAGGTAAAGGCGATGAGAAAACCTCTCGCGGCGTGTTCGATCGCATCCTCCCCTCTGTGCGATTGGTGTACTTCAGGAAGAGGCCCCTGCGTCCACGTGGGATGCAGGGGCCTCTTCCTGTGCGCGCAATCTGCCGAGCGTTTTGCTCTGCCGGCGGACGAGGTAGGTTCTGTTACCGATGCTCCGGCTCGATGACGCGCGTGACGAGCTCGGCTAGGGCACCGTCCTCAGCGCGGGTATCCAGTACGACGTCGCAGAAGGGGCGGGCGTCATCGGAGACGTTCGCAACGCCAACGCCGAGGCCCGCGCGCTTTAGCATGTCGAGGTCGTTCGCGGCGTCTCCAAAGCCAATCGTTTCGGAGATGTCGATGCCCAAGAGCTCGGCTAGGTGCGCAAGGCCCGTGCCTTTGTTCACGCCGGCGGGGACAAATTCGACATAGCGATTCGATGAGTATGTGATAGCGACGTTGCCGGGATCGAGGGTGGGCGCAAGCTCCTCGCCTATCCGACGGCAGCGATCGAAATCGATATCCATGAAGATAATCTTCATGAGCTCCTCATCGCCGACGAAATCATCGAGGCTGCTCACCGACTCGTCGAGTTCGATGCATCCCGGAAAGCCCCTCAGGTACTCTCGCTCTTCTGGCGGGAGAAACTGCACATAGGTCTCGCCGCTCGCGGTATTGAGGTGCAGCGCTTGGCGATGCTCGACGCCCCATGCGTAGAGGCGCTCGATCGAGGCACGGTCCCCGGTGGTGGCGAGCAGCGGCTCGGGATCGCCGTAGCGGTTGATGAAGCCGCCGTTGTACGAGATGATATAGGACCCTTCCATGAGCGACTGATCGACATCGGCGAAGTTGTCCATGATAGATTGATAGGGTCTGCCGGAGTTCGGCACAAAGAGCACGCCGAGCTCGCGCAGGCGGCGGAGCGCATCCACGTTTGCCGCGGGGATGCGGTGCGCGCCGTCGAGAAAGGTCTCGTCCATATCGCTTGCGATCAGCTTGTACATCGGCGCTCCTTTAGGTCCAGAGACGATTTGGGAATGGGACTCTCTGTTATACGTTACCAGCATGAAAGGGACTTTAGGTCCAGTTCACGACAGCGAGCGCGCCCCAGGCGAGGAAGGCTGCCGTGAACGAGGAGGGCGTAGACCTAGGGGTCGCGCCCAACGAGTGAGCGGCAAGATCCCCCGCCTGGGGCGCGCGCAGCGTCAACTAGCTAGTACACCATTCCCATGGCCTCGCGGACCTCGGCGAGGGTTGCTTCGGCAATCTCGTTCGCGCGGCGGTTGCCCTCGTGGAGCACGTCCTTCACGTAGTCGAGGTCCTGCTCAAAGGCGTGCCGGCGCTCGCGAATCGGCTCGAAGTAGCTGTTCACAGCTTCGGTTACATACTTCTTGAGCTGGCCAGACCCGCCCATGCCAATTTCTTCGGCAATCTCCTCCGGCGCGCGGCCCGTGCAGATGGCGGCGGTCGAAAGCAGGCCGCTCACGCCCGGGCGCCCCTCGGGATCGAAGGTAATCATGCGCTCGGAATCGGTCTGGCTCTTTTTGATGCGCTTCGCCGTTTCCTCCGCGGTCATGGAGATGGAGATGGCGTTGCCGTAACTCTTGCTCATCTTGCGGCCGTCGAGGCCCGGCAGGAGCGGCGTATCGGAAAGCAGCGCATCGACCTCGGGGAATACCTTGCCGTAACGGTTGTTGAACTTGCGCGCGATGAGGCGGGTGAGCTCGATATGCGGCAGCTGGTCGCGCCCCACGGGCACCACGTTGCCCTTGCAGAAGAGGATGTCGCATGCCTGGTGCACCGGATAGGTGAGGAGGAGCCCGGTGAGCTCGTGGCCCGAGGCCTCCATCTCGGCCTTCACGGTGGGGTTGCGCTGCAGCTCCGCCTCGCTCACCAGCGAGAGGAACGGCAGCATGAGCTGGTTGGCCGCCGGCACCGCGGAATGCGTGTAGATCATGGTCTTTCCCGGATCGATGCCGCAGGCCAGGTAGTCCATGACCATGTTGTAGACGTTGTCTTGGATGTGCTCGGTGGTGTCGCGATCGGTGATGACTTGGTAGTCGGCGATGAGCACGCTGGTCTTGACGCCCATGTCCTGCAGCTCGACGCGCCCCTTGAGCGTGCCGAAGTAATGGCCCAGATGCAGACGGCCCGTGGGGCGGTCGCCCGTGAGCATCGTGTACTTCTCAGGGTGAAGCGGAAGGTCGGCGCGAATCTCGTCACTGCGCTTGCAGGCGGTCTCGTAGCTGCGTTCGTTGGGCATGGTCGACTCCGTTCGTTCATCTTCGTTCCGGCACATTGCGTCTTCGTAAGGTAGGCGAACGCGCTCAGGAAGAGGCTTTACTTTTCAGCGGCATCATTATCGCGCAGATGGCTCTGAAGGCGCTCGAGTTCTTCGCGGCGCTCCTCACGGCGGCGCTCGTGCTCGCGCTCCTCGGCAAGCTTCGCTTCGGTGAAGGCCGGGTCGTCGGGGGTGACGATCTCGTCCTCATGGGTTTTGGGATTGTAGTGGTGGCGCAGCACCGGCTCGAAAAGATGGAGGCGCAGCGCAAAGGCGGCCGAACAGACGAGCAGCACGATGAAGATGACGATGCGCAGCTCGATGCGAACCTGGTTGATGATGGACGCACCGATCGAGAGCATGATGGACCATGCGTAGATGAGGAGCACTGCCTGCCGTTGGTCGAAGCCCTCTTGAATGAGACGGTGCTGGATGTGGCCCTTGTCGGCTTGTCCGATGCTCACGTGCGCGCGCTTGCGCCGTACGATGGCGGCGAGGGTGTCGATGATGGGTACCCCGGCCACGATGAGCGGGATGAGCAGCGATGTGAGCGCAGCGGTCCTGCTCACCGAGAGCAGCGACACCGTACCGAGCGCAAAGCCCAGGGTGAGGGCACCCGAATCTCCGAGAAAGATGCTCGCCGGGTGGAAGTTGAAGCGCAGGAAGGCGAGGCAGGAGCCGAAGAGCGCGATCGAGAGCGCGGCGGCATCGGTGCGTCCGGCCAAGATGGAGAAGCTGAACATCGTGATGCTTGCGATTGCCGAGATGCCCGTGGCAAGCCCGTCGAGGCCATCGATGAGGTTGATGATGTTCGCGAACGCCACGAGGTAGACGATCGTGATGGGGTAGGAGAGCCAGCCGAGGTCGATGAAGGCGCCCGCGACGAAGGGGTTGACGATGCTTCCGATGAGGAGCCCGCCCGCGGCGGCGACGCCTGCAGCGACGATTTGGCCTGCTAGCTTAGCGTACGGCTTGAGGGTTACGATGTCGTCCACGACGCCGGTGATAAAGATGATGCAAAAGGCCACGGCGAGCATGTAGTAGTTCACGGGCATGCTCGGGTGCGAGACGAGCGCAGAGGGCCAGCCCCAACACCATGTACCGATAACCTGCAGGATAAGGGCAACGACGAGGCCGAAGAACACGGCGACGCCGCCCATGCGCGGTGTGGGAGTCTTATTGATGCGGCGTTTGGAGGGGTAGTCGACGGCGTCGAGCCGGATTGCGAGCCGCTTGGCCAGCGGCACGAGGGCGTAGGTGGTTGCACATGCGGCGCCCGCAATGCAAATGTAGGGGAAGAACGAATCCATGAGGGCGCTACCACCAAGACGTGTCCGATAACCATCGCCCGCATCGTGCGGGCATAACGCGATACATCATACCGGAAAGGCGGAAGTGGGGCGCCAGTCGCGGCGATTCCTCACCGTCACAGCAGATACGCGACCGGCGCGCAGAGGATGCCGCTTGGTGTGCGCGAGGGTGTTGGCGGCGTGGTCTGGCGGCGGGGCGAGCGGGCGGCGACGCGGCGGCCGCGCCCCGCAAGCGGGCGATAGGTATTCACAATTTGATATGAGATGATTAAATACAGGTTATGACCTGCGAAAATAGCGATACGCGACGACGCACGTTACCACGCCCATCATCTAACACGAAGGGAGATAAGTCAAGACTGGTAATCGGTATTCGGCACGATATGATGATGGTGTTCCGCACCCCGTGGAGCAACTGGGTGAACCGTCACGTTTTTTCAGGGAGCCCACACAGTCGTACTCAGTACAGGCATCCTTCGTTGTTAAGGAAGCTGGAACGGGCGATGAGGGCACCCACCTTGTAGAGGTGGGTTCATTTACGCATAAACGGGGTGCGGTCCTTTTGCGTCGGCTTGCGATGGCCGGGCTTTCTTCACAGCTCTCTATCAACAGAATCAGTCGATCGCCACGCGGTCAGTCGATCGCCGCGCGGGGTTTGTCCTCTACTAACACAATCGGTCGATTGTCGCGCGTGGTGTTGTCGGGCTATGTTCGGACAGGGTCCGTGCTCCCGGGCGTCTTTCGGACGCATGCTCCGTTTTCGGGCAACATTCGGACACTGCCAGCGCCTTCGGGCGACATTCGGACGCTCCGGCCATCTAGAATGGCGAAATGTCGCCCGAGAACGCCCGCGATGTCTGGATTCTGCCCGAAAAGCTCGCAGAGTCCGGATCCCGCCCGAGAGTGCTCGCTGTCCCGAGCGCCTGCGGTGCCCGAACCCCCGCAGTGTCCTGATCCCGCCCGACAACGCGGTGGCGGCCATTTGCCCCGCGATGCGCTACACGGCGCTTCGGACGGCGGTGTCGTGAAAGCAGAAGGTGTCCGGACGGTGCCGCGATTCGGTGTGCTCGAACATATTGCCCTTGCTATCGAAGGTTTGGCTCGTCATGACGGCAAGATAGTCGAAGCCCTCGATGTCGAGCATCTCCGCATCGTGGTGCGTGGCGCGCTCGACGGTGATCGTTCGCTTGCTCGTGCTCACCACAACGCCAAGCTCGCCTTCGAGGAAGTCGTAAATGGATCCTTCGGCAATCTCCGCGGTAAGTCCCGGCACGAACGATGCGAGAAAGTAGCTGCGGTCGAGAACGAGCGCGCGCAGCAGATCAACATCCCCGCATGCATCTCGTGCTACCTGGGCGTTACCGAGCCCGCGCTCTTCGGCGTGAACCTCAAGTACAAGTTCCCGATGGTGTGCGGCATGATTGGATCCGCGCTCGCGGCGATGGTCTGCACCGGGTTCGGCGTGCAGGCGGTCTCGATCGGCGTGGGCGGCATCCCGGGCATCCTTTCCATCGTGTTCCAGTTCTGGGGAATCTTCGCGGTGTGCATGGCGATCGCCATCGTCGTGGCGTTTGCGCTGACGTACTTCGTGGGCCTGAAGAAGCTTTCGGCTGAGGATCGCGGGCTCGTGGCGCTTGAGAGCGCGAACGCCGTGGCGGGCGAGGCGGCCGCGCCGGCCGCCGCCGTGGCCGAGATGCCCGCCTCCTCCGCCGAAGCGGCTGAGGCGCCTGGTCAGGCTAAGGCTTCTGCTGCAGCGGCCTCGGGCCCTGGTGAGCTCGTGTGCCCCGTGACAGGTTCGGTCGCCTCTATCGAGCAGATGGCAGATCCGGTCTTTAGCAGCAAGTGCATGGGTGACGGCCTCTGCATCACGCCCGCGCCGTCTGCCGATACCGTGGTGGCGCCGGCCGATGCCACGGCGACCGTGACCATGCCCGCTTCCAACCATGCGGTCGGTCTCACGCTCGACAACGGCATGGAGCTGCTCATTCACGTGGGTATCGATACGGTGGCCATGGGTGGCGACCGGTTCACCTGCTCCGTCAAGCAGGGCGACCGCGTGCGCGCCGGGCAGAAACTCCTCACGTTCTCGCAGGAAAAGATTTGCGCGGCGGGGCATCCGACGGATGTAGCCTTCGTGGTCTCGGCGCCGGGCTCGGCGAAGGCTATCGCGTTCACGACGGGCGTCGAGGCCCAAGCGGGCGAGACCTCCGTGGTGAGCTATCAGGCGTAGACGCGCAATCGGGGCGCTGGGGGCGCACGTGCCCGGGCGCCCCGTGAGGCGGTGCAAGAGTAAGCCGGGTATGCCGCCGCTGTTGTCATGGCGGCATGCCCGGCAACGAATCGAAGGGGGTCGTTCGCCCAATGGCACGAAGCACGCGCGATCTGGGCAAGATCGTGGCCTATCAGATCTACATCAAGAGCTTTTGCGACAGCGATGGCGATGGCATCGGCGACCTGCCGGGCATCACCTCGAAGCTCGACTACCTGGCCTCGCTGGGAATCGACTATGTGTGGATCACGCCGTTCTTCCCCTCCCCGCAGCGCGACAACGGCTATGACGTCTCGGATTACTGCGCGGTAGATCCGGTCTACGGAACGATGGACGATTTCGACGAGCTTGTGCGCGAGGCCCGAGCGCGAGGCCTCGGCATCATGCTCGACATGGTGCTCTGCCATACCTCCGTGGAGCACGCCTGGTTCCAGCGGGCGCTTGCTGGCGATGAGCGCTACCAGCGCTTCTACATCCTGCGCGACGGGCGGGGAAGCGCGGGCCCCGGCGACCCTGGGGAGCCGCCCAGCAACTGGCAATGTGCCTTTGGCGGGAGCGCCTGGCAGTGGGAGCCGCGCCTGGGCAAATGGTACCTGCACATGCACGATGTGAGCCAGCCGGACCTCGATTGGACAAACCCCGAGGTGCGCGATGCGCTCGTGGATGTGGTGCGCTCCTGGCGCGACCGCGGCGTGGCGGGCTTCCGCTTCGATGTGGTGAACCTTATCTCCAAGCCGGAGGTCTTTGAGGATGCTCCCGGCGGGAACGGCCGGCGCGTGGTGGCCGACGGCCCGCATGTGCACGAGTACCTGCAGGAGCTTGTGGAGCGAGCAGGCATTGGCGACATGCTTACCGTGGGCGAGATGGCCTCCACCACGCTCGAAGACTGCGTGCGATACACCGCTCCGGCTTCGCGCGAGCTCAACATGGTCTTCAACTTCCATCATCTGAAAGTGGATTACCGGGGCGGCAACAAGTGGGAGCTCATGGATCCAGATATCGCGCGGCTACGCGAGGTGTTCCAGACGTGGGGCGAGGGCATGCAGGCCGGCGGAGGTTGGAACGCACTGTTTTGGAACAACCATGACCAGCCCCGTGCGATATCGCGCTTCGGAGGCCGCGGCGGCGCGGGCTATGAGGGCAGCAGTTGGGAGAAGGTGGGCAAGATGCTCGGCATCTGCACCCACTTGATGCAGGGTACGCCCTATATCTATCAGGGAGAGGAAATCGGCATGACCAATCCCGGCTACGCCTCGATTGAGGAGTACCGGGATGTGGAGAGCAAGAACTACTACCGCATCATGCTGGACGAGGGAAAGAGCCCGGCTGAGGCGCTGCGCATCGTGGGCGAGCGCTCGCGCGACGACGGACGCACACCCATGCAGTGGAGCGCCGATGAGCACGCCGGCTTTACGACCGGCGAACCGTGGATTGGGGTGGCGCCAAATTACGAGCGGGTGAACGTTGCCGCCGAAGAGGACGCGCCGGGGTCGATGCTCGAGTTCTATCGCGAGCTCGTGCGGCTCCGCAAGGAGCTTTCCGTAGTGAGCGAAGGGAGCGTGCGGTTCTATGATGCCGGTGCGGGAGCGAGACGCGTGATTGCCTACGAGCGAGAGCTTTCGGGCGAGGCGGCCGATGCCGCGCGTGCGGCGGGCGAGCCGGTGCGGGCGGTTGTGCTCTGCTCGTTCGACGCCGAGCCGTGTGAGGCGGTGCTGCGCGGCTCGGATGGAGCGGCGGTTGAGCTCGCAGGGCTCGAGCGCGTGCTGGGCAACTACCATGATGCGCCCGCCGCTGGTGCTGCCGGGTCGGTTGAGCTCCGGCCCTTCGAGGCCGTGGTGTTCGTGCAGCGGTAGATGCGGCGGCCGGCGAGGGCGATGCCGGCGGGAACGGCGGGGCGCGGCGCTTGATGGGAAAGTGGAGCGCTGCGAATACAGGGCTATCCTTCGTTTGTCGAATCCGCCATTGTGCCGTTTCCGCACTTTCCAGGGCTTGTCCCTTTGCCCGGGGCCGCCCTCTCGCTCAGCGCTGCAGATATGGAGTTACGCGTAGCCGAGATTCGCTCAGCGCTGCAAAAATGGAGTTATCCGCAACCGATGCAGCAAAAATGGAGTTAACAGCCTCCGCAGGTGGCCTTAACTCCTGTTCTGCTGCGCTCGCTGCTAATAACTCCATTTTTGCAGCGCTGGGCGAAGGGGGCGCGGCCGAAAACTCCATATTTGCTGCACTCAGGAGCGTAACTCCAGATGTGCAACGCTCGCAATTCTTTAATTTCCAATCTGCCGCGCTGGGCGTCGAACGTTTCTCGTAATTCCGGATTTGGTACGCTGGGCGCGAGGCGGGTTCCAATGACTCCGTGTTTACTGTGCTCGGCAAATCTCGGCATCGATTAGCTCTAGATTTGCTACGCTCACCAAACCCAGGGTCCGCGCAACTCCAAATCTGCCGTATTCGGAAAAACGCGACCACTCGTAATTCCATATATAGCGTGCTCGAGCAAGCCTGTGTGCGGCAGGCGCTTTGGGCTGGGAGCCCCTGCGGTTCCAGGCTGAATGGCGTGGCCGCTTGGGTTGGTGCGGTGCTCGGGTTGGTGCGGTGCTCGGGCCGGTGCGGTGCTCGGGCTGGGCACCGTCGCTGCGTTAAGGGCATCATAGTTCGAGGTTCACACGCTCCCGCGGGAGAGATCCAAATTGTCTGTTGACACTCGCCCGCGGCTTGGTAGAATATCTTTCTGCTTGGGGACGTAGCTCAGCTGGGAGAGCGCTGCCGTCGCATGGCAGAGGCCGAGGGTTCGATTCCCTTCGTCTCCACCACAAGCAATTTAATCGAACCCGTAGGAGTGCCTGCGGGTTCGTTTGTTTTAATCGTTTTTTGCATCCTGCCTCGGGTGGCGCGGCGGGATGCGGGGCGGGGGCGCCATGGATATCGTTGCTGCAACGGAGCACGACCTTCTGGCTGTCGAGCGGCTCTATCGGGATGTCGCCGACGAGATGAACGGTGCTCCCCACGACGTCTGGTGGGACTTCGGCGTGCATCCGACCCACGAGGGGCTGCTCGAAGCGGCTCACTCGGGCAATCTGTTCGTTGCCACAGCACAAGCTCCAGAAGAACAGCTTGTTGACGATGGGCCCGAGTGCGAAGCGGGCCGGCCTGTCGCAGGCCTCGGCTGCAAGCCGTCGGTGCTTGGCGCGTTTGTGCTCGATGCTCGGCAAGGGGCCGATTACAGCCTCGCGTCCTGGCTCGTTGACGCCCCCTCTGGCCGCGTGGCCGTCATTCACCTGCTCGCCGTGGCGCCAGGGGCCCGCGGGCGCGGCGTCGGCCGGGCCCTGTTGCGCGCTGCCGTTAGGGAGGCGCGCTCGCGCGGTGCATGGTCTCTCCGCCTCGACGTATTCGACAACAACGCCCCTGCGATTTCGGCATATCGCCGTGCGGGATTTGCCGATCTTGGCATCTTCGATATCGAGGTCGGGGGCGGATTGCGGCACCCCTCGCATCTCATGGAGCTCGACCTGCGCGAGACAGATGAGAAGCGATGACGCGCTCTCTATTGCTTCCCTCAACCCTTAGCGCGTGCGAACTCTGCCCGCGCAGGTGTCGTGCAGATCGAGCGGCGGGCGAGTGTGGCGTTTGCGGGGCAACCGACACGCTGCGGCTTGCTCGCGCGGCGCTGCACTTTTGGGAGGAGCCGCCCATCTCGGGCGAGGAGGGTTCGGGCACCGTGTTCTTCAGCGGATGTCCGCTCAAATGCGTCTATTGCCAAAATCACGAGATTTCGACGGGAAACTTCGGCATCGATGTTTCGCCCGAGCGACTCGCCCAGATCATGCTGGAGCTCCAGGATCAGGGCGCCCTCAATATCAACCTCGTGACCGCGACTCACTATGCGCATCTGCTGCCGGAGGCAATCGCTGCCGCCCGTGCGCAGGGGCTCGCTATCCCCATCGTCTACAACACGAGCGGGTACGAGCGCGTGGAGGCAGTGCGCGAGCTGGACGATCTCGTTGATATCTGGCTCACCGACTTCAAGTATGCCGATGCCGGGCTGGGTCGTGCTCTTTCGCATGTGCCTGACTACCCTTCAGTCGCCCAGAGCGCGCTCATTGAGATGGCGCGGCAGCTTGAGCGCCATGGGGGAGGAGCCGCTCGCGCAGATGGCACCTGGACGCGCGGGATCATCGTGCGCCATCTGGTGCTGCCGGGGCATGCCGAGGATTCTTGCCGCGTGCTCGATTTGATCTGGGACGCGGTTGGCGACGTCCCCATTTCCGTCATGAACCAATACACGCCGAATGCTGCGATGCGCGCGGCGGGTGGCGAGCTCGCCCGCGCGGTTACCCGGGAGGAGTACGAGCGCGTGCTCGATCATGCCGACGACCTCGGGTTCACGCAGATGTTCTGGCAAGAAGGCGGAGCGGTGGACGAGAGCTTCACCCCGCCCTTCGATACCACGGGCGTGCTTGAGCGCGCGGATGCGCGATAGGGTGCCGATTGGGGCCTTTCGGCATTCTCGGATTTGGCTGAATGCAAGTTTTGGGCACTTCGCGGGGCATCTTCAAAGTATACGGAAGACCGGCAATTCATCTACCTGCTATTTCTTTGGCGTATTGTCTTCGTGTATTCAAGGAATCGCTTCTGGAGTGCCCAAAACTTGCACATTGCCCGGGAATGTCAAATTGGGGACTGTTCCTCATTTGACGTGACACAGCGGGGTATACTTCAACCCGATGATTGCCCGTGCGGCACGGTGCCGCCTTTTTGAGAGGACCACTCATGGCAGATGGAGATGCTCGTCCGCTTACCGATGAGGAGCGGGCCGAGCTCGAAGCGCTTCGCGCCGAGAAAGCGCATCGCGAAGAGCAGGAGCGCGCACGTCGTGAGCGCGCCGAGCTTGAGGCGCTCCGTGCCGAGCGGCGTGAGGTTGAGGAAGCGCCTGCGGCCGAGCCCGCCGCGTCGCCGGCGTCTCCAGCGCCGAAGCTCGCTGCCGGCGAGGCCGCCCACGGTGCTCCTTCCGGGTCCACCGGGAAAAAGACCCATGAGCGAACATTCGGCGAGCGCATGGTGCTTTCGGAGGGCGAGGACGATGACGGCATGCCCTCGATGCCGCCTGCCCAGAAGATCACCATCGGCATCTGTCTTGTTGTCGCCTTGTGCGTAGTCGCCTATATCGCCCTAAGCAACCTCGGCATGCTCGGATAGCACATTCTGCCTGCGGCCGAGCCTACGTGGTCCGTGCCGCACCGCGCGATAGGAAAGGAAGCGGATCAACATGGCTTTGACGGACGAATCGCGCCCCACGGACGTAGCGCTCCTCACGGACCTCTACGAGCTCACCATGGCCCAGGGGCTCTGGGAGAGCGGCAAGGTGGACGAGGAGGATTGCTTCACCGCATTCTACCGCGACCATCCCTTTGGGAGCGCGTACGCGGTGATGTGCGGCACCTCCGACCTGCCCGATCTGGTGGAGAACCTTCGCTTCACCGACGAGGACATCGCCTACCTTGGGTCGCTCGAAGCGCCGGCGGGCGGCGCGCTGTTCAAGCCTGGCTTCCTCGACTACCTGCGCAACTTCCGTATGCATGTGGATATCGACGCCGTGCCCGAGGGCGAGCTCGTGTTCCCGCGCGAGCCCATGGTACGCGTGTGCGGCCCGGCGCTCGAGTGCCAGATGCTCGAGACGGCGCTTCTCAACACGGTTGGCTTCCAGACGCTCGTGGCAACAAAGACCGCGCGCGTGGTCCAGGCGGCGAAGGGACGCCCTGTAGCGGAGTTCGGCCTGCGCCGAGCTCAGGGACCCGATGGCGGCATGGCCGTGGCCCGCGCGAGCTACGTGGCCGGCTGCTCGAGCACCTCGAACGTCCTTGCCGGGCGCAAGTACGGTATTCCGGTCTTCGGCACGCACGCGCACAGCTGGGTGATGAGCTTCGATTCCGAGCTCGAAGCGTTCCGCGCTTTCGCGCGCACGAGCCCCAACAACTGTACGCTCCTCATCGATACCTACGACGTGCGCGAGGGCGTGGAGAACGCCATCACCGTGGCACATGAGATGGAGGAGCGCGGCGAGCGGCTTGCCGCCATCCGTATCGACTCCGGCGACTTGGCGAAGCTTTCGACCTATGTGCGCGGACGCTTCGACGAGGAGGGCCTGCCGTACGTGAAGATCTCGGTTTCCAACGACCTTGACGAGTACACCATCCAGAGTCTCTTGGACCAGGGCGCGCCCATCGACTCGTTCGGCGTGGGCACCAAACTCGCGACCTGCTACGATCAGCCAGCGCTCGGCGGCGTTTACAAGCTCGCCGCGCGCCGCGACCCCGGTGACGAGGGCTGGACGCCCGTGGTGAAGCTTTCCGAGCAGCCCTATAAGCGCACGATTCCTGGCGTTCAGCAGGTGCGTCGCTATATGGACGAGTCGGGCAGCCCCGTGTGCGACCTCATCTACGATGAGGCGTTCATGGAGGGTGAGGGCGAGGCCCGCGGCACGACGCTCGTGGCCGTGAATGACGCCGCGCTCGTAACGAGCGTGGCGGGCATGCCGTACCGGGAGCTGCTCGCTCCCGTGGTGCGTGGCGGCAGCGCCGTTGCCCCGCGTGAGCCAATCGCCGATGCCCGCGCTCGTTGCGCGGCGGCCATCGATGGCCTCGACGAAGAGTACAAGCGCTTCCTGTACCCGCAGTCCTATATCGTGGGCATGGAGTCCGGCCTTGCGCGCGTGCGAGACGAGCTCGTGCGTGAGCGCATGGAGCAGGCGGGCTCCGCGATGCCGTGGAAGGCTCCCAAGACGAGGCGGTAGCGGCGCGCGGTCCGGTCGCTCGGCATCGTTATCGCCCGCGACCCGGCTGGATGGCCTCGGACGTGATACTATCCAGCCTGGCCGTTGTAACCGCTTATGCAAAATCTGATGGGAGATGCCATGCCCGCTGCTGCCAAGACCATGGTCGTGAAGATCGGTTCGAGCACGGTGACCGAGCCGGGTACAGGCGTGAACCGCTCCTTCATCGCGCGGCTTGCGCATGAGGCGGTCGAGCTGCGCTCGCTCGGGTGGAATCTCGTCGTGGTGAGCTCGGGGGCCATCGCGTGCGGTGCGCCGGTGCTCGGGTTTAGCACCCGGCCTGCCGACATGCCGAGCCTGCAGGCCTGCGCCTCGGTGGGGCAGTGCGTGCTTTCTGCGGCCTATGATGAGGAGTTCCGCGCCTGTGGGCTTGCCACGTCGCTTGTGCTTCTCACCCGCCATGACACGGCGCGCCGCCAGTCGTACCTGCATGCGCGCGACGCGCTCACCAGGCTCGTGGAGCTCGGCGTGGTGCCCGTGGTGAACGAGAACGATACCGTTTCGGTTGACGAGATTCGCTTCGGCGACAACGACACGCTCGCGGCGCTCGTGGCCTGTCTCGTCTCGGCCGATCTTTGCGTTACGCTTTCGGATATCGAGGGGCTTTATACCGCGAACCCGTCCATAGACCCCAATGCCCGCTTCGTGCCGCGCGTCGAGAAGATCGATGCGGCGATCATCGCTTCTGCGGGCGATTCATCGAGCGCGGTGGGTACGGGTGGAATGATTACCAAGATTCGAAGCAGCCGAATCCTCATGACGGCGGGTATTCCGAGCGTGATCTGCAGCGGCGCGGACGAAGGGGCGCTTGCGCGCCTGGCTCGCGGCGAACAGGTGGGTACGCTCTTCGTGCCGCCGCATGCGCGCACGGACATCGCTCCGCGCAAGCTTTGGATCGCACTCGGCGATGCGGCTCATGGCTCGGTTACGGTGGACGACGGGGCGGCTCGGGCGCTCGTCGAGCGCGGTTCGTCGCTTCTGCCGGTGGGCATCACGGCAGTTGAGGGGCAGTTCGAGGCGGGCGATGTACTCGATGTGCGCGATGCGGGCGGTTTCGTGCTCGCGCGAGGCATCGCTGAGGCCGGCTCCGATGAGCTGCAGCTTGCTGCGGGCCGCCAGCAGAGAGAGATCGCCGGGAACCACTTGCTCCAGGCCCTCGCCGGCCGCCCCGCCATTCACCGGGATAATCTCATCGTTTTCGCCTAGCCGTTTTCGGGCGGCCTGTTTTGCCGTCCCAAGCTTTAGGACATGGCCTCAAGGCCCGTCTATGCGGGGGCGTGGCCGGGCTTAACCTGATCGTAGGCGTAGACCCACCAGCGCAGGCTCTCATCGGTTCCCAGGGCGGGCTGTGCGCCCCGCCGTTCGAGATACAGGTCGGTTTCGTGCCTGCCGAGCCTCACCCGGTACCGCGCCATCTGCCGACCGCCCGCCTCTGCGCCAAAGCGACCGGCTTCAAGCACCTCGTCAATGGGGAAGCTACGGCCGTCCCGCCATGCGACGCACACGGGCTCGATCGCGCCGTCGCGCCCGAACCGGGCCACGACGTCGACGTACTCGCGGTGGATGCGCCGCCGTTCCCCAGATGTCGTCGTCACATAGTCCATGGCACTAGTATCGAACAACCGTTTGCATTTTGCTAGCGAACATGGCGTGGATTCTCCGTGCGCGTTCGAGTGCCGTGTCCGGACGCCATGCAAAACTAGGACAGAGGCGATTTTGCAAAACTAGGACAGAGGCGATTTCGCCTATGTGCGCGGGGTGCCGCAACGATGTGAAAGCCCCTGCCACAGCGTTGCGGTCGAGAGCCTCTGTCCCCGGTTTCACGTTATGAGCGGAGGGCCCGCTCGAGGTCTCCGCGGTTCAGGGCCTCTTCGAAGAGATACTTGAAGACGGCATCGCCATGGAGGCCGTCGTGCTCAAATTCGTTCGTGACCCATGCGTGGCTTGCGCCCACACGGCTGAGCGTGTCGAGCTGCAGGCCGGAGTCGACGTACATGTCGTCGAAGTAGACGGCCGCTTGGAGCGGCACCTCGTTGGCCGCAAGGCGCACCTGGTCGTAGATGCGGTCGAACTGGTCGTCTTCCATGAGGAGTGAAACCGCCGCCTCGAATGGTTTGAGTTCGGGCATCTGGGCGAACATCCAGGGGAAGCAGGCTTCGCCGGTAAAGAGGAGCGGCCGTTCGCTGGTGTCGAACGCCGCGCGCGACGCCTTCTCATGCTCGGCCGCCCATCCTATGGGCTTGGTCATGCCGTCAGCGTAGATGAACTCCTGGAGCGTCCAGTAGAGCGGGTTGGCTGCGGTGCTCGTACGCTCGAGCACGCTCATGAGGAAGCCGTCCGAGAGCGCCAGCCCCGCGGGGTCTTTTGTCGGCACCGAGCCGTCGCCCTCTTCGAACGCGTGGTCAAAGAGCCAGTGCATCCGCTCGAAGCTCGGCTTCATGCCAAAATCGCTGCCCAGGAGCTGTAGACGCTCCACGGTGAGCGGACTGCCGTCGGGCAGGGTCACGCCGCCTGCGGCAACACGGTCCGCCACCGCGGCCACGCGCATGGCGTCCTCGGGGTAGCGTGCGTAGTACTGCCCGGTCTTAGCGGCCATGCGCGGAAACGTGTGAGCGTAGACCTCAGCGGCGCTCGCCGGCACGTGTGGGATGCCGCCGCAGGTGAAGCTCGCCGCTACGCCTTCAGGGAAGAGCGAGAGGTAAGTGAGGGTGAGAAAGCCGCCGTAGCTCTGGCCGAGCGTCGTCCACGGTCTTCCCCCGAAGGCCGTGAGGCGCAGATATTCGAAATCGTAAACGATGGAACGGGCGAGGAAGCGCTTGAGGAAATCGGCCTGCGCGCGAGCGGCGGTGGCGGCAGGCGTGCCCTCGGCCGGGGGCGTAGCGGCCTCTGCTTCGGTTCCCGCGTTGTCGCGCGCGGCGCTCGCAGCGTCCTTGTCAGCAGCCATGGCCGTGCCGGCTGCGGTTCCACCCGCGCCGTGGGATATGTCGGCGCCACATGCCGCCGCGAGCCTCGCCATCGTCTGCCCGCTCACGCGCGAGCTGCGGCCCGTGCCGCGCTGGTCGGGAAGCACCACGCGGAAGTGCTTGATGGCCTCAGCGATCCATCCGTCTGCCGTGGGCGAGGTGGGGCGCGGCCCCTCGCCGCCCGGCCCTCCCTGCAGGAAGACGAGGAGCGGCAGGTCATCGTGGGCATGTTCGGGATCGCAGAGGGTTCGATAGAAGAGCTTGATGCTCTCGGGTGCTCCGGGGATGGGGTCGGGGAAGGCGCCGTGACGCACGCCGATACCCACCGCGAGCGTTGCCGGCTCGAGCCCGCGCCAGTCGAGCGGCACATCGATCGAGAAGTCCTCGACGTAGAGTCCGGGAACATAGTAGCTGGCGAGTTTGGTCATGGTTTCTCCTCGGGTACGCGGCGCTGTGCGGAACGTGACAGCGTGATTGCTGACAACAGGGTACACTCAATACGAGTTTACGAGAACGATTCGAAGGGGAGTTCCATGTCCCACGACATCCAAGATATCCCACGCTACGTTACCGAGCTTGCGAAGGCGTCCAAGGCGGCGAGCCTGCCGCTCGGCCGCGCCACCGATGCCGAGCGCATAGCGGCGGTGCGCGCCATGGCCCAAGAGCTCCGGGCCCGCACGGGCGAGATTCTTGCCGCGAACGCCCAAGATATGGAGGCCGCCCGCGCTGCGGGCACGAGCGAGGGGCTCCTGGACCGGCTGCTTCTCACCCCTGATCGCATCGAGGGCATGGCGGCTGGGCTCGAGGCCTTGGCCGGCCTGCCCGATCCCGTGGGGCGCGTGCTCGAGCACCGCACCATCAGTGAAGGGCTCGACCTTACCCGCGTGAGCGTGCCTCTGGGGCTTGTGGCCATGGTCTACGAGGCGCGCCCCAACGTGACGTCCGACGCCGCGGGCATCTGCATCCGCACGGGCAACGCCTGCATCCTGCGCGGGGGCTCCATCGCGCAGCGCTCATGCGTGGCCATCGCCCATGCGCTCGCCGACGCTGTGGAGGCGCAGGGCTTCCCCCGGGAGGCCGTTTCCATCATCGAGACCACGGACCGCGCCGCCACGGGTGCGCTCATGGGCTTGCGCGGCATCGTCGATGTGCTCATCCCGCGCGGCGGCGCGGGGCTCATCAGCCGTTGCGTGCGCGAGGCGCAGGTGCCGGTCATCGAGACGGGGACGGGCAACTGCCATATCTACGTGCACGAGAGCGCAGATTTCGATAAGGCGCGCGCGATCGTGATGAACGCGAAGACCCAGCGCGTGGGAGTTTGCAACGCCGCCGAGTCGCTCCTCGTGGACGAAGCGGTTGCGCCCGCGTTCCTGCCGCTCATCTTGCGGGACCTGGCCGGAGCCGGGGTCACCATTCATGGCGATGCTGCTGCGTCGGCGGTCGCGGAGGCCGATTCCGTCGTGGGCGAGCGGTTCGTTCCCGCGGTGGAAGAGGACTGGGATCGCGAGTATCTTGCCCTCGAGATGAGCGTCAAGTGCGTGAGCGGCTTAGACGAGGCGATTGCCCACATCAATGCGCACGGCACGCATCATTCTGAGGCCATCGTTGCCGAGGACCGGGAAGCATGCGAGCGCTTCCTTGCCGAGGTCGACGCTGCCGCGGTCTATGCCAATGCGAGCACGCGCTTCACCGACGGCGGCGAGTTCGGCCTGGGCGCCGAGATCGGCATCTCCACCCAGAAGCTCCACGCACGCGGACCCTTCGCGGCCGAGGCGCTTACCACGTATAAATACGAGATTCGTGGGGCGGGGCAAATTAGGCCATAAGGTAGGGTACAATTTGCCAAACGATTGAGAGGAGATACCATGGCCCTGGAGCGCACCTATATCATGATCAAGCCGAACGCTGTGGCGGAGCGCCACGTAGGCGACATCATCGCGCGCATCGAGCGTACCGGCCTTTCCATCGAGCGCATGGAACTCGCCGTGCTGACCGAGGAGCAGGCGGAGGCGAACTATGCCGAGCATGTGGAGAAGCCCTTCTTCCGCGAGCTCGTTGACTTCATCACCTCGGGACCGGTTGTGAAGATGGTCGTCTCGGGCGAGAGCGCCATCAAGAAGATGCGTACGCTCATGGGCGCGACGAATCCCATCGACGCGGCACCGGGCACCATCCGCGGCGACTTCGGCCTCGACGTTGCGGCGAACGTGATTCACGGCTCAGATTCCCCCGAGGCTGCCGAGCGCGAAATCGCTTTGTTCTTCGGCGAGGAATAAGCGTCACAGAGCGGATTGAGCGATTGCTCCGTACCCGTGCACTGAACCGCTTTCCATTTCTTGGACAGGGAAATAATGCTCCAAAAGATGGGAAGCGGTTTATTGTGCTGGTGCGGGGCTTTTTGCTGACTAGTGGGTGTATTAAAAGGGATTGCGCGCCATTTTCAGGATACGTGCTGCTAAAGCAGAAACCGGGCCGGTTTCCGTTGCGCAGCGGAACCCGGCCCGGCATCTTGTCAGCGTTTGGGTATGCCTAGGCTTCGGTGTTTTCCTTTCCGAAGGTGTCGCGATCGGGCGCGAAGCTCTGCATGGCCTCGATCGTGCGGGCAAAGAGCTCGTCAAGTTCCCAGCCAAGCATCTCGGCGCCGGAGCGGATGACGTCGCGATTCACGCCGGCGGCAAAGCGCTTATCCTTGAATTTCTTCTTGAGCGACTTAACGTTGAAATCCATAACGCTCTTGCTGGGGCGCATCACGATGGCGGCGCCGATGAGGCCGGTCAGCTCCTCTGTGGCGAAGAGGATCTTCTCCATCTGGAGCTCCGGCTTTGGCAGCTCGGGGTTGAAATCCGAGGTGTGGCTTTGGATGGCGCGGACGAGCTCGGGTGTTCCGCCGGCCGCCTCGATGAGCGGGGTGGCGTAGAGGGTGTGCATGGCGGGCTCGTCGTCATGCTCCTCCCAATCGAGGTCGTGGAGCAGCCCCACGATGCCCCAGAACTCCTCGTTCTCGGGATCGAACTCGCGCGCGAAGTAGCGCATGGTCTGCTCAACGGTCTCGCCGTGCTCGATATGGAAGGCATCCTTGTTGTGCTCGGTCAGAAGCGCGAACGCCTCGTCACGCGTCATACCGGCGGAAAGCCTCTCTGCCATGAATCCCCCTTTGTCGTGTGTCGAGTGTGCTCATTATAGGACAACATATGGAGGGGGAGTTGCCTGCCGGCGCATGCGGCTGGCCATGCCTATATCTGCGCTTCAACCACTTCGTATCCCGCTTCGCGCACTGCCCTCGAGCATGCCTCCTTGTCGACCGGATGCTTACTGCGCACGATGACCGTACCGGGTAGCTTTGCCTCAGCGATGACGTCGAGCGATTGAAGGGCATCCTCGATGCGGCGGGCGCAGTTCTCACAGTGCATGCCGTCTACCTGCAGCTCAAGTGCATATGGGTAGCGTTTGGCATCGATATGGCGTGCACGGCGTTGCCTTTGCCGGACAGGCTGGGCACCTCCGCCCTCGCAACCACAGCCTCCGCCGCGCCCAATGCGTATCGCTTGCCGGGCGAGAATAAAAACCGCGAGCGCTAAAGCGGTCCCAACGATAAGGTAGTCGACCATGCTTGCCTCCATGATTCTTCAGAGTGACGCGAAACTTGCCGAAAAAAAGTAATATAAGTCTAACATTCTTCCGATGATGTGTTGCAATCAAGATGATCGGGCAGCGTTCATGACGCGTTGGTACAATGACGCCATGAACATCCGACGCGTCTCTGAGCGCTCCAAGCGCGACTACCTTCAGCTGCTTCTGCTTGCCGACGAGCAGGAGGATATGATCGACCGCTATCTGGGGCGCGGCACCATGTTTGCCCTCGATATAGCGGGAAAGACGGTTGGGGTCTGCGTGGTAACCGATGAAGGGGACCGCGTGCTCGAGATTAAGAACCTCGCTGTCGATCCAGCCTACCAGCGCCGTGGCCTCGGTCGCGCGCTCATCGAGTTCATCGCGCGAAACGCGAAGGGCACCTATGACACGCTGCAGGTGGGTACGGGGGACAGCCCACTCACGGTGCCCTTTTACGAAGCATGCGGTTTCGTGCGCCACCACCGCATCGAGCATTTCTTCATCGACAACTACGACCACCCGATCGTGGAGGCAGGCGTTCTGCTCAAAGATATGGTTTACCTGCGGCGGAGCCTGTAAAGCGATGGTGTGAAGCCGAGGGGGGCGAGGCGGCTGCAGGGCACCTGCATAAAGCGCAGCCCTCAACTGCCGTGAGCCGGTCTTCGTGCGCGCAATCGGTCGGGCGGCGGAGGAGATCGCCTTAAATCGGTCGGGCGGCGGAATCGCCTCACGCGACACGACTAAGGAGGCTTTGCAGCTTCTTGTCGAATGTGAGGGCCTCTCGCCCGTTCTCGGCAACTTCGGCTGCCAGCACGCAATCGACGAAGTCGAACGAACTTCCGCTGTAAAGGCCCAGGGCTGCGGCGGCAACGCGTTTACGGCGGCATGTTACCTCATCGAGCAGGATGCCAAGGCTCTCGGCAATGTCCGAACGGCTGACGTGGTACACGCCAGAGAGCACATATACGCACTCGGCCAGCACCTCGACGGTAACCTCGGCACCTGCTTCTATTGTTTCGGCGACGCAATCCGATTGCTCCCGAATGTCTTCGAGGAGGTAGCGGAGAACCGCGTTGGCATCAAGCAACTTCTCCATGCTTCTCCACCATCATTCGCTCGAATGCGCTCTTCTCAAGCGCGCGCTTGCTATCGTCCGCGTATGGGGCTAGAAGGCCTTTTGCGCGCTTTGCCGGTACCGCACGCTCTTCTGGTACCGGCGCGATGCATGCTGCCGGGCGCCCATAGCGCATTATGATGCAGGCTTCACCGGTTCGTTCGACCGTAGCAACCAGATCGCTTAGGTGAGCCTTGGCGTCTGCCAAGCCGTACTTCTCAGCCCGATGCACGTCAACAGAGACAGAGCCCATCGCGCCCTCCCGATAACATCTTTGACCAACAACAGTATATCTCAAAGAATGACCAATTTGTTGGTCAATATATGCATCTGTGGGATAGGGCGTACATATGAATTTCGCACCTTGTAATGTTTGCAGCCAGTTGCAGACGAAACGCGTCCGGTCCGGCCGTGGGCGCGGCGTGCGTTCCTTCTTTGCCGGCCTCAAGCGGTACGGCGGGTCTTCACGCCGAAGCAGAAGTACAGGATGTGAAAGACCCATACGCAGAACAGAACGACCTGCCCCACGCGCACCGCGTGCATCATGGCGAAGCCGATGGCCATGAGAATGGTGACCGTCACCATCACGCGAATCTTGGTTGCCCAGTCCATGCCCTTGCCCGCCACGTAGCTCTCGAGGTTCTTCTTGTAGAGGGAGGTTCCCGTGAACCAGGCGTGCAGGCGCTCGGAGCTCTTGGCAAAGCAGAACGCCGCGAGCATCAGGAACGGGAACGCGGGCAGGAGCGGCACCACCGCCCCTACGGCTCCCAGGGCAAGCCCAACGCACCCCAGCGCTACAAGCAGGGCCTTTTTGACGTTCATCGTGCCTCCTTGCCACTCAGCCGGCGCCTCTCGGCCCGGGTCTCGTATACGTGTCGCAGCGCCGCCACAGGGTGGTGGAAGACCATCCTTGGGCCGGCGAAGCGCATGACCGCGCGAATTTTCTCGCGCATCGCGGGCGCGTAGCAGTGCACCCGGCAGTTGGAGCAGAAGGTCTTTTCCTCCATGAACGGGCATCTCTCGCTGCGAAGGCGCGCGTAAGCGGCGAGCTCGGCGCACTCCGGGCAGAGCTCGCCGCCCCTCGTCCCGTGCTTGGCTCGGCACCATAGCGCGATCATCTCGGAAACCATGCGCTTCTCGCGCTCGCGCTTGGCGGCCACGCGCGCGGCGTCGTTGCGGGCCATCAGCACACCCTTCCGCGCTCGACGGAAATCACCGTATCGGCGATGCGCATCGTCGATGCGCGATGCGATACCAAGAGCACGGTTCTACCAGCGCGCTCGCGGGCGAGTGCGCGCAGCACCACCGCTTCGTTGAGGCTGTCGAGATTGCTCGTCGGCTCATCGAGCAGCAGGAAGGATGCATCGTGCAAAAAGGCGCGTGCGAGTCCGATTCGCTGGCGTTCCCCTCCCGAGAGGGCGTCGCCGAGTTCTCCCACGGGCGTGTCATAGCCCTGGGGGAGCGTGCGGATGAACTCGTGCACGGATGCCTTGCGGCATGCCCCTTCGATTTCCTCGTCCGACGCATCCTGCTTGGCAATCAGCAAGTTCTGCTTGATGGTGCCCCGGAAGAGGTGGGTGTCTTGGGTAACGAACCCTTCGAGGGCGCGCAAGTCTGGGGTGTTGATATCGGACACGCTCCTTCCCGAGACCTCGACGCTGCCCGAATCTGGTAGCCAAAAGCGCATGAAGAGCTTGAGCAGCGTGGACTTCCCGCTTCCGCTCCTGCCAGTGATGCCCACGATCGCCCCTTCCGGAGCCTCGAGCGAGATGCCGCGCAAGACCGGTTCGTTCTCGTATGCGAAGGCCACGTCTCGCGCGGCCGCCCCGCTGAAGCTCACGGGCTCATGGCCGGTGACATCTGTGACCCGGGGGCTCTCGTCGAGGATGTCGAGGACGCGGTTGCCCGCCGCGAAGGTCCCCTGCAGCGTGCTGCCCAGGTTCGCGAGCGCGATGGTCGGGCCGAACGAGCCCATGAGCGTCACGGTGGGTACGAGGACGCCCGTCGGTTCCTGGCCACCGCAGACCCATGCTGAGAGCAGGAGCATGCCTATGTCGAAGACGAGAACGACCGCGCCCGATGCGGCGGCATTTCTACCTGCGACGCGCTTCAAGCGCTCTTCGTCCACCGAGAGCGCGCGGGTTCGCTCGCGGAGTTCGTCCAGACGCTCGGCACCGCGGTCATACTGCTGAATCTCGTCGAGGCCGCGCAGGCTATCGAGGACGAACCCCGAGAGCTCTCCCGACCGCGTGCGAAACCTGAGGCCGTCGTCACCGCTTGCGCGCGACGCTAGCCAGGGCAGCACGATGCCCACCGTTGCGTATGCGAACGCCGCATAGATGCCGAGCACGACGCTAAACGACCCGATGAAGCCGATGAGGATGGCGCAGAATGCAAGCGCGATGAGGGCCGGCGAGATGGTGTGCGCGTAGAACACCTCGAGCAGCTCGATGTCGGAGGTGATGACGGAGATGAGCTCTCCTTTGCCGCGACCCTCGAGTTTGGCGGGGGCGAGCCTTCGCAGCGCCCGAAAGACGCGATCGCGGATGAGCGCAAGGAGCTTGAAGGCGATGAAGTGGTTGCACGCCTGCTCGCCATATCGCAGGGCGCCGCGCGCCACCGCGCATAACGCCATCGCGCCAGCAATGCCCGCGAGCGGTAGCGACGCTTCGCCCATCACGGAAAGGATGCCGTATGCTCCGAGCACGGTGAGGGCTGTAGCGCAGAGATGCCCGACAAGCCCCATCGCGATGGCGAGCACCATATACCCAGCGAGCGGGCGAACGAGCCCCACGAGCCGTGACATCACGGCGATGCCGCTTCTTCTCATCTGGTTGCCTCCTCGCAGCCGAGGTTCTCGAGTTCCTGTTGGGCCGTCCACAGCGCGGCGTACGCGTCTTTGCGCGCTACGAGCTCGGCGTGGGTCCCCGTTTCCTTAACGGAGCCGTGGGAGAGCACCGCGATCTGGTCGGCGCCCGTCACGTTTGCCAGGCGATGCGAGATAACGATCACGGTCTTATCGGCCTGGCTCCGTGCGAGCCCCTCGATGGCCGCCATGATGGCGTCTTCGCTCTCCACGTCCACGTTCGACGCCGCCTCATCGAAGATATAGATGCGTGCATCGTGCAGGAGGGCGCGCGCGAGCGCGAGGCGTTGGCGTTGTCCGCCGGAGAGGTTCGACGCCTGCTCGGCGAGGCGCGTTTCAAGGCCCTGTTCTGAGCGCAGGTACCCTGCGAGCTGTGTGGTCTCAAGGGCACGCCAGAGTTCCTCGTCCGTAGCGTTCGGCTTGGCTGCAAGGAGGTTCTCCCGCACCGTTCCCCTAAAGAGGTAGCTTTGGTGGCCCACATACGTTACCTGTCGCATGAGGGCGGAGGGGCCGAGCTCCGAGAGCTTGGTGCCGCCTATGGTGATGGAGCCGGTGTACGCGCGGTTCCTGCCCATGAGTACCGAGGCGAGCGTCGACTTCCCGCATCCGCTCTCGCCCACGATCGCCGTGAACGAGCCCTCGGGGATCGCGAGGTTCACGTTGGTGAGGACGGCTTTCCGGGCGGCGTCGTCGCCTTGGTAGGCGAAGCCGAGGCCGGAGATGCGGATATCCGAACGAGTGGGGAAGGGCAACGAGCCCACAGCGGGCTCCTCGGCATCAAGCAGGCGGAAGATCTTGTCGCTCGCCGCCATGCCGTTCATGGCGATGTGGAAAAACGACCCGAGCTGGCGCATGGGAAGGAAGTAGTCGGCGGCGAGCAGCATGATCATGAGGCAGCCAGCGAGGTCGATCGCTCCCGCCTGGAACTGGAAGAGGCTTACGGCAATGCCTGCGGCAGCGCCGCCGTAGGCAACGATGTCCATGATGGCGATGGAATTGAGCTGCATGACGAGCACGCGCATAGTGATGCGGCGGAACTCCTCGGCTCGCTCGTTCATTTCGCGCTGCTTCATCTCGTCTGCTGCATAGATCTTGAGGGTCGTGAGCCCCTGCAGGTTCTCGAGGAAGGTGTCGCCGAGCGCTGTATAGCTTCCCCAGTATTTTGAGAGGAGCCGCTTCGCCCAAGTTTGAACGGCAGCGATGGCAAGGGGGATGAGCGGCACGCAGACGAGCAGCACCACGGCTGCCACAAGGCTCACGGGCGCGAGCACGACAAAGAGCGTAAGAGGTGCGAGCAGGGCGTAGAAGAGCTGGGGGAGGTAGGACCCAAAGTAGGTTTCGAGCTGATCGACCCCTTCGACCGAGACCTGCACGACTTCGGAGGTGAGCGCATGCTCGCGATAGGACGGTCCGAGACGCAGGAGCTTCTCGTAGATGATGGGCCTCAGCCGCTGCTTCACCGAGCGGGCCGCACGAAAGCTCGCCTTCGCCGCGCTGGTCGTGCAGAGCGCGCGCACGGCGATGGCGGCGAGGGCCACACCGGCGGTGAGGACGAAATCACCCGTCGACGCCGAATGCTCGAAAATGCTTCCGAGCATTCGGCAAACGACCGAGATCAAGCAGATGTTCGCAACGAGAGAGACCCACTGGAATGCGACGTTCTGGGCGACGAATCTCCTGCTCTCGGGTACCAGCCCTATGAGCCGCTTGTTGATCATCATGCCTATGGATCCTCCCGTCTGCCGGCCGGGCACCGGTCCGGCCGCGGCGTACCATGTAGTTAGGCATGGTAAACTAAGCGGCTATAAATTAGAAGACTCTAACTATTTATCAAGGTAAACGGCTTCCGTCAAATGAAGCCGCCCACCGAGCGCCGCGATGGGTACGTTCTTGAAGGTCGCTCGGAGAACACAGGGAAATGGTGCCCGGTTCGTCTGGTCAGACCTTTTACTCACCACTGCTCGAGGAAGGCGAGCGTTCGGCGAAAGGCGTCTTCGCGACTAGTGGAGCATTCCTGGGGGAACCGCCGCTCTTCGCGGAAAAGCCTAAGCATGTCGGTTTCCATGGGAACCATGATATGGCTCGCGTGCTCGTAGGTAACGCGCGCGACCTCCCAGGGGTGATCCTGCGCGCGCAGGCGGCGCTCGATGCGGCGGCACGCCTCGTCGCTCGGCCACATGGCGTCGTGCTCGGGGCTGATAAGCATCACGGGCCCGTTGATGCGTTCAACCTTGATGGCAGATGTCGCCGATGCGCCCTCCAGCATACGCTCGTAGACGAAGCGCATGTCGAGCTGCCGTTCAGTAATCATGCGCCGGATGATGCCCAGATACGGCAGGCGTATGCCCCCGGGCGCGCAGCCGAGGGACTCACCGCGCCACGTCCAGCTCGAGCGCGTGGACACGCCTTTGCTGGCAAGGCCGCCTGACCCTGTGATACCCGGCATGACATGGTCGAGCGGCGAGAGCGCGACCGCACACGTGAGATCCGGCATGAGAGACGCCGCCAGAAGCGCGAGCTCGCCGCCCTTGGAGATGCCGTATATGCCTATGCGTTCGTAGCCGCGGCTGCGTAGGAGGGCGCATGCCCGCTCGACGCTCTCGACCGGCACCTCGACGAGCTCGTCGGGAAGGCCTGGTACGTTCCAATAGCAGAGCCCGAGCGCCGCCACGCCCTCTCGGGCAAAGCGCGCGCCGAGGTTGCGCGGGATGTTCTCGTTGCCCTCACTGCCGCCGAGGACGATAAGCGCCTTGCCGGTGAATCGTCCGGAAAACTCGCCATCCGGCGAAGGCCCCGTCGTTGGCTCATGCAGAAAGCCGTAGAAGCCGTCCTTCTCGACCGCGAAGCACTCCATACGAATCGCCAGCCCTCCTATACAAACGAGAAAGCCAGCATTGCTGCGAACATGATGGTGAACACGAGGTTGCTCCAACCGCCAAAGAGCACGCAGCGCGCCGGTTGCGGAACGCGAAGCCATGCGAAGCCGAGAAACGACGTCACAATGGGCGTGCATACGACCATCCATTGCGGAAGAATCGTCTGTCCCGCTATGATCGCAATGCCGAGAAGCACGAATGCCGCGTACATCGGAAGCGTGGCAATGCGCTGGAGCGCCATGATGTTGTCGGCGACCTGATCGACGAGCGTATCGTCGCCCGTGCGCGCAGCGATGGCGAGATATGGGTATTGGGCATGGTAGGACCCGCCGCAAATTAGGGCAAGGGAGAGCAGCGCGGCAATCACCCACATCAGCCAGGGAAACTCTCCTGCCCCGAGCATCGACAGCCCTGCGAATCCGACAATGTAGAGAAATGCGGCGACGGGTCCGAGCAGACCGCCCAAACGCACGCGTCCCTTGGGCAGGTTGCGCATAATCTGGGCGTAGGGGTACAGCGTGCCGTCCATGTCGTAAGCACCGGGCGTGAAGTATAGCAGCATGTCTCCAGCGAACATGACGAGCGAGCCAACAAGGCCGATGGCGAAAAACGGGGCTGCGGGCATCGGGAAGCCTCCTAACGAACTAGAATAAGTTAACTAAGTCTAACATAATAACAGCCGTCCGCTCTCTCGCTGGAGCGCAAAGCGCTGCAAGGTTTGTATGGGAAAAACACGAGGTGTGCCTAACGAGCACTCGATGCGCACTGGTGTCGTAAGGTTGCGGGCCTCAACCGAGCTGTAATTCGATGACCGGGGCGGCATTATCGCCGTCCCGGTCATTCGGTGAGGCGGGTGGGTGACCGGATGGGGCAGCGCTAGCGTCGCGCGTAGTTCATCAGAGCGTCCAGTCGGCGCTCTCGCGCTGGAGCGCGACCATGCGGGCGAAGAGACCGCCGGCGGACATGAGATGCTCGGGGCTGCCTTGCTCGGCAACGCGCCCGTCATCGAGCACCACGACCTTGTCCGCATTCATGACGGTACGCATGCGATGCGCGATTACGATGACCGTCTTGCCGGCAAGCAGCCGCGAGAGCGCCTCCTGTACCTTGGTCTCGTTCTCTACGTCCAAACTTGCCGTGGCCTCATCGAGGAGCACCACCGGTGCGCCCTTGAGGAGCGCCCGTGCGATGGAGATGCGCTGACGTTCTCCGCCCGAGAGGCGCGCTCCGTTCTCTCCGATCATGGTCTGGTACCCCTCTGGCATGCGCGAGACGAACTCATCGCAGTTGGCGGCCCGTGCCGCTGCAAGGACCTCCTCGTCGGTGGCTCCGCGCTTGCCCAAGCGGATGTTTTCCATAACCGTATCGTCGAAGAGCGTCACATCTTGAAAGACGACGGAAAAATCAGCGAGCAGCGACTCGGGCTCCACCGTGCTTACGTCCACACCGCCCACGCTCACGCGGCCGGAGCTCACGTCCCAGAGTCTGGCCGCAAGCCGCGCGCAGGTTGACTTACCGGAGCCCGACGGGCCCACGAGCGCCGTGACCTCGCCCTCGCATGCCGTGAAGGAAACATCCTCCAGCACCTTCTCGCCGTCCTGTTCGTACGCGAAGCCCACGTGTTCAAAGACCACGTCATGGCCGGAAGGGGAGTACTCGGCTCCGCCGCCGTCCAGCGGCTCCTCGAAGAAGCTTTTCATGCGTGCCGCAGCGGTGCGTGCCGAGAACAGCTCGGCGATGAGCATGAGCGCCTGGTCGAAGGGTGCATAGATGCGGCTCACCACGAGAAGGAAGCAGAAAAGTGTGAGGAAGTCGCAGGTGCCGTCAGCGATGAGGGTGGCGCCGGCGAGCAGCGTGGTGGCAAAACCCAAGCGCAGCACGATCTGCGCGCCGTTCACGCAGAGGCCCGTTGCAAGCTCGCCGCGGATAGCGGTGCGTTCCGCGGTGTCTACGCTTTTATAGATGTGCTGGAGGTAGAGTTCCTCCTGATTGGTGGCGCGCACTTCGCGCACGCACTCGAGAGCCTCTTGGATGTACTCGGACGTTTTGAGCCCCGCCATGCGCGTCCTGTGCATGAGCGGCTGGAGCTTGGAGCGCACGCCGAAGAGCATGAGCAGCGCTACCGGGCCCGACCACATGGACGCCACGGCGAGCCTCCAGTCGAACGCGGCGAGGCACACGAAGGCGATGGCCATGGTGGCGTAGGCGCCATAGAGCTCGGGGAGTACATGGCTGTAGGCGTGTTCGGTGGTCTTGACGTCACCCATGAGCGTCTCGGTGAGGTCTGCGAGGTCGCGACGGCCGAAGAAGCCCAGGGGTAGCTTCCGCAGGCGCTCGGCGAGCGCGATGCGCTGACGGCCACTCTCCTTGTAGATGACGCCGTATTGATAGTAGTATGCGAGGCGCTCGCACACGAAGAGGACCGCAAGGTAGACCGCGATCGCGACGATCCAGCCGACCAAGGGCACGGACAGCGGATCAAATCCCAGCTCTCCGAACGGCCCCAGCACGGCAGGCTCTCCCGTGAGCCGTGCTACGATCGCGCTCATGATGACGTAGACGAATCCCACGCTCGTGAAGACCACAAGGTTGGCGACGGTCGTCCAGACCGCACCGAGCTTGACGTTTCTCACGCCCTCGTCGGTGAGGGCGTACTTCTCCTTGATGGACATCTATGCCACGCTCCCTTCAACCCGGTCGGCGCGATGGGGCTCTGTCCCTTTCGGCTCCTTCGAGCTTTGCTCTGCGCTTGTGATTCTCCAGCTCACAGCCTTCTCGTAGTCGGCCCACATGCGCGCGTAGAGCCCTCCTGCGGCGAGGAGCTCCTCATGGGTGCCCTGCTCGGCCACGCATCCTTCGTTGAGCACGACGATCTTGTCGGCGTTCCTCACGGTGGAGAGTCGGTGCGCCACCATGAGCACCGTTCGCGGCGAGCCGTCCCGCCCTCGCGCAAGGCGTTTGAAGGCGGCCTGGATCTTCACTTCGTTCTCGGGGTCGGCGAAGGCTGTGGCCTCGTCGAGCACCACGATGGGTGCATCTTTTAGGATTGCGCGGGCGAGCATGAGCCGCTGTACCTCGCCTCCCGAGAGGTGGGAGCCATCGGTGCCATAGACGGTGTCCACTCCGTTCGGCAACTTGGCGATGATGTCTGAGCACTGCGCGGCCTCGAGTGCGGCCATTACTTGTTCGCGCGTGGCATCGGGGCGCGCGGCGCGCACGTTCTCCAGGATGCTCTGCGAGAAGAGCCGGTTCGCCTGGAAGACGAAGGCCACGCGGCCCATGAGGTCGGCGGGGTCCATGTCGCGAACATCGGTGTCGCCCACGAGGACGTGCCCGGAGTCTGCGTCCCAGAAACGCGGCACAAGGCTCGCGGCTGTTGTCTTCCCACCTCCAGAGGGCCCTACGAGCGCCACGGTGGCCCCTGCCGGCACATCGAAGGAGACGTGGTCGAGTGCGGGCTCCCCGCTTCCTTCGTACGTGAAGGTGACGTCGTTGAAGCGGATGGAGTTGTCCGCTGGCGTGCGCGGGCTTAGGGGCGCTTCAATCACGGGGGCGACGAGCACTTCCTCCACACGGTTCACGGCGTCCGTCGCCGATTGGAATGCATCGGACATGAACATTACGCGCGTCATGGCCGTAGGGATCACCGCTGAGAAGATCGCATAGAAGGCAAAGTTGGCGGCAAAGTGGGCGAGGTCGGTCTCGCCGGGAGCGAGAAGCACTGCCACCGGCACGAGGAAGGCTGCCGCCGCGCTGATGACGGTGAGCGAGAGCGCCTGCGGCGTCTGGCACCATTTCACGGCGTAATCCTGAGCGAGCACCGTGAACTCCTCGATGGCGTCGTGGAACGCGCGGAAGCTGTATACCGTCTGTTGGAAGACCTTGACCACGGGAATGCCGCGCACGTACTCGGTGCCCGTCTTGTTCATCTTCACGAGCGACTCCATGTAGCGCGTCATGAAGTCCATGCCTCGCCCACCCATCATGTAGAACATGCAGGCGAGGCTTACGACGACCGGCACGAGACAGGCCGCGCCCAGTCGCCAATCGAAGACGAAGAACAGCGCAAACATGCCTGCGATCATGGCTATTGAGCCCGCGGTGTCCGGCAGCTTGTGGGCGAGCAGGCCTTCGGTCTCGAGGGCGCAGCCATCCACCACGCGCCGGAGCGCTCCGCTCGCATGCGTATCGAAGTAGCCCAGGCTCGTGTGCATGAGGTGCTCGGTGGCGCGCTTGCGCATGTTGGAGGCGCAGCGGAAGGCCGCGAGGTGCGTGCACATGAGGCCTGCGAAGTAGAGCGCGATGGACGCCACGGCAAGGCCGAGCGCCCACCACCCGTAGGCGGCGATTCCTGTCGCCGCGCCCCAGTCGGGTGCCACGGCGATGAGATCGCGCGCGGCGAACCAGATGCACACATACGGTCCGAACGAAACGAGCATCGAGATGGCTGAGAGCACGCAGCCTAGGTAGGTGAGTGCTCGGCGCGGGCCGGCGAAGGCGAGCAGCCTCCCTACGGGATGCGCCGTCTTGTTGGGCCGCGCGTCCGCAGCAGCCTGTCCTTCCATAGAAGCCTCCGTTCCCTTGAACTGTTAGCACCGACTAACTTATCATGAGGACAAGACGATGTGCTGCGCATGCAGAAGCTTGGTACGAATTCGAAAAGCGGAGGGAGGCGGCGCGGTGACAGATCGGCTCGATGAGCTCTACAGACCTCAGATTGAGCAGTTCGGCATCACGCTCGAAGAAGCGGGCGACGCGCTTACCGGCGCGGTCTCGGATGAGCGGGCGCGGGCGCGCGTGGTCGTGTATCGGCTGAAAGGGCTTTGCGTCGTGACCTCTCATCGTATCGAGGTGAGAAGCGACATGGCATTTCACGAGCGCAGCGTGCTGGGCCTATGCGTGTGCACGCTGTCGGCCGACAGTCTCTCGCTTTGCCCGGTGGCCCAGCCGAACCGAGCGCAGCGCGCTGGCAACGTGGCCGTATTCGGACATGTCGATGACCCCCAGCGGTGCGTACTTCGCGCGGGGGATGTGCACGATGCGGTCTCGGTTACGTTCCTGCCCGAGTGGTTCTCGCGTCTCGAGGCGCGCGAACAGCGCTCCGCTCTAGAGCTTATCGATGAGCCGGGGAGTGCCTGCGAGGCGGAGCTCGCCTGCGTGCTCGACCGATGCCTGCGCTCCATGACGCCGCTGTTTGGCGGACGGCTCCTCGACGGCGCGTCCGCCCTGCGGGGCGCCGAGACCGCAGTGCGGACCGCGATAGCCTGGTTCGAGGAGCGGAGTCGTGCTGAGCGCGCTGCGGGCACGCGTGAGCAGGCACGGCTCGTGCGCGCGGCCGAGCGTCTCGTTGCGATGCGCATGGATGAGATGTTGACGCTCGACGAGCTCGCGCGCGCTCTGCTCACAAGTAGGACGCGCCTGTGCGCCGTGTTCCGCCAGGAGACGGGAGAGAGCTTGGGGGCGTATATCCGCAGGTCGAAGATGGAGCGCGCGCGTCAGCTGCTCGAACGGGGCGGGCTCAGCGTCTCCGAGGTCGCTCGCGGCGTCGGATACCCTCGCGTTTCGAGCTTCACCGTTGCCTTCGAGCGTGCCTTCGGAATGCCGCCGAGTGCGATAGGCAAGTGAAGGCGACCTCGTCGCCGGCCGTTTGGCACGTTCGATTGCGACCAAAATGGCCCTGAAGTAATGCAGTGGGTCAAAACTATCGCCAAAGGATCGGATTTTGAGGGACGAGCGAAGTAGACGGTTTCACCCCATCGCGTTTACCTGCGGTTTCTACGCAACGTTCATGGGATGTACTCGGGCAGTCCCCGAAAATCCGATCCTTTGGCGATAGTTTTGCTCAGGCGCCGTCCGCGCATCCCATATTCTGCGGGAGTTGCCATGCCATGCGGCCAGCACCCGTCTGGCCGAGCGAAGGACCCGTCCTCTTGGCGATGGGATTGCCGGAAAAGCGGCCGTTCGCCACAGCAGCGGCTTTTGGCTATGTGCCGGCTAGTTCAAGCTTGCGTCGATTGCAGATTCCGCAGCCGAGAGACGTTGCTCGATATCCTCCTCAGAACAGCCGATGGCCACGGAGAGCTCTTCGAGCGAACGGCGGCGCGCCTCCTTGAGCACACGCGCATAGTAGCTGCTCGGCTTCTTTGCTTGGCGTTCGGCAAGCCGGATGCGGTGGTGCATCGTCTTCGCCACGCGCACCGTCTCGGGCGCTCCTTCTTTGAGGAGCTGTTTGAAATGGGTTTCTTCAAGTGAGCTGTTGCGCTCGGTAAAGGGGTCGCATTCGAGGTCGCCGTAATGCTCGATGAGGTTTTCGGCCTCCTCGCGCGAGATGGCCAGGTGAAGTCGATTGGATTGCGCGAGCGGGTACATCATGCGCGTCTTCGCGTGCCCTTGCTTGCATTCAAGGATGATCATGGGCGTGGGGGCGTCTTCGTCGAAACCGGTGACGGTGCAGACTCCCTGCCCGGGGTGAATAACGTGCTCTCCGATACTGAACATGCTTCCTCCAACTATTAAGCTACCTTGATATATAGAATACCACGTTTACGTGCTGATTTATGCCGATGTCCCTCAAAATGAACACGAAGGGCACGATTCGGATGCATCGGGCGAGCCCCGTTCCTTTGTGTATAGCGCGTTCGAGATTCCTCAGCTCCCGCGCAGCTCGCATGGGGTGTGCTATAGTTCAACTACTTGTATGTGCGTGCCCTGGGAGGGTACCGAAGCATTTTTCAAGGAGGAATTGCATGCCCGAGAAGATCGAAGAGCTGGTTCGCGCCGCTCTCGCCGCCGCCCAGGAGGCCGGCGACCTGCCCGCATTCGAGCTGGAAGATTGTGGCATCGAGCGACCGGCGGACACCTCTCACGGCGAGTGGACCTCCACCATGGCGTTGAAATCCGCCAAGCTCGCCCACCAGGCTCCCCGCGCCATCGCCGAGGCGATCGTGAAGTACCTGCCCGAGAGCGACGTCGTGGAGAAGGTCGAGATCGCCGGCCCCGGCTTCATCAACTTCTACCTCTCCGTCGCAGCGAAGAACGCCGTCTTCGCTGAGGCGCGTGAGCAGGGCATGGACTTTGCGAAGTCCAACGTGGGCGGCGGCCTCAAGACCCAGGTCGAGTTCGTGTCCGCTAACCCCGTGGGCCCCATGCACGTGGGTCACGGCCGCTGGGCCGCGCTCGGCGACTCGATGTGCCGCGTCATGGAGCACGCCGGCTACGACATCGAGCGCGAGTTCTGGATCAACGACTACGGCAACCAGATGAACACCTTCGGCAACTCGATCTCCAAGCGATATATGCAGCTTGCCGACATCATCGAGAAGCAGGGCTGCGATATCGACGCCGCGCGCGACTTCCTTGCCAAGGATCGCGACAACTACGTTCAGGACGAGGCTGACGAGCATCCCGATAGCCATCCCTACATGGATGACTTCACGGCCGACCTGGGCAAGGACTCCTATGGCGGCACCTACATCATCGACGAGGCGGCTGCCTTCTGGAAGACCGACGGCGACAAGTGGGTGAACGCTGATTCTCAGGAGCGCATGCTCAGCTTCCGCGAGCGCGGTTACCAGAAGATGCTCAAGGACATGAAGGAGACCTGCCACGACGTTCGCTGCGACTTCGATGTGTGGATGAGCGAGCGCACCATGTACCAGAAGGACTGGACGGGCACCTCGCCGGTGGAGCGCGCCTACGACAAGCTCGACAAGATGGGCTATCTCTACCGCACCGACGACGGCGCGCTGTGGTTCAAGTCCACCGAGTTCGGTGACGACAAGGACCGCGTCATCCAGAAGTCCAATGGCGACTACACCTACTTCTCGTCCGACATCGCCTATCACTGGAACAAGTTCCAGCGCGTCGACCGCGTTCTCGACATCTGGGGCGCCGACCACCACGGCTATATCGCGCGCGTGAAGGCCGTGTGCGACGCTCTTGGCTACCCCGGGCAGTTCGAGGTGCCGCTGGGCCAGTTCGTGAACCTCCTTCGCAACGGCAAGCCGATCCGCATGTCCAAGCGCAAGGGCACGATGATTACGTTCCGCGAGCTTATCGACGAGGTGGGCGCCGATGCGGCCCGTTACACGCTCGTGAGCCGTTCCTCCAACCAGACCATCGACTTCGACATCGAGAAGGTCAAGGAGAAGACGGCCGATAACCCCGTCTTCTACGTGCAGTATGCTCATGCGCGCATCTGCTCCATCCTGCGCAAGGCCGCGGGCGTCACGCCCGAGCAGGCCGACCTCATGGGTATGGAGAACGTGGCCATCAAGGCCATCTACGGCGACGTCGACTACTCGCTGCTTACCGATCCCACCGAGCTCGCGCTCTCCCGCAAGCTCTCCGAGCTTCAGGATCTCATCGCCGGCGCAGCCCGCGACCGTGCCCCGTTCCGTATCACGCACTATGTCGAAGAGCTTGCGTCTGCGTTCCATAGCTTCTACGCCGCTTGCCAGGTGCTGCCGAGCGAGGGTCGTCCGGTCGATCCGGCGGTCGTCCGTGCGCGCCTTGGCGCCTGCGACGCCGTGCGCTCGGTGATCGCCCTCTGCCTCTCGCTCATCGGTGTGTCCGCGCCTACGCAGATGTAGGTTGAACGAGCCTTCGGCTCCCATGGGAAGGCCCCGGAGGGTTCCTCCGCGCGTGGTCCTCGCTGCTCGGCAGAGCCGAGCAGCTGCGGGAAACGCGCGAAGGAATCCCTCCGGGGCCTTCTTGCGTCTCGGGCTCGTGGTCGGGGATGTAGAGAAAGAAATGGGGGTGGGGGCTCGGCGCTTCGCGCCGTTGCCCGTGCACGGGCCTTGGGGATGGGGTGTGGGAAGGGACTCGGCGCTTCGCGCCATTGTCCGTGCACGGGCCCTGGAAACGAGGCGGTGGGAGGGGCTCGGCGCTGCGCGCCGTTGCCCCTCTGCACGGGCTTTTCCAGAGCGGATGGCGACCGCTTCCCCAGGTTGAGGGCGGTAAGGGTTTCCGGTTCGCGTTGCGGGTGAAATGAGAGCAACGGGACAGTTATTGTGTGGGATAATGACGAATAGTCAATAACGCTTGGGCGGATGATCGGGGTTGAGTGAGCCGCCCTCGAATGGTTGGGAGTGCCTATGGGTTCCTTCGTCTTGTCTTGTGAGTCGACGGCGGATTATCCGCGCTCGTTCTTCGAGGCGCGCGGCATCGAGTACACCATGTTCCACTACGAGCTCGATGGCGTCGTTCATGAGGACGACCTGTACCAATCCGTCACGCCCGAAGCGTTCTTCGGTGCGCTCAAAGCGGGTTCGACCTCAAAGACCTCGCAGGTGAGCGTGGGCGAGTACACCGAGTTCTGGAAGCCGATGCTCGAGGCGGGCAAAGACGTCCTGCACCTCACGCTCTCCTCCGGCATTTCGGGCACCTATAACTCCGCGGTCATTGCGGCGCGCGACCTTGAGGCCCAGTATCCCGATCGAACGGTGCGCGTGGTCGACTCACTTGCCGCATCGGCGGGCTACGGCTTGCTCATGGATTACCTTGCCGACATGCGCGATGCCGGGGCAACGCTCGACGAGGCGGCTACGTGGGCCGAGGAGCATAAGCTTAACGTCAACCATTGGTTCTTCGTCTCTGACCTCGATTGCCTGAAGCGCGGCGGCCGCGTTTCCTCCACCAGCGCGCTCATTGCGACGGCACTCAAGATCTGCCCGGTCATGAACGTCGACTATCAGGGAAAACTGATTCCGCGCGAAAAGATTCGCACCAAGAAAAAAGCCATCGTCGAGCTTGTGAAGAACATGATGGCCCATGTTGAGGACGGTGCGGCATACACCGGTAAATGTTCGATCTCGCATTCTGCCTGCAGGGAGGATGCAGAAGAGGTCGCGCGGCTCATCGGCGAGCAGATTCCCGCGCTCAAGGGCAACATCACCATCAACAATATCGGCACCGTCATCGGTTCGCATACGGGCCCGGGCACCGTTGCGCTGTTCTTCATGGGCGATAAGCGCGTCGATTAGCGAACGCGCTGCTGCTCGTCAGCTGGCATCGCGCGCTGCTTCGCATGCCTCTGTTGCGGGCCGCTGCCACGCGAACTCGATTTTTCTTGATGCGATGGTTCTGCCGCCCTCGGCTTCCGGTATCTGGTAAGCTGTCGGGCGATAGGGGCTGCAAGAAGGGACGGTGACTATGAGCGCCATGGATATCATCCAGCCGCTGGGTATCGTCGTCGGCGTGATCGTGATCGTCGCCGTCGTCTACTTTGCTGGCACGGCTATCAAGGCGCGCAGGGAAGAGCGCCGTGCTCAGTCGGGCCGCGGTGGGCGGCACCGCCGGTAGCGATGAAGCGGCAAGTGGTGCCGTGGTATCGATCGCTCAGCTATGTTGCAGGCGAGCTGGCTGCCTTGGCAGCTGGCTCGCTTTTTTGCACCGCGCTAATCCTTTTTGGCTGATTTTGGGACAGTCCCATTTTGACGCTTTCGTGGGTCAATTTGGGACTGTCCCATTTTGATGGATGGGCCGGAGCTGATCCGCAGGTCCCGTGGGCACCAGGAGGCGAGGTGGGCACCCGCTGGCAGCGCGCGCTTTATTGCTTTTTGATAAGGGCAAGGTAGAAGCCCTCGAAGCGCTGGGAGGGGCAGACGGTAACAGTTCCCTCGACGGCGCTTTTCAGCGTGGGGATCGACCCGTCTTCAAATGCGTCTGCAAGCGCACGCGTGCTGGCAGGCAGGGGCCTGGTGTCATCGTCTGCAATCCCAGCTTGCTGCGGGTTGAGCGGCACGATGCTGCAATCGCGGTGTCGCCGCAGCGCCGCCGCCACCTGCTCGCCGTTTTCCTGAGGCAAGATTGAGCACGTAGAGTAAAGGAGCGTGCCGCCGGGCTTGAGGACGGTGAGGGCACGGTCGAGAAGCGCTCGCTGGGAGCGAGCCGTCTTGGCGAGAAGCTTGCCCGTCATGCGGTTCTCCGCGCGATCGTCGCCCAGACGAAACGTTCCCGTTCCCGTGCAGGGTGCGTCGAGCAGGATATGGTCGAAGGAGAAGAACTCATCGAGCCGCCGCGCGTCTGTGCGCATGATGTTGACGCCGTGCACGCCAAGTTTGCTGAGGTTGTAGGCGAGCTTTTCCGCGCGAGGCGCGCTCATCTCGCACGCGGTGATATGCGCCGTGCCTCCTGTGAGGGCGGCAATCTGGGAGGTCTTGCCACCCGGTGCAGCGCACATATCGAGGACATCGGCCCCATCGCGTGCGGCAAGGGCGAGCGGTGGAAGCATCGAGGAAAGGCTCTGCAGGTAGACCTTACCTTCCTGATAGAGCTCAAGCTCCCATACCGTTTTCTCGCGCAAGCCATCGCCCAACACGAACGCGTCTTCATACCATGGAACGCGCGCGAACGGAATACCCCTCTCGGTAAGCTTTTCCGCCACTTCTTCTGGCGTCGTCTTAAGGGCATTGGCGCGCAGGGTGACGGGGCGAGCTGCGGCGGCCGCAAACCCAGCCTGGACGCGTTCGGCCTCCTGGTCGCTCATAGCTGCGCATGCCTGATCGATGAGCTCCGGCGTGCGGGGCAATGGCGTGGTGGTTGATCCTGCGTTCATGAGGCCTCTCAGAGAGCGTGTCGCGCGGTGCTGCCCGCGCCTTGTAACGGCTTCTGCATGGTAGCAGATGACACCCCGTGCACGCACGGACATGACGCCATGCACCCGCGCGGGCGCATGCGAGGATTTGGAGGCGTTGGGGCCAACCCAGGGGCTCCTAGCACGCTATCCCTAGGACGATGAGCCCCACGCAGAGCGCAAGCGCAGCAATATCGCGCCAAGCAAGGGGGTAGCGCTTGTACGCGGAAGCGCGGGTTCTCAGGTAGAATCCGCGCTGCTCTGCCGCGAGCGCCGTGGCATCCGTCTTGCCCACGCTCGAGATGAGCAGCGGAATGCAGAGCGGCAGCATGAGGCGAAGCTTCTTGAGAGGGTTGGGGGTGTCGTACTCCACGCCGCGCGCGGTCTGCGCTTCCATGATGGCGTTCATCTCCTGGCTGAATACCGGGACGAAGCGAAGCGCCGTGGTAAAGGTGAATGCATATTGGTACGGTACATGCAGCACCTCGACGCAGGCGTTCGCGAGGTCGGTGAGCTTGGTGGTTACGAGCGCGGGGATAAGCGGCAGCGCAAGGCAGAGGAGGCGCAGGCACACCATGAGGCCGAGCATGAGGCCCTCATTTGTTATGGAGAGGAAAACGGGCGTTCCCGAGCGCACGAAGATCGCCTGCATGACAAACATGATGATGGAAAGCGGGATGAGCAGCTTGAGAAACGACCGTACCTGGCGCATGACGTGCGCATAGGCACTCGCGGCGAGCGTGAGCGCGAGCAGCGCGACGAGCACGATGGGGGAATCCGCCGTGAGCGACGAAGCGATGAGCGCGACGGCAAGCGCGATCTTGGTGACCGGATTCAGCCGGTGGAGCAGCGTGGTGCCCGGTACGTAATCGATGACATTAACCATGAAGCACCAGCTCCTCGGTACATGAGACGACATCTAAGACCTCGTAGAGCCCGAGGAACCGGGGAGAGACCGTGCGCGCAAGCTCGTTCGCGAGCTCAACCACCTGAGGGGGCCTCATGCTCGCTCGCTTCATGAGGCTCTCATCGGCGAAGAGGTCGTGCGTGGGGCCGGCTGCGGCGATCTCGCCATCGGCCATGACGACGAGGCGCTCGGCAAAATCCGAGACGACTTCCATGTCGTGGCAGACCATGATGACGGCGCTCCCGCGGTCCGCCATGCGGCGCACGGTTTCCATGACCGTCATGCACTCGCGATAGTCGAGGCCGCTCGTCGGTTCATCCAGGATCACGAGCTCAGGCTCGAGGACCACGACCGAGGCAAGCGCCACCATCTGGCGCTGTCCACGCGAAAGCGAGAAGGGGGCTTCGCCGAGCGGCAAGCCGAAGTCCTCGGCTACTGCGCGCGCCCGTTCCCGGGCCGCCTCGGCGTCCACGCCGCCCAGCTCAAGGCCGAATGCGACCTCGTCGAGCACCGTGTCGCGGCAGATCTGATGGTCTGGGTTCTGGAAGAGCGTCGCCGCATGGCGTGCGATCTGGCTCGTCCTCGCCGTGCGCGTGTCGAGCCCCGCCACCTCGACCGTTCCCGAGGAGGGCTTGAGAAGACCGTTCACCAGCTTGGTCGCCGTCGTCTTGCCTGCGCCGTTTTGCCCTACGAGTCCTACGAATTCGCCGGGATAGACCTCGAGATTAAGGTGGCGCACCGAGGCGCCGCCGCCAGGGTAGGTGTAGGTAACATCTTGCAGGCGCACGACGGGCGCGCTCCCGGGTTTCACAGCGGGCCGGCGCGGGCTCTCTGCCATGCCGCACTCGCCGGGGATCGCGGTGGTGGCGCGGGCAGCGCCTGCGGCCGCAGGGGCGACTACGGTGGCGCGGTCGGCGCCTGCGGCCACAGGGGCGTCTGCGGCAGCGCGGTCGGCGTTTGCGGTCGCCGCAGCTCTAGGGGCGGGGGAGGAGGCTTTGCACAGGTTTTGGATGAGCAGCGAGGCCTCCCGAACGTTCAGGCAGGGCTCGCCGGCCTCTATGAGCCCGCGCGCAGCAAGGCTGTTCGAGATGCGCGTTACGCGCGGGCTGTCGACGCCGATGCTCCGCAGCTCAGCGCTATGGGAGAACACCTCGCTCGGCGTGCCCTCGAGCGCTATGCGTCCACCCTGCATGACGGCGATGCGGCTCGCATATTCAGAGAGAAGCGCGACCTTTTGCTCGATGATGACCACGGTGACGCCGAGCTCCCGATTGATGCTGCGCAGGGTTTCGAACACCATGCGCGAGCTGGCGGGGTCGAGCGCCGCCGTGGGCTCGTCGAGAACGAGGACGCGCGGCCGAAGGGCGAGGATGGCGGCGATGGCAACTTTCTGCTTTTGCCCGCCGGATAGCGTGGCGATATCGCGCTCGCGCAAATCGGCGATGCCCACGGTTTCAAGTGCGTCAATAACGCGTTCCTCGATTTGGCTGTGCGGAACGTCGAAGTTCTCGAGCCCGAAGAGCATCTCGTCTTCTACGACGGATGCCACCATCTGCGTGTCGATATCCTGCAGAACGCTCCCCACGATCTGGGAGATATCGGTTAAGGTGACCGCGCAGGTATCTTTGCCGTCAACGAGGACGCTGCCGAAGAACGGGCCGGTGTAGTGATGGGGGATCGCCCCGGACATAGCCGAGGCGAGTGTGGTTTTGCCAGCGCCGGATGGCCCGATGATGCCGAGGAAGTCTCCGGGGCTCACGCTGAGCGTGACATCGTCAAGCGCTCGGGCGCTTGCCTCTCCATACGAGAACGATACATGATCGATGCGAATGATGGGGTCCATTGCGGGCCGGTTCCCCTTCCTGTGGGTGTGCGTCCGCCCCGTTTGCACGGCCGGGGCGGAACATGGTTTCTAGTCGGCGAGCTTGAGCGCCTTCTTGATGGGCAGGTACAGCGCGCCCACGATGATAGCGTTGGCCACGCCCGTACCCAGTACGACGGGGAGCATGATGAGGAGGGTGGCGTTGACGGTGCGGAGGGCATAGATGACGATGACGGCGTAGATGAGACCGGAGAGCGTCGTGGTAACGAAGGTGCCGAGGACGGGCACGATCGCCTTGGCCTTGCCCTTCATGCCGGCCGCGACGATGAGCGCCATAACGAGGGCCGCGATAGGCTCGGCGATGAGGTCCGGGCCCTTGACCGAAGCCGAGATTTGGATGACGGCGCCCGCGATGAGTCCGATGACGAGCGCCTGCGCGGGCTTGGGCCTGACAATGAGGATCTCGAGACAGAACGCCGCGATGATGAACTCGGGGCTGAGCGTGCCCACGGTGAGGGCAGAAAGCGCCTTGCCGACCGTCATGTTGAGGATGAAGCCGGCTGCCAGCAGGATGGCGAGCAGCACGAGGTTGCGGATGTCAAGCCCGCCACGCTCGGAGGCGGTTACGGTGCGGGGCTGGGAGAAGTTGTTCTGAGGCATGGTGATCAACCTTTCTTGTCGATGGAAGAGGGGAGGTGAAAGTGAGTTGCTGCTCTCATTGGCGGCGGGCGCCCGGAGAGTGTTCGTTGAGGCGCGTGATACGAAAAAGGCCCCCGGTCGAAGCGGAGGCCTTGCTAGATACCTATGGGTAAGGCGCAGGAGCTACCGTCGACCGACCGTATTCGCATCACGCCACCACCAGTTCATGAGGGAGTTGTTGAGCATGGACATCATGGTGGCGGCTCCTTTCGGTCAATCGAGAGTTCGTAGCCGAGCTACCTTGCGTCGCACTATAGCACAGCAGAGCGCGCCGCGGGGAATATTTCCAGCGCGTTTCGAAGCGCCCCATGAAGCGCGTTTCCGGGCGCGTTTCGGACGCTGCCGCATTTTCGGGCGACATCTAGACACGGTCAACGTCTTCGGGCGACATCCGGACGCAGCCGACGTCTTCGGGCGAGATTCTTCCATCTGAACGGCCTGAAACGTCCAGATGTCGCCCAAAGACGCGTGCAGTGTCCAAAAATCGCCCGAGAGCGCACACGGTATCCAGATGTCGCCCAAAGACGCGTGCCGTGTCCAAAAATCGCCCGAGAACGTGCGCGGCGTCCAGATTCCGCCCGGCAACACGGAGCATGCGACGCGCGGGCGCTGCTACTCTTGGGAATCGGCGCGGAGGTTCGAGAACTCGTCAACGATGATATCAAGGCATTTCGGCAGCACTCGGGCGCCAAACACGCCCGAGTTATTGGGTATGACCTCGCCGTCGAACTGCATGCCGAGTGAGGGCGTGCAGGTAATCTTGGCGGTTTTCGCCTGGAAGGTCTTGAACTGCGGCCGCCCGAGCCCGCGCCCGGCGGGGTCGAACACCGCGGCGGCCACGGTGGGCAGAAGCCCTACGAGCGTCGTGGGCTCCACGACAGCGATGTCGATGAGCCCGTCGTCCATGCGGCAATCGGGGAACAGGTTGATTTCATTCTGGATGCTGGCGGTGTTGCCCACCATGCACGAGATGCCGTCAAGTTCGTCGACTTCGCCGTCATGCTCGATGGTGAAGTGCGCCACCTGCGGTTCCGGGGTGGAGAGGGCTGAGAGCACGTAGGCGATCTCGCCGATATCGTTTTTCGTGGGCGCTGCTTTCTCCATGATGGTGGCATCGAAGCCCGATCCGGCGATGTTGATGAAGCCGTGCCGGCGCGTCTCGCCGGATTCATCGACCCAGAACAGCTCTCCCATGTCGACCTTCGCCGTGATGCCGGCGCGGCAGGCTTGAGCGAGCGCGGCTGCGTCCGGGGCGTTGCCTACGTTTTGGAAGTAGAGGTTTGCGGTGCCGGAAGGGAACACGAGGATGGGAACGCCGCAGTCGCGGAGGTGGTCGAGAACGTTCGCGACCGTTCCGTCGCCGCCCGAGACGACGATGCGGTCAAAGGACCGGGCGTCTGCCACGGCCTCCTCGGTCTCCAATGCCTCGCCGATGCACCTTATCACGACCTCGTCGCCTGTGGCGAGCAAGGCATGAATGAAGGTGAATATTTCGTCCGAATGCGGACCCGACGCAAGGTTGTGGACGATGAGACAGCGCATACCCTGTTCCCGTTCTAGCCGAAGGCGAGTATAGTTACAGACAGTAATGCCGTTATCCTACCCCGTGACGCGTCGGGGTTCCTCGAGACGACGGGGGAGCATGTATATTTCCACAGAAGCGGATCTTGCAGCGTTTTGCGACCGCGCGGCCGCCTTCGACGCCGTTGCGGTCGACACCGAGTTCTTGCGCGAGCGCACCTACCATCCGCGGCTCTGCCTGGTGCAGGTCGCAACGCCCGAAGAATCGGTCGCCATCGATCCCATCGCCCTCGGCGACCTCGCCCCGCTCGCGGACCTGCTTGCAAACGAGCGCGTCATCAAAGTCTTCCATGCGTGCCCGCAAGATATGGAGGTCCTGCTGCAGTCGCTCGGCGTGCTTCCCGCTCCGATCTTTGACACGCAGGTCGCGGCAGCCTTCTTGGGCGAGCGCCTGCAGACCTCATACAACGGCCTCGTTCATGCCTTCTTGGGAATCTCGCTGCCCAAAAGCGAGTCGCTCACCGATTGGTCGCGCCGCCCGCTCACGGAGAAGCAGCTCGAATACGCCCTCGATGATGTGCACTATCTCATTCAGGCCTATCACGTCATGGTCGAGCGGCTGCAGCGGCTCGGCAGGCTCTCGTGGGTGCTCGACGAGATTCGGCCGCTCGCCGAGCGCGCTCATTACGAGGTCGACCGCCGGCAGGTCTATAAGCGCGTGAAGCGCGTGAGCTCTTGCACGCGTCGCCAGCTGGGCGTGGCTCGCGAGCTCGCTGCCTGGCGCGAGGGGAGGGCCGAGCGGTATAACATCCCGCGCAAATGGGTGATGTCCGACGAGGTGCTGCTCGCTCTCGTTAAGCGCGCGCCGCGTGACGTTTCGAATTTCCGCAGCATCCGAGGGACCGAGCAGCTATCCGAAGACGATGTGACGGCCGCCCTCATGGCTATCGGGCGCGGCCTCAGCTGCCCGTCCGACCATCTCCCGCCCGTCTTCCATGCGCGGAAAGCGCCCTCAAGCGATCTGGAGAGCGTCACAGACCTCATGTACGCCCTCATCCGCTTGGTTTCGGATCAGACGGGCGTGGCGACGGCCATGATCGCATCGCGCGACGATCTTGCCGAGTACATCGATCATCCCGAGCGGAGCCGCCTTCGCGACGGCTGGCGCTTCGAGCTTTTGGGCACGCGCCTGGATGATCTGCTTTCGGGCAACATGGGCCTCACGGTCAAGGACCGCAAGATCGAAATCCTGTAGAGCGGGAAGAATTCGCGCCTAAAGCCCGCCCCCTCCTTGATGAAGATGGGGAGCGGATGCCTTGTCATAGATGTTCCCCGCTGATATGGGTACAACATGCTCGTTCGTCATCAATGCGAGAAAGTGAGGGCATATGCCGCTCTATTATGGATACGGGTATGGCTACGGGGCGATGTTCGACCCGTTGTACCTAGTGGTCGTTATCGTTTCGCTCGTCTTGGGCCTCGCGGCGCAGGCCTATATCAACCGCGCCTACCGTACCTGGTCCAAGGTTTCCTCAGATGGATGTTCCGGTGAGGACGTCGCCCGGCGCATGCTCGAGGCGAACGGCTGCGGAGCGGTGGGCATCCGCCGCGTGAACGGGCACCTTACCGACCACTACGACCCGCGCGATAACAACCTCTACCTCTCGAGCGAGAACATGCTCGGCGGATCGGTCGCCTCGGTCGCGGTCGCCTGCCACGAGGCGGGGCACGCGGTGCAGCGCGCCCGCGGTTTCAGCATGTTCAAGATGCGCCAGGCGCTCGTACCGGTCGTTAACTTCACCCAGAGCGTCTGGATGATCGTGCTTTTGCTCGGCATCTTCATGAACATGGCGGGGCTCACCACGATCGCAATCGCGCTTTTCGCGTTCTCGGTCGTCTTCCAACTGGTCACGCTTCCCGTTGAGTTCGATGCAAGCCGCCGTGCGATTGCCTACATCCAGGAATCGGGTATGAGCGCACAGCAGGTCGAGGGCGCGCGCAAGGTGCTCACCGCTGCGGCGCTCACCTATGTGGCCGCGGCCCTTACCTCGATCTTGCAGCTCCTGTATCTGTTGGCGCGCACGCAGCGCTCGCAGAACGACTAGCGCCCTGCCCGAAAAAACGTGTCCGGGCGGCGCGTTAGACTGCATGGAGCATGAGAGAAGGGAGCCAGGTGTGGAGGGATGGAATCTAACGGGGGCTCGTGCGGGGTCGTCTGCCGCCGGGCAGCGCCCTTCCGCGCGCCGAAGCGGGGGGTCTCAGGGAGGCTTTCCGTGGGAGGGCCCGGATACCCCAGCTGCCGCCAGCCGCGACGATGAGGCGCTCTCGGTATCGCAGGCCGTCGAGCTTGCTGCCGGCGCGCTTGACGCGCTGCCGACGCTAACCGTCATAGGCGAGGTCACGGGGTTTCGCGGCCCTAACGCGCGAAGCGGTCACTGCTATTTCCAGATTAAGGATGACGGCGCGGCGGTCGACTGCATCATCTGGCGCGGTGTGTACGGGAAGCGGTCCTTCGACCTGCGCGACGGCATGCAAGTCCAGTTCACGGGCAACTTCAACCTGTACAAGCCCACGGGGCGCATGAGCTTCGTGGCAAAGACGTTCTCGCTGGCGGGGGAGGGGCTGCTGCGCCAGCAGGTGGCTGCGCTTGCCGAGAAGCTTCGCCGCGAAGGCCTTATGGACGAGGCTCGCAAGCGCCCCATCCCTGCGTTCTGCACGCGCGTGGCCGTGGTCACGTCGCTTTCGGGGGCGGTGATCGACGACGTGAAGCGCACGCTCCGTCGGCGCAACCCGTTGGTGGAGCTTGTGTGCGTCGGAGCCAAGGTCCAAGGGGAGGGGGCGCCTGCCGAGCTCATATCGGGCCTAGGGCGCGCGGCGGCCATGAGGCCCGCCCCCGATTGCATCCTGCTCGTTCGCGGCGGCGGATCCTACGAGGACCTCATGACCTTCAATGACGAGGCGCTCGCGTGTGCGGTGGCGTCGTGTCCCGTTCCGGTTGTGACGGGCATCGGGCACGAGCCGGATACCTCGATCTGCGATATGGTGAGCGACCGGCGCTGCTCGACGCCCACCGCTGCGGCGGAGTCGGTGGCCCCTGCCATGAGCGACCTAGCGGACCTCCTTTCGTCGCGCGGGCATCGTCTCGCGCTCGCTGCGTCATCGAGGGTCGAGGGCGCTCGCGTGCAGATCGAGGGCCTGGACGGGCGCATATCGAACGCCATGGCCTCGCGGCTCAAGGGGCTCGGCGCCGCGCTCGACGCGGCCGCATCGCGCCCCTGCCTCAAGAGCCCTCAAGCTATCGTGGAGCGCCGGCGCGCCGAGCTCGCGCAGACCGCCGACCGCCTGGCTGCGAGCACATCGGGCTTCGAGGTGCGCGGCCATGCGCTTGCGCTCGCATCGGAACGCCTGGTCAATCAGGGCCGCAGCCTGCTGCGAGCACGGTCGGCAGAGCTTGCGTCCAGCGCGGCTTCGCTCGAGGCGCTTTCACCCCTCAAGGTCCTTGCGCGCGGGTACGCCATCGCCTACGGGGAATCTGGCGTGGCCACCAGTGCCGCCTCGTTTGAGCCGGGTGCGCCTGTTCGCGTGCGCATGGCAGACGGCGACGTGTATGGATCGGTAACAAAGGTGGAGATGCTCGATGCGCGGGCATCCCGGCACGAATAGAAAGGTACGGCTATGGCAGAGCAGAAAAAGGTCGAGGAGCTGACCTACAAAGAGGCTTCGCAGGAACTCGAGCGAATCATTCGCTCCCTTGAGTCCGGCGATATGGAGCTCGAGGATTCGCTTGAGAGCTATACGCGCGGCGTCGAGTTGCTGAAGAGCCTTCGCAGCCGCTTGAGCGAGGCCGAGCAGAAGGTCTCCATCCTTCTTCAGGACGTTGACGGTACGGATACCCTCGTGCCCGCCGACGCAGCTTCTACCGACGACAAGCTCAGCTTCTAGCTTGCTCTGCGAGGCAGGTGCGGCGCGCTACAATGGGAGCAACGGGGCCGCACTGGGACCCACTTCGAAAGGAGCTCGCTTTGACCGACACCGACTGCATCTTCTGCAAAATCGCGTCCCACGAGATTCCCTCGACCATCGTGTACGAGGACGATCTGGTCATCGCGTTCGATGACCTTTCTCCGCAGGCTCCCGTGCACACGCTGGTAATTCCCAAGGATCACTACCGGGATATCACGGACGGCGTGCCGGCGGAAACGCTCGCTGCCATGACCCATGCCATCGATGAGGTGGCGCGCGCGAAGGGGCTTACCGACGGCTTCCGTGTCATTACCAACAAGGGTGCGGATGCCGGGCAGACGGTCATGCACTTCCACATGCATGTTCTCGGCGGAAAGCCGCTTGGCGAAGGGCTTCTCTAGCCGCCGCCCCGATGGTGATTCGGGGTATGATTAATCCTATGCAGCGTCCATATGCGGTCCAACCGCCCGACCAGAGGGAGTCACATGAACGTTCTCGTTATCAACGCAGGCAGCTCATCGCTTAAATACCAGCTGCTCAATACCAAGACGCGTGAGGTGTTTGCCAAGGGCAACGCCGAGCGCATCGGAATCGATGGGTCGTTCATCGGCCATAGCGAGCATGGTGGCCCCAAGGCCAAGACCCCGGTCGAGCTGCCGGATCACCGCACCGCTTTGCAGGAGATCTTCAAGCTGCTCAAAAGCGTTGACGTCAAGATCGAGGGCATCGGCCACCGCGTGGTTCAGGGTGGCTGGTACTTCCCCGAGTCGGCTGTTGTGACCGACGAGACGCTCGCCCAGGTTCGCGAGGTCGCGCCCCTCGCGCCGCTCCACAACTATGCGGAGGCCGACGTCATCGAGATCTGCCGCGACATGTATCCCGAGCTTGGCAACGTGATCGTGCCGGACACCGCATTCCACTACAACATGCCCGAGCACGCATGGCGCTACGCCCTTCCGCGCGATGTGGTTGAGAAGTACCACATCCGCAAGTACGGCGCGCACGGCACGAGCCATCGCTATATCTGGCGTACGGTCAACGAGTTCACGGGCGGTTCCACCCGCAAGCTCGTGAGCTGCCATTTGGGATCGGGCGCGTCGCTTTGCGCCATCGAGGACGGCCGTTGCATGGACACCACCATGGGCCTCACCCCGCTCGACGGCCTCATCATGGGAACGCGCTGCGGCACCCTCGACCCTGCGACGGTCTTCTATCTCTACCGCGAGGCCGGCATGTCCATCGATGAGATCGACACCATGATGAACAAGCAGTCCGGCCTGCTCGCCGTCTCGGGCCTTTCCTCCGATTCGCGCGATATTCGCGCCGCCGAGCACGATGGCGATGAGAAGTGCATCATGGCCATCTCCATGTACAACTATCGCTGCTCTCAGCTCATCGCCGAGATGGCCGCATCGATGCAGGGCATGGATACGATCGCCTTCACGGCAGGTACCGGCGAGGGCTCGTCCGAGATCCGCTACAAGATCTGCGACCTGCTCGGATGGCTGGGCGTCAAGATCGACCCCGAGCTCAACGAGATCCAGTCCGATGACGCGCGCGTTATCTCTGCGCCCGACTCTGCCGTCAAGGTGCTCGTGGTTCCCACCAACGAGGAGCTTATGATCGCCCTCGACGTCGAGGCGCTGCTGGGCTAGCCGGCACATCTCGCCGGGCGGCCGCGTAGGACGTCCAGCGGTTAACGTTCGGTGTGCGCGAGCTCATGGAATTGTTTGCAGGGGTCTGCATGCGTTATGCTTGCAGACCCCTTGTCTATCATGTGGAGATGGGAGGTCAGGAATGAGAGACGCGTTTTCGACGCTCCACCCGGGCGTGCTCATGCTCTATTTTGCCGGCGTCATTGTGGCGAGTATGTTCATCATGCATCCGGTGTGCCTGGCCATCTCGCTGCTCTCTGCAACCGCATATGCGCTCTATCTTGGCCGGCGGCGCGCCCTCCGGTTCGTGCTAACAGCAGCAGTTCCCATGCTGGTGCTGTTCGCGGTGCTCAATCCCGTGGTCAACCATGCCGGGGACACCGTGCTTGCCACGGTGCTCGGCGCGCCCCTCACGTTGGAGTCGATTGCCTACGGTCTCGCCGCAGGCGATATGTTCGTCTCGGTCATCACGTGGTTCTACTGCTGCAACAGGGTAATGGCTTCCGACGCGGTGCTCTATCTCTTTGGCGGGATTGCGCCCTCGCTCGCCCTGCTCGTCACGATGGTGGTCCGGCTCGTTCCGCATCTGGGTGTCCGCGCCCATGCTATCATCCGCGCTCAGCGAGGTGTTGGCTGCGACGTGGGAGAGGGGACCGTCGTGGAGCGGGCGCGCCGCGGCCTCAAGGTCATCTCCATCTTGACGAGCTGGGCGCTGGAGAGCTCCGTCGACGCTGCCGATTCCATGCGTTCGCGCGGGTACGGTTTGCCGGGGCGCACGCGCTGCGCGGCGTACCGTTTCACCGTGCGCGACGGCGTGGTTGCCTCGATTATCGCGATTGCAGAGGCCCTCGTGCTTGCGGGGTCCCTGGCGGGAGCTACAGCCGTCTCGTATCTTCCGGCAATCGTTCTTCCCGCTGCTGGCGCGCCGGAGGGTTTCGTGTACGCTGTCTGGGGCCTGCTCTGCCTGCTTCCGTTTGCTCTCGATTGTTGGGAGGGGCTCGCATGGGCGCGCTCGATGTCACGGGCCTAACGTTCACGTATCCGGGTTGCGAGAAGCCTGCACTGCTCGATGTGCGGTTCTCGGTTGCCTCAGGAGACTTCGTTGTGCTGTGCGGCCGTTCTGGGTCCGGCAAATCGACCCTGCTTCGTCATATGAAGGCTTCGCTCGCCCCCCACGGTGAGCGCACGGGTGGTGTTGCGTTCTTCGGCACTCCCATAGAAGAGGTGGACGAGCGCCGTCAAGCAGCCGAGATCGGCTTCGTGCTCCAGGACCCCGATAGCCAGTTCGTCTGCGATACCGTTGCCCATGAGCTTGCGTTCGGGCTGGAAAACCTTGGCGTTCCAGGGCCCCAGATTCGCCTGCGCGTCGCCGAGATGGCGAGTTTCTTCGGAATCCAGGACTGGTTCGATGAGGAGGCATCGAGCTTATCGGGCGGGCAGAAGCAGCTCGTGAATCTCGCCGCCGTGATGGTGCTCCAGCCTCGCCTGATTGTGCTCGACGAGCCGACCGCGCAGCTCGACCCCATGGCGGCAACGGAGTTCTTCGACACGCTTCGTCGAATCAATAGGGAGCTTGGAACGACGGTCGTGCTCTCTGAGCAGCGGCTAGAGGAGGCACTGCCGTGGGCCGACCGGGTGCTTGCGCTTGAGGGCGGGCGCGTGCTCGCCTACGACGAACCGCGTGCCGTTTGCCGTGCGCTCGCCGCGGCGGGTAGCGATATGTTCCAGGCGATGCCGACTGCCGCGCGGGTGTGCGCCGCGGTGGAGGGTGCTTCCCTTCGCGCTTCCGAGCACGTGCCGCTTACCGTGCGCGACGGTCGGTCGTGGCTGGTTCAGCGCCAGCTTCATGGGGATGTCGAGGTCCCTGAAGCGCCGCGTCGTTCTTCGGAGCGCCCCATGGTCGAGCTCAGGGAGGTGTGGTTCCGGTACGAGAAGGGCAGAGACGACGTTTTGCGTGGCTGCACGCTCGCGGTGGATCGCGGCTCATGGCATTGCATCGTGGGGGCGAACGGCGCTGGTAAATCGACGATGCTGGGGGTCGTTGCCGGTCTCGATCGCCCGTACCGGGGGAAGGTGCTCGTGGACGGCCGCCCCGTGCACAAGATTCCTGCACGGGAGCGCTACAAGGGGCTGCTTGGCGTGATGCCGCAGAACCCCCAAGCGCTTTTCGTTGAGCGGACCGTCGGGCTCGACGTGGGGGAGATGCTCTCGCCGGCGCTGGATACCACGGCTCAAGCGGCAGAGGTGCGCCGCGTATGTGAGCTCGTGGAGATCGAGCACCTGCTTGACAAACACCCCTTCGATCTCTCGGGTGGGGAGCAGCAGCGCGTCGCGCTCGCCAAGATCTTGCTCCAGGCCCCGCGCGTGCTCTTGCTCGACGAGCCCACGAAGGGGCTTGACGCTCCGTTCAAGCGCAAGCTCGCCCAGATCATCCATCGCTTGCAAGATGATGGGGTAACCATCATCATGGTTTCTCACGATATCGAGTTCTGCGCGCGGAACGCCGATGCATGTTCGCTGATGTTCGGGGGCGAGATCGTCCATACGGCGCCGACCCGATCCTTCTTCGCGGGCAACAGCTTCTACACGACCGCGGCGAACCGTATGGCGCGCGGTATCGTGCCCGCCGCCATCATCGATGAGGATGTGATTCGAGCTTGTCAGATACGATAGGGGCACCATCGGGGCGAGAAGAGCGCAAGACGCCGCGGAACTGGCGTACCTTGGTCGCGCTCGGCGTCATCGTTGCGCTTTTTGCCTTTTTGCTGGCGAGCGGCGTTCGCCTGCAGACGGCGGGCATCTCGTTCAGCGTGGCCGGCGTCGATGTTGAATGGCGCCTCTATTACCTCGTCGCATTGCTCATCATCGTAGGTACGATGATCCCCTTCTTCGCGGTATTCGAGCGCAGGCGCTCCCAAGCGCGCGAGCTCGTGGTGCTGGCTACCCTTTCGGCGCTTGCCGTGGCGGGGCGCGTCGCATTCTTCTTCCTGCCGCAGTTCAAGCCGGTCTGCGCTATTGTGGTGATAGCCGGTGCCTGCTTTGGCGGGGAGTCGGGTTTTCTCGTGGGTGCCGTTGCCGGATTCGTATCCAACTTCTTCTTCGGACAGGGCCCGTATACGCCATGGCAGATGTTCTGCTTCGGCATCGTGGGTTTCGTTGCGGGCCTGCTCTTTCACAAGGGGCCCCTCAAGCCTACGCGCGGTGCGCTTTGCGTATATGGAGGCATTTCGACGTTTGTTCTATATGGGGGCGTGATCAACCTGGGGTCGCTTCTCATCATGGGCATGCCGCTCACTCCGGCGGCGATCATCGCGTGCTATGCGAGCGCACTGCCCTTCGACCTCGTCCATGCGGCAGCGAGCGTCTTTTTCCTCTTCGTGCTCGGCGTTCCCATGCAACAGAAAATCGAGCGCATCAAAACCAAATACGGCCTCAACGATTAATAGCCCCGCTGGCCACAATCCTGATCGTTACCCACGCACGATCCCGCCCTTTTCAAGGCTCCGTCTTGAAAAGCAGGGTCCCAACCCCCTTTCATTTCCCCACCCTCGCAGTCCTGAGCCGAAGGTGCAGCCCTCCCGGGTGTTGCCCGCGAGCGATTCCGCAGGAATTCGCTTGCCGAATTCCGAGGACCAGCGAGCGGACAACACCCGGGAGGGCGTCGGGAGCCTACGCGCTCAGCTGCGCCTGCACGCAGGTAATCGCCACCACGCCCACGATGTCGTCTGCGGAGCATCCGCGAGAGAGGTCGTTGACCGGCTTGGCGATGCCCTGCAGGATGGGGCCGTACGCTTCGGCACGGCCAAAGCGCTGCACGAGCTTATAGCCGATGTTGCCAGCGGCAAGATCGGGGAACACCAGCACGTTCGCCGACCCGGCAACCGTCGAATCGGGGGCCTTGAGCTCGGCCACCTTGGGAACGATGGCGGCATCGAGCTGCAGGTCTCCGTCGATAGCGATCTCGGGCGCCTTCTCCTTGCAGAAGGCAACGGCTTCCTGCACCTTCTTGGCGGTATCGCCGCCGGCCGACCCCATCGTGGAGTAGGAGAGGAGCGCTACCTTGGGCTCGACCTCGCCCATGAAGGTCTTCCAGGAGTGGGCGGAGGCGATGGCGATCTCGGAGAGCTCATCGGAGGTGGGGGCGATGTTAAGCCCGCAGTCGGCGAAGATCACGGTGCCGTTGGCGCCGAAGTCGGGCGTCTGGGTGCACATGACCATGAAGGCGCTCACGAGCTTGGTGCCGGGGGCGGTCTTCAGGATCTGAAGGGCGGGGCGCAGCGTATCGGCGGTGGAATGGCACGCGCCCGAGACGAGGCCATCGGCGTCGCCCATCTTCACCATCATGGTGCCGTAGTAGGTGTTATCCATGATCTGCGCGCGGGCCTGCTCGATGGTGACCCCCTTCTTCGAGCGAAGCTCGGCGAACTTCTGCGCATAGGCCTCGTGCTTGGGGGCCGTGGGGCTCTTGGGGTTGATGACCTGCGCGCCGGGCACGTCGATTTCGGCGGGGTCGCCCAAGATCACGATGTTGGCCAGGCCCTCCGCGATGATCTTCTTGGCGGCCTCGATGGTGCGCGGGTCCTCGCCCTCGGGCAGCACGATGGTCTTCAGATCCTGCTTCGCCGTCTGCTTCATGCGGTTTAGGAAGTCACTCATAGTTCTCCTCGAGTTTCGGGCTCGGCACCCACGACGGGCCCCGTCTCGGTCATCGAACCGAGCGATCGCCTCCATTGCCGCGGCATGTTGAGCTTTCCTTGTGTGGCATGACCATTATAGGGCGCTGAGCGCTATAATCGCTTAGATAATTGACGGATCGGCAATCGATCGCAGTCAGAAAAACCCTGCAAGGAGCATGTATGCAGATCTCTATCGGTCTTCCGGCAACCTTCAACCCCGATGCGTACGACATGATCGTGGTGGGTGCCGGGTACGCCGGCTCGGTATGCGCGCGCCGTGTGGCGGAGGGCGCTGGATTTCGCGTCGCGGTGCTCGAGCGCCGCGAGCACATCGCGGGCAACGCCTACGACTACGTGAACGACGAGGGCATCCTCGTCCACAAGTACGGTCCGCACATCTACCACACCTACAGTGAGCGCGTGCACGAGTTCCTCTCGCGCTTTACCAAGTGGACGGACTACCAGCACAAGGTGCTTGCCAACATCCACGGCACCCTCATGCCCGTTCCCTTCAACCACACGAGCCTCAGGCTCGCGTTCGGCGAAGACCGTGGCGAAGAACTGTATCGTAAGCTCGTTGACACCTTCGGTGAGGACAAGAAGGTCCCCATCATGGAGCTCCGTCAGAAGAACGATCCGGACCTTCAGGAGGTCGCGGATTATGTCTATGAGAACGTCTTCCTCTATTACACGATGAAGCAGTGGGGCCAGACGCCCGACCAGATCGATCCGTCGGTGACCGGCCGCGTGCCCGTGTTCATCGGCGATGACGACCGCTACTTCCCGCAGGCTCCCTATCAGGGCATGCCCGAGGATGGCTACACCGTTCTGTTCGAGCATATGCTCGACCACGACCTCATCGACGTGTTCGTTGGCGTCGATGCCCGCGATATCTTCACGCTCGATGAGAACAACGTGAGCGTTTGCGGCAAGGTCTATGGCGGCGAGATTGTCTACACCGGTCCCCTCGACGAGCTCTTCAACCTCGACCTTGGTGCGCTTCCGTACCGTACGCTCGACATGCAGTTCGAGACGCTCGAACAGGACCAGTTCCAGCCCGTTGGCACGGTGAACTACACCACGAGCGAGGACTTCACGCGCATCACCGAGTTCAAGAACATGACCGGTCAGGTGGTTCCTGGAAAGACCACCATCATGAAGGAGTTCAGTCACGCGTACGAGCCGGGCAGCGGTCAGACGCCCTACTACGCGATCATCGATCCTAAGAACCGCGCGCTGTACGAGCGCTACCTTGAGCGTGTCCAGAACCTCACGAACTTCCATCCGGTCGGTCGCCTTGCCGAGTACCGCTATTACGACATGGACGCGGTGACCGATTCTGCCCTCGAACTCTCCGACGAAATCATTTCCTGCCATGCATAAAATCATCTCTTTCGGTATTCCCTGCTACAACTCTGCCGCCGATATGGACCATTGCATCACCTCGATTCTCGAGGGGAGCAATTTTGCCGAAGACATCGAGATCATCATCGTCGACGACGGCAGTAAGGACGAGACGCCCGCCAAGGCCGATGAATGGGCCGCGCGCTATCCGAGCATCATCAAGGTGGTTCACCAGGAAAACGGTGGTCATGGCATCGCGCTGCTCGCCGGTCTGCGCGAGGCGCAGGGCACGTACTACAAGGTCGTCGATTCCGACGACTGGCTCGACGCCGCGGCGCTTTCCACCATGCTGAGCCTTCTGCGCGGTTTCGAAGAGCGCGACATGCGCGTTGACCTCTTCATCTCGAATTACGTGTACGAGAAGGTTTACGAAGGCAAGCACGTGACCATCAGCTATCACGGTGCCCTGCCCCGTAAGAAGGTCTTCACATGGGATAAGATCGGGTATTTCCGCCCCGATCAGAACCTGCTCATGCACAGTCTTTGCTACCGGGTCGACGTTCTGCGCGAGGCCAACCTACCGCTTCCGGCGCACACGTTCTACGTGGATAACATCTATGCCTACGTGCCGCTGCCGCACTGCAAGACCATGTACTACGCCGACATCGACCTCTATCGCTACTTTATCGGGCGCGAGGGGCAGAGCGTGAACGAGGCGACCATGATTCGCCGTCTCGACCAGCAGTTCCGCATCACGCGCATCATGATGAACGCGTATCACCTCTATACCGACGTGAAGGAACCGCGCCTTGCGTCTTATATGATGGGGTATTTCACCATGATGATGTCGGTGTGCTCCATCTTCTCCAAGCTTTCGGAGGAAGATCGCTGGAAAGAGGAGAACAAGCGCCTCTGGGCCGAACTCAAGGAGTACGACGAGCGCATGTACCGCCATGCGCGCTGTGGCATCTTGGGCATCGGCACGAACCTGCCCACGAAGGCGGGGGAGAAGGCCTCGATCGGGCTCTATCGCGCAGCGAGCAAGATCTTCAAATTCAATTAATATCGCTCCCGTCGGTGCCCGGGCATATCGTCCCGTGCTCAAACATACTCGAAGGCCCGGCAGCGCCGGGCCTTCTGCGTAACTGCGCGCGGAACGATATGCCCGGGCACCTGCTCGATATGCACGTGCGCAGAATTGGGCGGTAGATGTCCCGGACGTCGCCTGCTGTCTGACGTTTTCGCTAGATCGTGATGTACCCGGTGGCGAGGAGCGCCACGGCGATGACGGCGACGACGGCAATGAAGGCGGCAAGCAGCTTCTCTCGGCCGGTCATGATGGTCGCATGGCCATAATCGCGGCGGGCCTTAACGTAGAACGCAAGGCCGGGCACATAGGCGATGCAGCAGAGCATAAGCAGGTCTACGCCTGCAAGCAGGATGGCTACGACGAGGAAGGCGGTGGCAAACGCCGAAAGGGCGAGCGCCGGCCCGGCATGCTCGACATCGCGATGCTTCGCAAGCTTGACCATATAGGCGGATGCGAGCGCCCATGAGATGACGATCGAGGCAGTGCAGAGGGAATAGGCGAACTGGTACGCTGCTTCCGAGAACAGCATCACGATTGAGAGCAGCTGGATCATGCATCCGGTAACGATGAGGCAGATCGTGGGCGCGTTGTGGGCGTTGAGCTTTCCGAACGAGCGGGGCAGCAGTTCCATGCGCGCCATGCGATTCATGGCCTCCGAGGCAAGGATGGTATAGGAGAGCCAGGCGCCGAAGATCGAGATGACGAGCCCGCCCGAGATGAAGGCGCCGCCCCAGGGCCCAACGACTTCTTGGAAGATGTAGGCCATGGACGGAGACCCCATCTGCAGCAGCTCGTCGCGCGTGAGGTAGCCGTAGGGGAGAACCGATGCCGCAACGTAAATGACAACGAGCGCCGTCACCCCGAGAATCGTCGCGCGCGACACATCGCTTTTGCGCTCGGCGCGGTGCCCGAGCACGCTCGCGCCCTCCATGCCGACGAACACCCACATCATGACCATGAAGCAATTGATAATCTGGGTGCCCACGCTTCCGGGGGCATCGGGGCCGCCAAGGCTGTTGGCGAGGGTTCCCCAGAAATCGGCGGTGAAGACATCGAAGCTGAACATGAGCAGCATCGCGACGATGAACACGAAGATGGGGACGAGCTTGCAGATCATCACGATGGCGTTCACCACGGAGGCCTCTTCGATGCCGTGATTCACCAAGAGCACGATGAGCCAGTTCACCACGGAGATGAACACCACAGCGCCCACGGTTAGATCGCCGGCGAACGGCGGGAAGAAGTAGCCGATGGCGGTGGCGAGCATGACGCCGAACGCGACGTTGCCAATCCAGATGGAAAGCCAGTAGCCCCATCCGGAAACAAATCCGACGAAGGGGCCGAAGCCCTCTCGGGCGTAGGCGACGATGCCGTCAAGGTCGGGGCGTGCGAGGGAGAGCTTGCCGAATGTGTTGGCAAGCGCGATGAAACCGATTCCGGTGATAAGCCATGCGATGATGGCGGGACCGGGCGCTGCGGCGGCAGAGATATCCGTCGAGAGGGCGAAGACGCCAGAGCCGATCGAGGAGGAGATGACGAGCGCGATGAGGCCTATGAGCCCGATGCCCTTCTTGTGCGGCGCGGTCGTGGCGGTCTCGTTCATCTGATTCATGGCAAGCTCCCCATCCGTCCAAAAATACAGGCAACCACTTTTAGTACTGCTGTAACGTGCTAAAAGGTTGCCTCTATATTCATTATGATATGGATTTGGCTACATCTTTATACGAAGGGGCGCCATGAATTCCGTCAGCGGTCATGCATCCGGCGCAGATGGCCTCTTCGAGCGCTCGGGTGGCGGCGAGGCCCATGAGGTCGATGGGAATATCGATGCACCCGAGCTCCCCGGAGGCGAGGACGTAGATGGTGTCGCCGTCATTCGAGGTGTGCGTAGGACGGATCGTGTGCGCGTAGGCGTCGGCAGCCATCTGCGCGACTTTGGTTGCCTGGGCCTTGGTGAGCCGGGCGTTGGTGATGATGCACGAGATGGTGGTGTTGGTGCGGTCGAGCGGCATGGAGAGGCCGTCTGAGTCGGCGAGCATGGCTTCTTCCATGCTGACGATCTCGAGGCTGTCCGGTGCGCTACGCATGCCCGCGATGAAGGAACCGGTGCGCGGATCAATAACGTTACCGCAGGGATTGACGACGGCGACGGCGCCAACGCGAAGCAGGCCGAGTTCTATAGCGCGTGCGCCGAGGCCGCCCTTCATAAGCATGCTCGGTCCGCGGAGCTTGCCCACCGTGGCTCCGGTTCCGGCTCCCACCGTGCCCTCGAGAACACAGGTGCTGTCACCGTCGAGGGCTGCACGGGTCGCGCTGATGCCCTCCTGAACGCCGGGACGGACGCTCGCTTCGCCGAATGCGAGGTCGAAGATGCAGCTCGAGCACACGATGGGCACGCGCGTCGGGCCGACATCGAGCCCGATACCGCGAGCCTCGAGTTCGCGCGCCACGCCCGATGCAGCCTCGAGGCCGAAGGCCGAGCCGCCGGATAGGCAGACGGCATGTACGACATCGACCGTGTTCTCGGGACGGAGCAGGTCTGTTTCGCGTGAAGCTGGTGCTCCGCCGCGCACGTCGACGCCTCCCGTGGCACCTTGTTCTGCAACGATGACGGTGCATCCCGTGGCGGCGTCCCGATTCGTAAAGTGGCCGATGCGGAACCCTTCGATGCTGCTGATGGGAATGGGACGGTAGTGCTCAGATGCCATCATATTCGTCCTTTCGCGGTGTGAGCGCGCTCGTTATGGAAGCGTGATGCGAGGGCCAAGATGCCTGGCCAACTCGGCGATGGGAAGTCCGACGACGTTGTAGTAATCGCCTCGAATACCTCGAACGAGCATCCGCCCCCCGGCGCCCTGGATTCCATAAGCTCCGGCCTTGTCCATGGGTTCGCCGCTTGCCACATACGCCTCGATGTGAGCTTCGGAGAGCGGGTAGAACGAGACGTCGGTGACGGCGACGAACGAATCGATTATTCCTGCAGGCGGCGTGCCTTCGTGTGCGTCCTGCGGACCGGAGGCCGAAGGTTCGGTCTTTCGGAGCTCGCCCGTGGCAATGCAGACGCCCGTTGCTACCTGGTGAGTGCGCCCCGAAAGCAAGTGGAGCATCCGCTTGGCATCTTCGGTGTCGCGTGGCTTACCCAAGATCTCGCCATCGATGGTAACGATGGTGTCGGCGGCGATTACGAGCTCGCCGGGGGCAGCCATCTCGCTGGCTACGGCCTGCGCCTTCGAGCGGGCAAGGCGCTCCACGAGGGCAAGGGGGTGCTCTCCGGGATGCGGCGTCTCGTCGATGTCTGCAGGTTTAACCGTGCAGGTATAGCCGGCTTCCCGCATGAGCTCGATGCGGCGCGGAGATTGCGAGGCGAGGATCATAGCTGGATGCCCTCGCGCACCTTCTCTACGGCTCGCTCACCGGCGATATCGCCGAGCACGGCGAGTGCGAACGGCAACGCCTGGCCCATGCCGGACGCGGTGATGATGTTGCCGTCTACGATGACGGTCTTCTCGCCCGCAAACGTGCCTGCGGGGAAACTTTTATCGAAACCGGGGAAGCAGGTGGCACGGCGTCCGACCAGAAGCCCGAGCTCGCCGAGAATGGAGGGGGCGGCGCAGATTGCGGCGACATGCTTTTTCGTGGCAAACTCGCGCACGAGGTTGCATACGCGCTCGTCACGGCGCAGGTTGGTCGCGCCGGGCAGGCCGCCGGGAAGCACGATGTAGTCATAGTCGTCGAAGTCGACCTCTTCGAGGGTGCAGTCGCAGGTGATTTCGATCTGCTGCGAGCTCACGGCATCGCGAGTCGACATGGTGGACACGAGGGAGACGCGCACGCCGCCTCGCCGAAGCACATCAACCATCGTGAGACATTCGATTGTTTCAAATCCATCGGCAACGAGCACGGCGACTGCGCTCATAGGGGCTCCCTTCATACGTATGCGTCCTGCGATCTTCGCAGATTTCAGACGAGTTATACCCGAACTGCACGGGCGCAAGACACGAGATGCGGCGATGAGCCATCCGTATGGACGCAGTGCTAGGCTCGCGAAAGATGTACGACAGTCTCACAGTGATACGTTTGCGGGAAAAGGTCTACCGGCGTGATCGCCGTCGCCTTGAACGTTCCGTCTTCGCGGAAATGGGCGAGGTCGCGCGCCAGCGTCGCCGGATCGCAGGATACGTATGCGACGTCGCGCGCGGAGGTGCCAGCGATGAGCTCGATGGCTTCGGCCGCAAGACCGGCGCGCGGGGGGTCGACCACGAGCACGTCGGCATCGTCGCCGGGGAATTCGCGCACCGCGTCGCCTCCGATCGCGTCGACGTTGTCGAGTCCAGCGCGCTCGATGTTGCGGCGCAGGTCCCGAACGGCGGGGCCGTATGATTCAACCGCTGCGACCCAGCTGCACCGGCGTGCGAGCGGCAGCGTGAACGTTCCCGCACCGCAATACAGATCGAGCGCAACGTCATCGGGCCCGGGTTTGAGGGCGTCGACGACAAGCTCGATGAGAAGCTCGGCTGCAGCAGTATTGACCTGGAAAAACGAGGGCGCCGAGATGCGCATGGTTTCCTCGCCGATTCGCTCTGTCCAAGACCCCTGGCCGGCGAGAAGCTCGTTTTTCTCTACGCGCCGCGCCGCGCGGTCTCCCTTGGTGAGTACGCGGACGACGCTCGTGGGTTTGACGGCGTCATCGAGCACGCGCGCCACGTGGGCGCGCGGGAACCCGCCCGTCGGGGTCCAGAGCGCAACTTCGAGCGCTTTGGTGCGCCGGCTCGCTCGAATGCCCACGCGCTCAAGGTTGAGGTCGCGCGAGTTGCCGAGATAGGAGAGGGCGCCCGTGACCGCCTTGATTGCCTTGGACGCAGTGCTCTCGAATAGGGGGCATCGATCAACCTTGATGATCTGATCGGGGTCGATGCCATGCATTCCAAGTCGAAGGCGACCGTTTTCGCTGTGCACGCCGAGCTCGACCTTGTTGCGATAGCCCCATGCATCCTTCGTGTAGCGAATCGGCTGCACGAGGTCGTTGATTTCTTCGGGGGTGAAATGGCCTATGCGCTGGAGCGCCGAGCGTAGGTTTTCTTCTTTAGCGTGCAACTGGGTCTCTCGGTCGAGCGCTCCCCAAGGGCAGCCACCGCAAACACCCACGAAGGGGCAGGGGGGCGTGACGCGCATCCCGGATGGTTCGATGATGTTGGTGGCTCGGGCTCGCGAGAACGATGGACCGTCTGAAGTTAGCTCGGCATCTACCACGTCGCCTACGACGCCGCCAGCAACGAAGACCGTCTTGCCTTCGTCGGTATGCGCGATGCCATCGGCACCGTAACCCATGCGTTCAATGGTGAGCCTCATGAAACCCCTTCGGTCGTAGTGTTCGTCAAAAGTGTAGCCGAAAGCAGCGGTTAGGGCTGCCAGTGCGCGCAGCTCCTCTCGAATCGCAGGCCTTCATCCACATGTTGCGAATGCGGGTGCAGGTACCGGTGGTGCTAACGCAGCGCGGTTGCCATGGCAATAAAATTTAATGCACCCACTATTGGCGAATTAGTATCAAAAAATGCACTAAGTCGGTCTTTTTATGTGGGAAACGGTGGTGCGAAATCCTCATCGCCCTGGTAGACGGTTTGCTTCCAACCCCTTTATCAGGGCGGTGGGCGAAAGGCACCCTTGTGATTGCAGGAGCAAAGACCGACTTAGCGCATTTTTGGCTAGAAATCGAAAAGGTGGGAGGGCATTAAATAGAAGTGTGTGGGCATTAAATAAGAGAATAGTTTTGCGGCTCATCGGATGGCCTTGCGGTCGATCATTTGGAACGGCAAGGACACCACGTATCGCACGCGGGTGTTGGGCGCTCAAAAACTGGGAGGCCCAGCATTCATTCCAGTGTGTTCCGCCTGAGCCAATGCTTCGCTTATGCGAGCGCCCGCCGCAAGCCCCGTGAAGATAAGGGGGGACGGTACGGCGGGCGCTCGGGTTGGTGTATGCGGCAAACGCGTTCGTCGGCGTTCGACGATTAGGTCATGTCTTCCAGCGTTTCCGATTGCGCTCGAAAGCACCACTATCGGTTTGGCTCTCGGCATGGGCGCCGGGTCGCTTCCGATAGTGCTCGGCTCTGTACGCCTACTTGCCGCGCTCTTCGGGCGTGCCTACGAAAAGCGTTTTGAGGCCGATGCCAATAAGGGCGAGGCCTGCGCGGAAGCGGCCGGGCTTGCGCTTGGCAAGCGTAGTGGTGGCGGCAAAACGAGCCGAGCTGGAGGCTTTTGCCTGCTCACCATGCTCGTCTTCGGGGTCTATAACCGTTGCTTTCACGCTGGTCGCTTGCGCCTCTTGGGTGGTTGCGTGCGGTGCAACGGGGGCTGTCTTCGGCTCGGCGCCGGAAGATGGCCCGGTTGCTGCTGCGGGCGGTTCGGACGCAGCGCCCGCCGATTGCGACGTCGCCTCACGTTCGGAAACTGCTTCGGCTTCCTGCGCAGCTTGCTCTGCAGCAGAGGAGCGTTCGGCTACGTGGTCTATCGCGGGGTCGATGCGCGCGCCGTCCACCTCCGCGATAGATGCGGGCACCGTGGTAGGCGCCGCTGCTGCTTGAGTGCCGTCGATGCCGGCGGCTTCGGCACCAGCACCGGTGCCAGCGCCGTCGGACGGCGCGACGCGAGCGTCGGCAGCTGCCACGGCTGCTGCCTCTCGCTTCTGTTGCGCCACCGCGCGCGCTGCCGCAGCAAGCACCGCCTTCGCTGCCTCGTAGTCTTCCTGGCTCTCGGCTACCTGAGGCTCCGCCTGCTTTTCTTCCTTGTGCTTCTGCTCCGCTGCTGCGGCTGCTCGCGCATAGGCATGCTTAAGCAGGTATTCCTGCGAGTTGAAGGGCATGGCATCATCGCCGCGCTCAATCTTCTCCCAGGTACCCGTATTCGAGAGCTCGCGCGCCTTCACGTTGTCTTCCAGCTGAGCGTGCATATAGCTCTGTACCATCTCGCGGCAGGTGGCGTCGAGCACGGGGTAGGCAATCTCCACGCGGTGCTCGGTGTTGCGCGTCATCATATCGGCGGAAGAAAGGTACACGATATCGTTGTCAACGCCGAAGGAGTACACGCGGGCATGCTCCAGGAAGCGCCCGACGATGGAGCGGATGTGCACGTTTTCGGTCTTTCCCGCGATGCCCGGCAGCAAACACGAGATGCCGCGAATAATCATCTCCACCTCGACGCCCGCTTGCGAGGCCTCGGCGATCTTGTCGATGACCTCACGGTCGGTGAGCGAGTTCATCTTGAAGAAGACGCGTGCAGGCTCGCCTGCGCGGGCGCGGTCGATTTCACGGTTCAGCCCGTTCATGATGAGCGGTTTCAGGCCTGCCGGCGCTACGCCCAGGTAGCGATAGTCGCCGGAAAGGTTGCCAAGCGCCAGGTTGCGGAAGAACGCGTTCGCATCCTCGCCGATGCCGGGGTGGGCGGTCATGAGCATGAAGTCGGAGTACAGCCGCGCGGTCTTCTCGTTGAAGTTGCCCGTGCCCAGAAGCGTGATGCGCGTGAGCGCCATACCTTCGCGATAGGTGATCTGGCAGATCTTGGAGTGGCACTTGAAGCCCTCGGAACCGTAGATGACGGTGCACCCGGCCTCTTCCAGGCGCTCTGCCCACTCGATGTTGTTCTGCTCGTCGAAACGGGCGCGGAGCTCCATGAGCACCGTGACCTCTTTGCCGTTCTCGGCGGCATCGATGAGCGATTCGCACAGGCGGCTCTGCTTCGCAACGCGGTAGAGGGTGATCTTGATGGAAATGCACGAGTCGTCGAAGGCTGCCTGATGCATGAGGTCGAGCAGCGGGCTCATCGATTCGTACGGGTAGAACAGGAGCTTGTCGCCTTCGATGACCTGCTCGCGCATGGGGCGAGACATGTCGAACATCGAGCTCGTCTGCGGCTTGAAGGGCGGGAAGAGCAGATCCGCTCGGTGGTTGGGCAGATGGCTCTCGACGCTGTAGATATAGCCAAGGTCGAGCGGCGTGGCGTAAGAGAGCACGGAGCGCGCCGGGAGTCCGAGCGATTTGCGGATGCTCTTGAGCGTGGCCGCCTCGAGCGACCCTTGGACCTGGAGGGCAACCGGCTGGAGGCGCAGGCGCTTCTTCAGGATCTTCTTCATGTGCTGGCGATAGTCCTCGTCTTCCTCGACGCCCTCACCATCGGGGTCGATATCGGCGTTGCGCGTCACGCGCACCACGGCTCGGCCGGCCGGTGCATACGCGCCGAAGCAGCTCGGAAGGCAGGCGAGGATGACATCCTCGAGTAGGATGAAGCGGAACGTGTCCGTCTCGGAGGGCATCGCTACCACGCGGTTCATCGAGGCGGGGACCTCGATGAGGCCGATGAGGTTCTCCTCTTCCTCGCTTTCGAGGGCGCAGACGATATACAGCGCGCCGTTTCGCAGGTTGGGGAAGGGGTGCCGCGGATCGATCACGAACGGCGAGATGACCGGCGACACGTACGATTGGAAGTACCCCTCCACGAACGTGCGCTCGTCTCCGGTGAGCTCGTCCACCCCGATGCGGTAGACGCCGTGGTTCTGCAGCTCGCTTTCGATCTTTTCGACGATGTCGTTCTGCCGTTTGATGAGTGGCGGCAAGCTCGAGAAGATGAGCTCGATTTGCTCGGAGGGGGTGAGGTTGCTCTTGTTGTCGACTGGCTGGCGCTTAAGCGTAGCGAGGTCGGAGAGGCCGCCCACGCGGATCATGAAGAACTCGTCGAGGTTCGATTGGAAGATCGCGGCGAAGTTGAGGCGCTCGAAAAGAGGAACCGTCTCGTCGTAGGCCTCCTCGAGCACGCGGTCGTCAAAGCGCAGCCAGCTGATCTCGCGGTTTTGCGTGTACGAGAAGTCATAGCGCGACGATTTGTCGATAACCTCGGCGCTCTTGCGGCGCTTCCTCGCGCTTTTATCCCTCTTGGGGACTTTCGGCTTAGCGTCCTTGGTGGCCTTTGCGTCCTTAGAAGATGCCATGGTTGCTCCGTTATCTAGGTATGAGCGCGCCCCGCGCGCGCAGTATATATGCATGCAGCTAACTTTATACGTGTTAGCAGATGATTGCAGTGACGTTTCGAAAGCTTTATGAACTGCTTACGTCTTGGGGCAGCGTGCCGGGGGCAACGGAGCCCTGCCGTTCGCGGCACGCAAAAACCGGTGAACGGCACCTGTTCCGTGGGCGAGCGGTGCCAATCGGGCCGTAAACGGTCCAAAATCCGCAATATGTGAATAAAAGCAACTTACGAATGAATATGAAACGAAAGATAACTCCCTGCTGAAGCTATGGCTCGTGCGTTATGGCTGAAGTAACAATATGCAAATTAATAGCAAAAATATCCATTTGATATGTACGAAAGAAAAAATAGCGTCAATATTTGCCCACGTAATCACTTTATTCAAGCAAAGTGAGCTTCATAGCAATTATTACGAGATATACCGTTCCCCTCTAATTTGATACCGTTGGCGGATGCTTTCGGCATACGTCGAAATATTGGATATAACTATAGCTGTGTGCATACAGCACCCGGGCACCCGGGTGCTTGGCTGGCTGCGCGGGCGAATAACCCGGCAGCCGAGAAAGAAAGGTAGGAGGACATGACGAAAGGCTTGCATGTAACAAGCGAGATCGGGCAGTTGAAGAAAGTCTGCCTGCATCGCCCGGGCGACGAGCTGCTCAATCTGCCGCCCGATGAGCTCGAGCGCCTGCTCTTCGACGATGTTCCGTTCCTCGAGGTCGCGCAGCAGGAGCATGATCGCTTCGCCGAGATCCTACGCGAGCAGGGCGTCGAGGTGCTGTACCTCGAGAAGCTCGTCGCTGAGGCCTTCGACGCGGTACCCGAGGCGCGCGCTGAGTTCCAGAAGCAGTGGCTCGAGGAGGCCGGAATCAAGGGCAAGATGGCCCCGCAGGCTGTGAGCGAGCTCCTCGATTCCATCACCGACAATTTCGAGTACGTCAAGAAGACCATGGCCGGTATCACCAAGGCCGAGGTCGAGATGCCGCACACGAGCTCGGTGACCCTCGACTCCCTGGTGAACACCGAGAGCGAGTCCGACCTCATCGTCGACCCGATGCCCAACCTCTACTTCACGCGCGACCCGTTCGCCGTGGTGGGCACCGGCGTGAACCTGAACCGTATGTACTCGGTCACCCGTAACCGCGAGACCCTGTACGGCAAGTACATCTTCAAGTATCACCCCGATTACAAGGATGTCTCGCTGTACTTCCGTCGCGATGCCTCCTTCCACACCGAGGGTGGCGACGTGCTCAACATCAACGAGCACACCATCGCGGTCGGCATCTCCCAGCGCACCCAGGCTGCGGCCATCGACGTCATGGCGCAGAACATGTTCTGGAACTCCGACTCCAAGATCGACACGATCCTCGCGTTCGACATCCCCGTGTCCCGTGCCTTCATGCACCTCGACACCGTGTTCACGCAGATCGATGTCGACAAGTTCACCATCCATCCCGCCATCATGGGCACCCTCAAGGTGTACAAGCTCACCCCGGGCAAGAACCCCGGCGAGGTCGACATCACCGAGACCACCGATACGCTCGAGCACGTGCTCGCTTCGGCGCTCGGCATCGACGCCGTGAAGCTCATCCCCTGCGGTGGCGGCGACCCGATCGCGGCTGCCCGCGAGCAGTGGAACGACGGCTCCAACACCCTCGCCGTCGCCCCTGGCAAGATCTGCGTGTACCAGCGCAACAACGTCACTAACGACGTCCTCTACAAGGAGGGCATGGAGCTGCTCGTCGTGCCTTCGGCCGAGCTCTCCCGTGGCCGTGGCGGCCCGCGCTGCATGAGCATGCCGTTCTGGCGCGAGGACCTGTAACAGTTGGATATTGACGGCGCCCCGCGCCCGGGGCGCCGTCATACTTACTATCCAGGGCACGTGGTGCCCACAATGCACGGATTTCTATTCGAAAGGACTAACCATGGGTGTCAACCTCTCCGGCCGCAGCTTCCTGCGTCTGCTCGATTTCTCCACCGAGGAGATCGAGTACCTGCTCAAGCTCTCCCGTAACTTCAAGGATCTCAAGCGCACGGGCACCCCGCACCGCTACCTCGAGGGCAAGAACATCGTCCTGCTGTTCCAGAAGACCTCCACGCGCACCCGCTGCGCCTTCGAGGTCGGCGCCATGGACCTCGGCATGGGCGTGACCTACCTCGATCCGGGCAGCTCGCAGATGGGCAAGAAGGAGTCCATCGAGGACACCGCCCGCGTGCTCGGCCGCATGTACGACGGCATCGAGTTCCGTGGCTTCGCCCAGGAGGACGTCGAGGAGCTCGCCGCCAAGTCCGGCGTGCCGGTGTGGAACGGCCTCACCGACCTCTGGCATCCCACCCAGATGCTCGCCGACATCCTGACCGTTCAGGAGAACTTCAACTACGACATCAAGGGCAAGACCCTCGTCTTCATGGGCGACGCCAAGAACAACGTGGCCCGCTCCCTCATGGTCGTGTGCGCCAAGCTCGGCATGAACTTCGTGGCCTGCGGCCCGAAGGAGTGCATGCCCGCCTCCGACGTCGTCGAGGCATGCGAGCCGATCGCCAAGGCCAACGGCTGCACCATCACCCTCACCGAGGATCCCAAGGCTGCCTGCACCGGTGCCCACGTCATCTACACCGACGTGTGGGTCTCCATGGGTGAGCCCGACGAGGTCTGGACCGAGCGTATCAAGCAGCTCGAGGCCTATCGTGTTACCCAGGAGCTCATGGACCTCGCTGATCCTTCGGCGATCTTCCTGCACTGCCTCCCGAGCTTCCACGACACCAACACCACCATCGGTGCCGATATCGCCAAGAAGTTCGGCGTCACCGAGATGGAGGTCACCGACGAGGTCTTCGAGGGCCCGCAGTCCAAGGTCTTCGACGAGGCCGAGAACCGCATGCACACCATCAAGGCCGTGATGTACGCGACGCTCAAGTAGTCTTGGCTGTTCGGACGTGCCCGGGCGCACCTGTGCCCCGCGCCCGGGCACGTCCTCTCCGCGTCATGACTGGATAGCACGGCACGGCAGCCATGGCGCTTTTTCGACCATCTTCTCCAAATTACAGAAAGGAGGGGAATGATTATGGCTGAAGCTACCAAGAAAAAGCGCGGTATGCTATCGTCCTTCACCATTCTTCTTCTCCTGCTCGCCATCGTGGCGGTCATCACCGTTATCGTCGCGGGATTTGCCCCCGACCAGGTAACGGCGGCCAAGCTGAGCGACTTCTTCACCGCTCCCGTCAAGGGCTTCACCGATGCTCTTCCGGTCTGCCTCTTCGTGATGATCCTGGGCGGCTTCCTCGGTATGATGACCAAGACCGGTGCCCTCGATAACGGCATCGCTGTGCTCGTTAAGAAGCTCAAGGGCAACGAGCTCGCCATCATCCCCGTTCTCATGTTCATCTTCTCGCTCGGCGGTACCACCTATGGTATGTGCGAGGAGACCGTCCCGTTCTACGCGCTGCTTGCCGCCACCATGATGGCCGCCGGCTTCGACCCGCTCGTGGGCGCCGCGACGGTCCTTCTGGGCGCTGGCTGCGGCTGCCTTGGCTCCACGGTGAACCCGTTCGCCGTCGGCGCCGCGGTGGACTCTCTGCGCGGCGTGGGCATTGAGGTCAATCAGGCCATCATCATCGGCCTCGGCGCGATCCTCTGGATCGCCACGACTGCGATCTCCATCTTCTTCGTGATGAGCTATGCCAAGAAGGTCAAGGCCGACAAGGGCTCGACCATCCTCTCCATGCAGGAGCTCCAGAACGCCGAAGAGGCGCACGGTGCTGCTGCGGCCGAGGTGAACAAGGACGTCAAGCTCACCGGTCGCCAGAAGGGCGTTCTCGTGATCTTTGCCTTCACCTTCGTCATCATGATCTTGGGCTTCATCCCCATCGGCGACCTCAACGCCGACGTTGCCGGCTTCTTCGATGCCGGGTCTGCCTATGAGACCGTTGAGACTGAGATTACGAGCGACGACCTCGCCGCTGCCTATGACGAGTCGAACGGTTCCGTGACCACCATGGACGGCACCGTTGAGGGCGTCTCTGAGTCCGAGGTCCAGACTTCGCAGGGTTGGTCTGCCATCGTTACCGGCCTCCCGATCGGCCAGTGGTACTTCGATGAGGCCTCCACGTGGTTCTTCATCATGGCTATCGTCATCGGCATCGTGGGCGGCCTCTCCGAGAAGGAGATCGTGAACACCTTCATCGCCGGTGCCGCCGATATGATGAGCGTCGTGCTGATCATCGCGCTTGCGCGCGGCATCTCCGTCCTCATGGCAGCGACGGGCCTGGATACCTACGTGCTCACGCAGGCGGCAAATGCGCTCTCCGGCGTGTCCGGCATCCTCTTCGCGCCGCTCGCATGGATCCTCTACTTCGGCCTCAGCTTCCTCATCCCCTCGACCTCCGGTATGGCGACGGTGTCCATGCCCATCATGGGCCCGCTGGCCGCTCAGCTCGGCTTCTCGCCTGAGGTCATGGTGATGATCTTCAGCTCTGCCATCGGCGTGGTGAACCTCTTCACCCCGACCTCCGGCGCCATCATGGGTGGCCTTGCGCTCGCCCGAATCGAGTGGACCACCTGGCTCAAGTTTGCGCTGAAGATCGTTGTGGTGCTCTCTGTGGTGTCCGCGGTCATCTGCACCGTGGCGATTATGGTCCTCTAGCGGCTCTACACTCCTCTCTCACCGCTAGTCGACGTGAACCCTGCGCGCCGCTTGTCTCCTGTGGTTCGCAGCGGGTAAGCGTATCGTCGAGCCGGACATGCGCATGGGCGAATGCCCGGTAAGACCCTACCTTTCTGCCCCCTTCCGTACCGTGCGCGGAAGGGGGCGACTTTGTATGTTCCCGGTCCGGCGCGCTGCCGTCTTCCGGCTGAGCTCGAGTAACCCTGACTCGCATGGAGGTACCACCGGTGCCTCCGGCTCGTGCGGAACTCGCTCAGCTGGAGGGCGGCAGCGCGCCGGCGCCTACGCGCCCCAGGCCCCGATAGGGGTGAGCGCATGGGTGTCTGGGGCGAGGCGTTGCCAGGCCTGTGGTGCTCGCCGCTTCGCGGAATCGGGCTTCGCGCTCGCACGAGCGAAGGCATTTTCAACTTTTGGGCACTTTAAGCCCGGGACCTCAAGTACGATCGTTTCTTGCTCGCCGTCTGCCTGCGGTTTTGGTGCGTGCTTTGCATTGTCTACTTGGCGCATCGCTGTTTGAGTGCCCAAAAGTTGAAAAGTCCTCTGCGATTTGTGCCCTCTGTAGCGGGTTTCGTCCCTGCGCGCCCTATTGTGTGCGGGGAATGGGGTGCGGGAAGCCGGGGGTGGGTGTACAGACGGGCTCTGGTATGCTGTCGAGGTTACAAACGAGCGATGGGAGCGATGCATGCGCCAAGGATTCGATAACGAGAAGTACATTGAGTTGCAGGCAGGGCAGATCAAGAAGCGGATCGAACAGTTCGGCGGCAAGCTCTACCTCGAATTCGGCGGCAAGCTCTTTGACGACTACCACGCCTCGCGCGTTCTTCCCGGCTTCGAGCCCTCCGCGAAGTTTCGCATGCTCAAGAGCATCTCGCAGGACGTTGAGGTCATCATCGCCATCAATGCGAACGATATCGAGAAGAATAAGGCGCGCGGAGACCTTGGCATCACTTACGATGAGGACGTCTTGCGCCTGGCCGACATCTTCCGCAGCAACGGTCTTCCCGTTGCGGCGGTCGTGCTCACGCAATATGCGGCGCAGCCCGCTGCCGACGTGTTCCGCCGCCGTCTTGAGATGCTTGGCATCACCTGCAAGCTGCACTATCCCATCGAGGGATATCCCCACGACATCGACCTCATCGTTTCTGAGGAGGGGTACGGCAAGAACGAGTTCGTCGAGACAACGCGCCCGCTTGTCGTGGTAACGGCGCCGGGCCCCGGGTCGGGCAAGCTTGCAACCTGCCTTTCCCAGGTGTACCACGAGCATAGCCGTGGCGTTTCGGTGGGCTATGCGAAGTTCGAGACCTTCCCCGTGTGGAACCTTCCGCTTAACCATCCCGTGAACATCGCCTACGAGGCGGCCACCGTGGACCTCGACGATTCGAACATCATCGACTCCTTCCATTTGGACGCCTACGGCGAGACGACGGTGAACTACAACCGCGATGTTGAGGCGTTCCCCGTGGTCAAGGCCCTCATGGAGAAGATTTTGGGGAAGAGCCCCTATCAGAGCCCCACGGATATGGGCGTGAACATGGTGGGGTTCGCCATCGAGGACGACGAGGCATGCCGCGAGGCGGCGCGCATGGAGATCGTGCGCCGTTACTTCTCGGCCGCGGTGAGCGTTAAGCGCACCGGTATGGGCCAGGAGCAGGTGGATAAGCTCAAGGTCATTATGAAGAAGGCGGGGGTCACCAAGGATTACTCGCCTGCGCGATCGGCTGCGCTGCTCAAGGAAGAGACCACGGGCGCTCCGGTGGGTGCTATAGTGCTACCCGACGGGACGGTCGTGACCGGTAAGACCTCGGAGCGTCTCGGTGCTGCAAGCTCGCTTCTCATGAACGCGCTCAAGAGCGTGACCGGCGTCGACATGGAGCTTGAGGTCATCGCAGACGAGGCCATCGAGCCCATCAGCCGGCTCAAGACCGCGCAGCTCGGAAGCAGGAACCCCCGTCTGCACCCCGATGAGACGCTCATCGCGCTTTCGATCACCTCGGCAACGAGCGAGGTGGCAGCTCGTGTGCTCGCGGGTCTGCCGAAGCTCAGGGGCTGCGATGCGTTCTTCTCGGTCATCATCTCCTCGACGGATGAGGCGCTGCTCAAGAAGCTCGGCATCAATGTGTGCTGCGAGCCCAAGTACGAGCGCCACACGTTCTACCATCGGTAGAGCCTTGCGATCTGCCCCTTCGTTCCCGCAGGTATCGCACTCATTTCACGAGATGCCCACAACTTTTGAGTTTCCTGGCATTGGGGCTTGCGCGGGCACAGGGGTTCCCGTAATATGTCTACCTGCGCGAGGGCAGCACGCCCCGCGAGCCACAATGGCCCGTTCGTCTAGCGGTTTAGGACGCCGCCCTCTCAAGGCGGAGATCACCAGTTCGAATCTGGTACGGGCTACCAACAAGACCGCAGGTCAGGGGATGCGTCCTCTGGCCTTTTTTCTTTTGAAGCCTCATCGCTCCTCCTTCGTGGGACACAATCTGGACACAACGGGGACTGGGACACAATCCGGGGCGCAATCGCCTTAGACCGCGACCCTGAGAGCTCCTTCCTGCCTTGCCTGCTCGCTCGGCGTTTCGGAGAACAGGCTGCCGATGAGCTGAGCCGCCTGGGCGTCGTTCTCGGGTAGCGCGTGGGCGTAGAGGTTCATCGTCAGGGTTGCTGAGGCGTGGCCAAGCCGGTGCTGGACGGTCTTCATGTCCATGCCGCTGGCAACGAGCTGCGTTGCCTGGGTGTGCCTGAGCTCATGGAACTTCAGCCCTTCGAAGCCGTGGTCCTTCGTGAAGGAACGCCACCAGCGCGAGAAGTTTGTCGGGGCGATGACCCCGCCCTTGTCGTTGCAGCAGACGGGGGTGTCCCTCGTCTGGTCAAGCGACAGGATGGAGAGCTCTTCTCGCTGGAACTGCTTCCAGCGCTTCAGGTGCTCGATGGTCTTCTCGTCCACTGCGATGACGCGCTTGCCCGCTTCGGTCTTCGGCTCCTTCACCTCACCGTAGGTCGTGACCGACTGGGTGACGCGAATGGTTCCCCGTGCAAAGCTGATGTGGCCCCATGTGAGCCCCAGCACCTCGCCGCGCCGCATTCCGGTTGCGAGGCCGATGCGTGCGGCCATGACGTTGCCGATGCTGGACAGGCCTCGCAGGTAGCTTCGCTCCGAGGTGTCGCCGCGCCGCTCCTGTCGCTCCTCGATGGCGTCACGTGACGCATAGGCCTCGCCCTCCGCCTCGTCGATGGTTGCGAGCAGCTGCCTTGCCTCGGCAGTGGTGAGGGAGCGGCGGTCCGGCGTGTCACATCGCGGTGCCTTGACCTTCTCGGCGGGGTTGCGAAGGATGAGGTCGTAGTCCACGGCCCGCGAGAGAATCTGCTTGAGCAGCTTGTGGATCATGTTCATGGTGGTGCCGCTGCACTTGCCCTTCTCCTCCGTCTTGTCCCAGCGCATCTTCATGTAGAGCCCTTCGATGGTCTGGGCGGTGATGTCGCGGAGCTTGATGCCGCCGATGTAGGAGCACATGTCCTCGACGATGGTGCGCTCCCGGCGCAGGCGTGTCTTGCTGATCTCTGCCGCAGTCTCTCGTGCCTGCTGCCACTGCTCCGCGAACTCGGCGAAGGTCATCTTGTCGGCGTTGGCAGAGAGTCCGCACTCGAGATCTGCCTTGAGCTGGTCGCGCAGCTTGCAGGCATCGGACTTGGTGCCCTTGATGTTTCTCGAGACCACGTCGCGCTTGCCGGTGATGGGGTTAGTGCCGAGGTCGATGCGAACCTTCCAGTGCTTGGGGGCGTAGCTGGTTCCGTCAGGCTTCTTTACCTCCGTAATGCTTCCGTCTCCTTTTGCCATTACATTCACCTCCTTGGTTGGCGAGCGTCGTGAGCAGGTCTTTTGCTATTCCATCACGCCCCTATGGGGCGGGGTGGGCAATTCTTTGGGCCTCCGCGTACCAGCGCTCGATGGAGGTGCGGTAGTCCTCTCCGATTTGTGCGACTGCGTCTTCGAGAGGGGTGCCGGAGGCGTACAGGATATGTGCGGTCTGACGTCGGCGTTTGCTAGCCGCCGTCTTGTGGGATTCGCAGCAGAACTCAGCGCGGCTCGATGTCGAGCGAGTAATGATTGGAGTGCCGCAAACGGGGCAGAGAGACACTCGGCCATCGTATATGGCGTCCTCGACGGTGTCATAGAGAGCGGTTTGCCAGCGAGTGAAGCCGCCGTCATCTTTAGGACGGAAAAAGCCCTGATTCAGCGAGAATAGGGAGTTGATTTCGAAATCCGGTTCGTCGGTGTAGTAGTGGTAGAAGTCCATCGGGTTTAGATACATCGGCGTGCCCAAATCAACAGTAATTAGCTCTCCGCACAGCAGTCGGATTGCCTCTTCTTTCGAGTACCTCTCTCGTTCATAAACGATGAGGAAGTAGTAGGTGCTATCAAGCGAATCAACCGGATTCTCGGGCCACTCCTCGTATGTTGTGAGCAAATAGCCGTCTTTGTTGATGCCGTCGGGATAGTTGCCAAAATTCTCAAAAATAGTGTCTTCCGCGATGCTGTCAAAATAAGTGCCCGCTATCTTGTGAGTTGACTCATCGTCAAGGGCAACAGCGGCATACTTCGAAACATCGCTGAGAAAGTCTCTGACGTATTCCTGGTCGAGCGCCTCTGTGATCTCGGGGAACTTGAACAATCCGTCAGGAGGCGTAGCTCCTAAAGCGTAAGCAGCGATAGTGAGGTAGCGGACATAGCTGTCGCGAAAAAACAACAGTTCGGGAATCCAAACTTCATGAAGCTCGTCTTTGCTCACCGAAAGCAAGTCCTTCTCGGTTAGCTCGTCGAGATAGTCGATCTCGCTGTCAGAATCAATCCGCGACTTGAGGGAGCCGGACAGGTCGATTTGAAGCTCTTCGGGTTTCCAGAGGCCGTTCTTAAGGGGATCGTCCTCACGCTTTGCAAAGAGCGAGCAGCAGGCCTCGCTCTTCAAGAAGTCGAGCATCGCCTTCCAAGAGCGGACGGTGAGCAGCTTGTTCAGGGCGGCTCGAGGTTCGACCTCGCGATCTTCCCCTTCCGGGAGATATACCGCGCGCTCTTCGTTCAGGGCAACCAATCTCATAGTAACCGTCACTCTCAAAATATCGTAAATCTACCGTAAACCAAAAAGAACAGTAAACTCTGATGGCTACGATGGTACCAACACCAACAGGGCGCGTCAACGCCAAAGAACGGAGGTACCTCATGGAACTCTCGCGATTCGAAATTACCCAGCGGAGGGAGAGGCTCGGCCTGTCGAAGTCTGCCTTTGGGCGGGAGTCGGGGCTGCATGTATCCACGATCTCTCAGATTGAGAACGGTCATCTCGTTCCGTATCCCGGGCAGGTCAAGAAGATGCTCGCTGCGTTCGAGCGACTCGAGGCGAAGGAGCGTCTCCAGAAGGTGGCGTCGTAGCCATGGGGCGTAACCATCCAATTTGCCAGTCCGGTTCGGATGGAGCGGCTCTAGGAGCATCTGTTGAGCTCTTCTCGGCATATCCCGACCTGTTGACCCCCGCGCATATTTCGGAACTGACCGGGTTCACGGTTGAGTACGTGCGGAAGCTCTGTAGAGAGCACAAGATCCCCGCCGTGCAGGTGGGCGGTAGGCAGTGGTTCGTACCGAAGCCGCGATTCATTGAGTATGTGATGGGCGGTGACGCATGAGTCTCCGGAATAATGCGCCCGCCGTGCTGGTCTTTTGGCGAGGACAGCGCACGGCGGACGCTTGGAGTGCAACCCCTAAGGGGCTGCGGGCACAGCTTACCATTTGCTGCGTCTCCATTGTGAGGGCACGTCACAGGCTCCCGGGCGGCGATGGGGCATGAGCGGACGCGTTGTCTCCAAAGAGCGTGCCGACAGCGCGCTTCTCTCCATGGTGCCGCCGCGAGACTACGAGACATGGAAGAACATTGGCATCAGCTATAAGGCGGCTGGCGGGGACGTCGACACCTTTCTTCGATGGTCATCCTCCGACCCAGACAACTACGATGAGGCACAGGCGCGCCGGCTCTTCGAGCATGTGAGCGAGAACGGGCGCATCACCGCGGGGACGCTCTTCTGGCACGCAAAGCGTGCAGGCTGGGTGGAGGATGCCTCCGACAGCTCTGTTATCCAGGCTCCTTCGGCCGCCCAACCCTCCGCCATGGACCTCTCTCCGGTGCAGCAGGCCGTGGCACAGCTCGTGGCGCTCTTCGAGCCGGGCGAGTACGTGAATCTCTCCGTGCGGGCGAATTGGTCGGAGAAGCGTTGCAAGTGGGAGCCCGCGGATGGCGGCACGTGCTATGAGCGGGACGACCTCATTGCGCGCCTGCAGAGCGAAGGCTTTGGAGGCGTGCTCGACGGATACGAGCCTGAGGCGGGGATATGGGTCTGCCAGAACCCCACCAACGGGGCGGGGCGCGGCAAGGGAAGGACAACGGCGTGGCGACACGCCCTCATAGAGAGCGACGAGATTCCCGTCGACGAGCAGATTCGCATCATGAGCGAGCTCGACCTGCCCATCACGGCGCTGACCAAAAGCGGCGGGAAGTCCGTTCACGCCTTGGTGCGCGTGGAGGCGGACGGGCCCAACCACTATGAGGATCGCGTGCGGCTGCTGCACGAGCTCTGCGACGCCGCTGGGCTCAAGGTTGACGCCGCCAACAAAGACGCGAGCCGCCTCACGAGGCTGGCGGGGGCGAGCCGAGGGACGGAACGACAGTCGCTTCTCGGCACGGACATGGGTGCGCGGGACTTCCACAGCTGGGCGGAGGCGCATCGTCCTCATGCTGGTGACCAGGACGCCGAAGAGTCGAAGGACGTCGCCGCGCGCTTCGAGAACTTGTTTATTCCCATGCCGTCCGAGTTGCAGGAGCTTCCGCCCGTGCTGATCGAGAACACCTTTCGGAAGCAGGGCATCATGCTTGTCGGCGCGGCGCCCAAGGTCGGTAAGACATTCCTTGCCGCGCAAATGGTCGTTGCCTTTGCGACGGGCACGGGTCTTCTCGGGTTCGAGTTCACGCAGTGCGGGAGGATTCTCGTGGTGAACTCTGAGATGAACCAGGCGGAGTATGTGAACCGCATCGTCGAGGCATCTCTCGCCTCTGGGATTGCTGCTGATGTTGCTTCGCATGTGCGAATTGCCCACACGGACGATAGCCCGGAGATGACGGTCAAGGACATCGCTGAGGTAGTCTGCGGAAGCGGTTATCGTCCTGACGTTGTCATCATTGACCCAATCTACCCGTTGTTCGCGGGTGACGAGAACAGCAACGCTGACGCGAGGACAACGCTCGGATACCTCAAGATGATTGCAAGCAAGACCGGCGCGGGCGTCATCTACATGCATCACTTCAGCAAGGGGCCGCAGGACCTCAAGGAGGCTCGCGACCGCGTGAGTGGGGCGGGCACCCTGGGGCGCAACTACAGCGCGATGTGGTCGCTCACCGAGCTCGCCCCGAGCGAGGAGGACGTGGCAGACCTGCCCGATGGCGCCGTTGTGGTGCGTGTGTCGACCGACCTGCGCAGCTTCAAAAAGTCGAAGGCCAATAAGAACCTCGACTTCAACGCTGTGCGCATCGACGGCATGTTCCTTCGGGATGACAACGGCAAGTTCGACAAGGCACCCACGCGCGAGGCCGCTCGGCGCGCCGAGGCGAGCAAGAAGACCGCGCAGAAGGAGAAGCGCAAGGAGAAGGCGCGCAAGAGAATCAAAGATCTTCTCGACAAGAACGGCGGTGAACCCGTGCCCTTCTCGACGGTGCAGAATGTTACGGCGCTCTCACCAAACACCATCAAGGATTACCTCATCGACTTTGATGAGTATCAGCTTGTGAAGATGCAGATGGACGGCAAGGGTCAGAAGCGCAACCACATAGTGTGGACGGCTTGGCAGCCGCCGCTTGGCACCGATTTGCTGGAGGTGGGTGGAGCCGATGAGTGACTCGAAAGCCTGTCAGGGAAAGCTCAGAGATTGTCAAGCTCGTCAATTGACAGGCAGTCGGTGCGGGAAAGCTAGGCAATCAACACCTATAGAAAGGTTGCTTGACAACCTTTTCTATGGCGTTGATTCCCGCGCCTCGCTTTCACAGGTTCTGATGGGCTTTGCGGGGTCGGCCCAATGAGCGCGTGGACGACCGGACAGAACGACGTGATCCGTGAGCTGGGGCACCGGGGCGCTGCGGTGGTGCGCGAGGAAATTCGTAGGCGCTACGGCGTGGAGAGGACCGTCCGAGCCATCGAAATGCAGGCGTCGCGAATCCACGCGAGTCTGAGGGTACTAGAGGTGTGCCCGCAGTGCGGTGCCGTTGGGGTGCGACTGAACCGCCAGAGCGGGATGTGTCCACGCTGCACGGAGGAAGCGCACGTTGCCGAGGAGAGGGCGTTCAACGAGATCCTGCGCCGCGAGGCGGAAGGGTGCGAGGAAGGCCCGGAGATTGAGGCGGCGCGCCGGGAGTATGCGCGACTGCGGCAGCAGAACTCGCGGCTCATGCGCAAGCACGGGCTCAAGGGCAAGCGTGAGCGTGAGTGAGGCACCTATAGCTCCGGAAGGATTCTTGGAGTTGGATTGTCTGAGCGATACTGAGCGCGGACTTCTTCGAAGAGGCGCTCGCGCTCCTCCAGCGCAAGCCTGTGGGGAGCGAAGTAGTCCTTATCTTTGCAGACCCAGTCCCTGATCTTCTGGATGTAGAGGTCTTCGGAGCGCGGGACGAACTCGATAAATCGTGGCACGGAGGAGTAGAACTTGCGGTAGTGATACTTGCAGTCGAAGAGCTTCCAACCGGACCAATACGCCGGCAGGTCGATATCGATGTGGTTGTCCCACGTCCGCCAGACCCATATCTCCCGCTTGTCGAAGTCGAGGTGGAGAGACCCCATGAGGAACTCGTCATCATCGCGGACGAGGGGCGAAGGCTGCAGGTGGTCGAGAAGCCTTCCTATGCGGCCCTCGACGGTGAGCATTGCTTCCGGTTCGCTCTCGCACGTGAACGCGGCTCGTATCTCGCCTTTTGACAGAACGGAAAGGGTTGACGACCCCGAGTACCGTTTGTCTGGAATGTCGAAGAGATACTTGTCGATGTACCAGTCAATATCGGACGGGCGACTCGTGATTTTGCAATCGATCTCCTCGAGCTTGTCCCCCGTAACCCCGGCACAACAGGCAATCTGACCGAGTTCTCCCCATGACCACTCGATTGTCCACCCTTTCCAGGTGTACTTGAGCAGCCTGAGGTACGTCTCGAGCCAGAGGATATCGCACTCGATGTCCTCCCCGCCATACAGGGCCAGATGCCGGTTGTCTAGGTCGATGCAGCAGCCGCCCTCCGCCCACGCGTTATCGAGCCACCATCCGTTTTGGGGATCGCCGTCATCCTCGTAGCCTCCCCGCCAGTCGCGGACTTCGAGTAGGGCGTGCTTGGGTCCCCAAAACATTAGCGCGTCCATGAACTGCGCTGCCCCATGGGAGTAGTAGACGTGGCGCTTGTCACTCTCGATGACCACTGCATTTGCCCGTGAGCCCATGCAACCTCCTCCGATGGCTGGATTGAAGGTTGATGCTCACATAATACCAGCGTTTTGTGACACCTCCGGACAATGAGCCTGTAAGAATGCGGACCTGTCATGGAGGGAGGCGCCCGGCATGAGGGCAAAGCTCACCGAGGAACTGATCCAGCAGATGGCCTCGCTCAAGGGCGATGGCCTCTCCAACAAGGACATCTGCCGGGCGGTGGGCATCCACGAGGCGACACTGTACCGCTGGCTCTCCAAGCCGAGCGGGAGGCTGCATCGCGCGTTAGGCGAGTCGCTAAAAAAGGCAGAAGCTGACTACAAGCGGACGCTGCTCACCACCATCCGCGAGGCGGCTACCAAGAAAAACGGCCAGTGGACGGCGGCCGCGTGGCTCCTGGAGCGCAAGTACCCCGACGAGTATGCACAGGCAACCCGCGACAAGGGCGAGCGCGCCGAGGCGGCCCCGCAGATCGTGCTCGGCGTGGCCGTGGGCGCGGCGAAGCCCGATGTCGACGAGGGCGAGCCGGAGGGCAAGGACGGCGGAGCCGATGGTTAGCGCCGCCGACCTCTGCATCCCGCGCTTTCACGACGTGCTCGGTGACGTGATGGCACACGGGCACACGCACTACTGGCTGCACGGTGGGCGCGGCTCCACAAAGTCGAGCTTCATCAGCCTGTGCATCGTTCTTCTCGTCGTGGCTTTTCCCTACGCGAACGCGTGCGTGGTGCGGCGCTTCTCCAACACGCTGCGCGACTCTGTGTACCAGCAGGTGCTCTGGGCGGTTGAGGCGCTGGGGCTCTCGGCGTACTTCAAAGCGAAGCTCTCGCCGACGGAGATCGTCTACCTGCCCACGGGGCAGCGCGTCGTCTTCCGGGGCGCCGACGATCCGCTCAAGCTCAAGGGCGTGAAGTTCACGCGCGGCTACTGCGCCGTGACGTGGTTCGAGGAGCTCGACCAGTTCGACGGCATCGAGGCGGTTCGCTCCATTCTCAACTCGCTCCGCCGCGGCGGCGAGGACTTCTGGATCTTCTACAGCTACAACCCGCCCAAGACGATGTGGAGCTGGGTGAACGTGGAGTGCATCGAGCGCAGGCGGCGGGCGGACACGCTCGTTAGGCGCTCTTCGTACCTCGACGTGGTGGAGACGCGGCCAGGGTGGCTCGGCGCGCCCTTCATCGAGGAGGCGGAGTACCTGCGCGAGGAGAACGAGCGCGCATGGCGCTGGGAATACCTCGGCGAGGTGACCGGGACGGGCGGCGCGGTCTTCGACAACATCGTGGAGGCCAGGCTCACCGACGAGCGTGTGCGGGGCTTCGAGCGGGTGCGAAACGGCGTCGACTGGGGATGGTTCCCCGACCCGTGGCGCTTCGTGCGCTGCGGCTGGGAGCCGGGCGCGCGCAGGCTCACCGTCTTTGAGGAGCACTCGGCCAACAAGACGATGCCCGCCGACACGGGCCGCATCGTGGTGGACGCGCTCACCTACGCCGACGAGCCGGGCGCGGAGCCCTACTTCCACGACCAGCTGGTGTGGTGCGATGACACGCCCGACTCCAAGGTGCAGATGGCGGTCTGGCGGCGCGAGCTCGGCATACGCGTGCACCCGGCGCGGAAGGCGCGGATGCGCAGGCTCTCCTACGACTGGCTGGCGGGCCTGCGAGAGATTGTCATCGACCCTGCGCGGTGTCCGCGGACGTTCGAGGAGTTCACCTGCAAGGAGTTCCTGCGCGACCGCGACGGGCGCTGGATCGACGAGATCCCCGACGGTGATGACCATTCCATCGACGCGGTGCGCTACGCAATGATGGACGACGTGCTGAGGGGGTGACGGGCGTGTTTCTCGGCATATTCAGCTACCAACTGAAAACGCAAGGTGACGGACGTTCTTCTCGGTGCGTTTTGCACTTGAACCGTGAGGAGCGCGGCGGATGCGGGGAGCTGAGGATATGCGGGCGGGTTTCTCGGCATCCAAAGCTAAAGCCTGTGACGTATGGGAGAGGTGTGCGGCAACGCGTGGCGGAGGCGCCGCGTTCTTCTCGCCAAGCGAATGAAAAGGGGCGAAGGCTGGAAGAGTTGCCAGGGAGCCGGTTGGGCGTAAGCGATGGAGGGCGATGTAGATGGGGCAGGCGTACGAGGAGGAGTACTGGGTGCCGGGGCACGTGCGAGAGTACCTGCGGGCGCTCGGGTTTGTGCTGCCCTTGGAGGCGATGGAGCCGCATATTCGCTCGTGGCACGAGTGGATGCAGGCGTGCGGGTCGTTCTACGACTACAAGGACACTGATGGTGTGGGACGCCTGTACGAGGTGCATAGGCGCTCGATTCATCCGGCGATGCGGGTGTGCCGGGAGTGGGGGTCGCTGCTGCTGAACGACAAGACGCAGGTGGTGTGCGGGACGCAGGAGTGCACGGACTGGCTCGAGGGGTTTCTCGCCCAAAGCGGCTTCATGGCTGCGGCGCAGGCAACCGTGGTGAGGGCGTTTGGCATGGGGACGGGCGCGTGGGCGCTCTGGGTGGACGCGGATGCGGGGAGCGTGCGCATTAGGCACTACGACGCGCGCATGGTGATACCGCTCACGTGGGACGAGGAGGGCGTGACGGAGTGCGCGTTCGTCACGCGGGCGTTCTGGCGGGGGCGCGCGGTCGACCAGCTGCAGATTCACCTCAAGGGTGCTGGGACGGACTTCTCGGCCGCTTTGTCCTTCTCGCCTAATGAGAGCGTGGGGAGGGGCGGTTATCGGATCGTCACGGTGTGCTTTGACGAGCACGGCAACGAGGTCGCGCCTGCGGGTGTGTGTCCCGTGTACGAGACGGGCTCGCCCTATCCCACCTTCGCCATCGTCAAGCCCGCCGTGGACAACACGCGCGTGGACATGAGCCCGTACGGGCAGAGCGTGTTCGCCGACGCGGTGGACGCTATCCAGGCGGTGGACCTTGCCTTTGACGCGATGATCTCGGAGATCGACAACGGCAAGATGCGGGTGTTCCTCAGTGACGTGATGTTCGACCAGGAGACGGACGGCAGGGGGCGCAAGGTCTCGATACCGTTCGGGCGGCAGGACTGTACCGTGTTCAGGAAGGTGATGAGCACCGAGGACACGATTCAGGAGTTTGCGCCGGCGCTGAGGACTGACGCTCAGGTGAGGGCGTTCAGGTGCGCGCTGCAGATGCTCGGCGACCTGACGGGCTTCGGCCTGGGGTACTTCGACTTCGACGGCGCGGGGTACGTGAAGACCGCGACGGAGGTCTCGGCGGACAACTCGGCGCTGATGCGCAACATCCGCAGGCACGAGCATGCGCTGGAGGGCGCTATCGCTGGGATATGCAGGGCCGTCATGGCGGCTTCGCGCTCGCTCGGGGTCGAGCTCCCGGACGAGGGTGAGGTGCGCGTCACGTTCGACGACAGCATCATCACGGACACGAGCGCCGAGAAGCGCCAGGACATGGCCGAGGTGGGCGTCACCATGAACGCCTGGGAGTATCGGCAGAAGTGGTACGGCGAGGACGAGAAGACGGCCAAGGCGCGTGCCCGTGGGCTCGCGAGGGGCAAGGCTTCCAATGGTGAGGATACCTAGCGTTCGCTCCAGAGGAGGAAGTCGACCTTCTTTACGGGGGTGAGCCAAGCGTAGTCGGGAAGGAGCTCGTCGAAGAGCCGTATGTTCTTCTCGGCATCCTCCGTAGCCAGGTAGGTCTCGTACCAGGAGACGATCTTCCCGTACACCTCGACGGCGTTCTCGAGCTTGGCCTGCGCCGTCGTTCCCTTGAGCCTCAGGCCGAGCCTTGCGAGCACCAGGCTGTCCCATATCGGCCTGTCGGGGTGGAGCGTGGCGATCATCTTGCTGGTGAAGGACGCCTCCACATTGCCCGTGAGCTCGTTCATCTCGCGCAGCACGTCCTCGAACGCCATGGAGGGGGTGGCCTTCTCCCTCTCCATGATCGCGTAGTAGCTCGACTGCCACTCCGCGTTCCTGCGCACGCGGTAGAAGCGGTTGTAGAACCGCTGGAAGTCGGCGTCGGAGCTGACGTCGGTCTCGCGCACGGTGCGCTGTATGCGGGCGTAGCCCTCGAGCCCCCACGCCCGCACGAGGGACGACTGGATGGCCGCACGGCCGCCTATGGTGGTGGGCATGGCCATGGGGCTCGCCTCGCTTTCGGTGGACGATTGCAGGAGCAATTGTAACGGCTGGGGCGGCGTCTTCCGTCGGGGGATGCGGCCTTCAGGTGCGGCGGCGTCCGGGGCGGCACGCGGCGTCAGGTGGGCCGCCAGGAGCCCGCAGGCGCTCTCTGTGGAGCTGGCGGGTTCGGGTCGCAAGAGGGGCTGTCACGGCCCTGGAGCGGCTTCTGGCGGGCGCTGCTGGGCGTCGGCTGCTGGTGGAGCGGCTGGGAGACGGATGCCGGCGGCGTGAGGTGGCTGTTGGGTTGCCGCTGCAGCAAGCCTTTGCCGCCCGCGCTGGCTGATGGACTGGACGGGCGCGGACGAGCGCGTGACGGCAGCAGACCGGACGACCGCGCGTAGGGTGTGCGCCGCTGGCCGGGCGTGACGCACGCTGACCACGCGCCCCCGTTGACCTTGCATTAGGCCGGGCGGCGGCGTAGGGCGGGCTGAGCACGCGGCCGGAAGCAGACCGCGAAGCGGGCTGCTGTAGGCGCGTATGCGAAGACCGTCCGAAGCCGACGGCTGGCCGTACGGGAGACTCCCATGGGCGCGTGGGCTGCATGTGGCACGAACGGCCCGAGCGCACACCCGGAGCGTGGGCGGCCGGGCTGCGGACAACTCGAGGTTGGTAGCGCACGGCCAGGCCAGCAGCCAGGGATGGCGGCAAAACAAATTCTGCGACGTGAGACATGCGGTGGAGTAATCGAGCTAGCTAAAGTGGCGTACGGAAGGAATTCATCTCCTGTCAACGCTTCTTTCTTGCAAGGCGGCGATCGCGCAGCATGAGCCATCCATTGTGAAGTAGGGTGATGTCATGGCTCGCTAGGCCGAGATATTCTCCCAGGACAACAGAATCGACGTATGAGATTAGCTCGTCGGTTTTGCCAGCTCTAACAAGCTCGTCAGCTCTTTCGAAATCAAATGTGATTCCACTTCCGAACGGTATCGGCAGGCTTCGCGCCTCACTCGGCTCGAACGTCAAGACTCCTCCGCCATAGCTTCTGCCAGTTAGCTCGCTCATGAGGAACGTGAGTGAGTTGTTGAACGCAACAGCCACACTTTTGCCATCAACGCCATCAACGAAGCGCAGCTTGTGGAGCGTATCCGTCGTATGCGCCCGCTTTTCGTTGATCACAATTCTCGGGTATGCTCCGACCTGGCGATAGAAGAACGCATCGGGCTTCCATGATGTGGGCACCCTATACCACGGGTTACGGATGCGGCACTTGAAGTTGCCGTCGAAGCCCTCCGCCTCACCAAGCTTCACGTAATTGGCCTCATCCTTCGTCAACTCACCATCAGGTAGAAACAGGAGCACTTTTCGTTGCATCACGAGTTGCTGCTTGAAATCCTCGTCAGTCAAGGCGAGCCCGCTTAACTGGAATGACCTGCTAATAATCGGCGTACAGGCCTCTTCGATGTGATTTCTAGTTGCAGTCTCGCGATCGATGACAAAGAACGAGTTTTGGCCGCTCACTACACCGACGTTGACTTCGAAGAGCTCCGCGGAGGTTTTCACGCCCCTATGGCCGTCCAAATCGGCAAGCAAGTCAAGTACCGCATTATCAAGGTAGTACGCTTGCCATTTCATAGATTCGGGTAGCTTACGCTTAGACCTGGTTGATTCGATTGCCTTACGGTCAAGCTGCGCAAGTGACCTAGCGTTGACCTCCTCGATTATTCGCACGCCAGCACCGCTGTCTGACGCACGCCGCTCGATCAACAACAGTACGACTTCCTGCTGAGCATCATCGAAAAGCAGCTCGGAGAATGTCACGACAGTCACGCTGTCGAATTGCTTCATGAGAAACCGTCGCGTCTCCGCCGCGTATTTGACCTGGAACAACTCTGCTGGAATGACCATCCCGAGCCTGCCCCCATCGGAAAGCAGATGGCAGCAAACGACAAGGAACGGCAGCCAGATGTTGGTGAGCCTGTTGGGCGCGAATCCGTATCCTCGCATCAGATCGAAAGCGACGCTGCGATACTCCTCTTCGAAGTCTTGGTACCTGATGAAGGGCGGGTTACCTATGATGGCGTCGTATCGCTTCGACCCAATGTCGTCTCGACACTGAGTGAAGAAGTCGCCGCACACGATGTGCCCGCCCTTCTCGGCCGCCTTCCGTGCCTCCTCTTCATAGAGTTCGACACCAGTGACCAAGCATGACGCGTCGTGGGCCCCCAATTCCTCAAGGCGATTTACCGCCGCCTCGACAAAGGAGCCATCACCACAGCTCGGCTCGAGAACCGTGGCGTCTCCTGATCTTATGGCCCAATCGCAAATGAAGCGCGCGACCTCACCTGGGGTGTAGTAGCCTCCGCGTAGTTTGTTGACGAGGTCCGTCATGACATGACCGCCCCTTCAAGTCCGGTCGGGACGCCATACAGCATGTCCATGTCAGACTTGAGATTCCTCTCTGCTGCGGCGATTGATCTTGTGTAGAGTTCGGCATCCGATTTGCTGCTCGAGGAGGCTCGTTTCGAAACGAGATCGTTCAGTGTTCGAACGGTTGCAACAATTCGTGCATGGAGTGCGACATCTGCGTTATTGGAGAAGTCGATACGCCGAATGGGCAGCTCGGTAACGAATTGCTTGCCGTGGGCGTAGTAATCGCCCCGGAAGACGCTCGTTTTGCTGCGAACGAGAGCCTCGGTCAACCAGTAGCTGAGTGCTGCCTGGACATACTCGATGGCCTCGGGAGTCTCTTCCTTGAGTTCCATGCCATAGTACGGTCCGTTCCCGCCGCCAGTGAACATGACTTTGCCGCTCTGGTCGTTTACATATTTCGGGCCGAGTGAGAGCACGGGCCAGATAAGGTGCGGGTTGCCCGAGAACTTTCCGAGGCTCTGTGAACGACCGAACCGATACCAGTCGTCACCCCTGCTCCTGTTCGAGAAGGCGCGGCTCTCCAATTTCTCTTTGATGGAGAGGAGGTATTCGCAGGCATTTGGGTATTCCACCTGAAGCCTGTCAAACGGTATTAGCTTCGCTCTCCCGCAAGAGAAATAATACGGGAATATAATCTGCTTGTTCGGCGTGGGTGTGCCATAGGGCTCGAACGACACGTCTAGCAGGCATGGCCGGCAGAGAGCCTTTTCGACCTTCGAGTGATGGCCATTCATGTCTTCGAACGAATAGACGCCATCCGTCTCTGCAGTCGGCTCTATGATGTACGCGGCATCATTGCTCGTCTGTAGGCCAACGAAAACGTTTGCCATGTCAGACAGTTTCGTGCACTTATCGGCTATCTTTGCCAAATGCTCACTCAACGCTTCAGGTGGAAACGACCAAGCCTCTCTTGTCAGGTCAGTCGAAGGGTATGTAGCGCCGCCCTCAGTGGGAGAACCGACAAAATCAGATATGGATGCGACTTGCAAGCGGGTGAAGTCGGACACGTCTTCGGGCGTAGCGATGAGGATGCACGTGTATGTACTGCGGCCCGGGAATACCTGCAGAGTTCCGAAATCCACGATACGCGACACGTGATAGCGACTGGTTAAGAGACCCCGCAACTGCTTACCTGTTGCAATTGTCATGAACTTGTTCGGGATGATCGTGCCGAGCCTGCCGCTAGCTGACAAAAGACTCAGTCCACGCTCCACGAAGAGCATGTATTTGTCGAGCAGCTGGGCTGACGCTATTTTGAGATCGCAGTGGCGGCTCTTGTAGAACTCATACTCCTGCGGGATATAGCGGGCGAGATTCTGAACGCGGATGTACGGCGGATTGCCCACGATGGCGTCAAAGCCTCCAAACGGAAACTCGCTTGCCCAATCGAACGGCCGCACGGCGCGCAGCGAGTCGATGTTATTGGTCGCCGATGGATCGAAATCGAAATAAGAGTAGCCTACGAGGCTGTTGCCACATTTGATGTTGTCCGAAAGGTTTGGCAGGAGCTTGCAGCCCGTATTGGAGCGAAAAGCATCGAGCTCCTCCCCCGAGCATCCCTCAAGCAGTCTCAGAACTAGGCTCAGTTGTGCGACTTCCACTGCAAGCGGATTGATGTCCACGCCGTAGATGGCCTCGGTGAGGATTTGCCGCTTTCGCCAGAAGGGTAGGTCGAGTCCCGACGGTCGCTCGATGAGCTCTACGCTCGCATCGCCCTCCGAGATGACCCGCGTAAGCTCCTTTGAGACCAGGTATTCGTATGACGAGAGCAGGAAGTTGCCCGAGCCGCAGCAAACGTCCGCGACCTTGCAGGGGTAAGAAACCTCCCGTAGCGTATTTGCAACGATGGCGTCGGTGATGTCCTTAGGCGTGGGCACGACGCCATTCGACTCGACGGCTTCGGGCGTGGACTCAAACCTTACACGGCCGTCTTCGATATAGACCCGTTCGCTCAGAAACTCCTCGTAAATATGCCCGATAACGTGCGGCTGGACCACATTGAAGTCGTACGAGCTCTCGGGGTAGTAAAGGTCCTGGAAGATGCTGATCAACAGATAATCGGAAACCTTCCATGGCGCGTCGTCCAAATAGTTGAATAGACCAGAGTCGTATTTGGCGTCCGCAGCAGCAAAGACTTCGCGCAACTCTTCGAAGCTCGCGATTCGTAGGAGCTCTTCCTCGTCCTCGAAACTTCTGTCCTCGCACACGCGTAGGAAGATGATACGGTTGAGCAGGGTCTGGGTGAACTGGTTTAGACGATCCTGTTCGGAAACCTTGTAGTGGTTGTAGACGTCTAGGGCAATATCGCCGCGCCAGCTTGATATCTGGCCCAGGAAGAGGTCGTCGAACGGGACCTTGACGGCTTGCTCCCGCGCGTCCACGTTATCCAACGAGCCGTTGGCCACGGCTTCTTTCGAAAGGAGGCTGTAAATCTCGTCGAAGTGCTCAACGAGCTCGTCGAAGTGATAGCACGCGATACGAGCAAACGATGCACCCTGGTCATCGGTTGGACGATAACCGCAGTCGTAGATTGAGAGGTCTTCGAAATTAGACAGCACAGCTATGGCATGGTTGCCGTTCCATCCGTATCGCCGTGCCTGGAAGGCGGGTTCACGCCGCTCCACAATATTGACGCTGGGCTTCTTAGCCTCAAGGAAGAACTTCGTCTCTCCTCCGAGCCGGAAGGCATAGTCAGGCTTCTTGTTGGCGTGAGCGGAGTCCTCGTCATCAACTGTGACGTTGGCCTCATGGATGACCTCGCGAGTATAGATGGAATGGCCCGCCTCGTTGTTGACGTCCCAACCCAGAATGCAGAAGAGTGGGTCGAGGAACTCAACCCTGAGAGAAGTTTCGCCATAAGTCGACTTGATGTACTCTGTGCGGTTTGCAGCATACCGTTCCACAAGGGCGACGAGGTCGCTACGTCTTGTTTCGAGATCGTGTTGCATACCCGTCGCCTCCTGCTCAACCGATACCAATCCGCAGGCAGGACGTTGTGGATATGTGCCGTTGCTACATGCGCCAGTTCATCCTCGCGGTCGTCTTTTGACGTAGGTGTCATTATACGCGCCGAGGAGGACAAGAAACAGCTTGGCGTACCTGACGGCATGGGAGTTCCGTACGTATGGACTTCAGCCGTATAATGCTCCTATGCGGACCGATGGAAAGGTGTGCAAGATGGCACGACTGAAGACGATGACGACTCAGTTTATTGACGGCGAACCCAACGGGGTACGCATCTGCCGCTGCACGCTTTCCACCATGACCACGGTCTTCGTGCCAAGGCCGTTGCTCTCGCGCGCCAAGCAGATAGCCGATTTGCCTATGCGCGGCATCTACTACCTCATCAACGACGAGGACGGGGCCATCTCTCGTTTGTACGTTGGGCAGACCAAGCAGGGCATCGCCCGGCTCGACGACCACAACGCCAAGAAGGATTTCTGGAACAAGGCGATACTGTTCCTCTCAGATGACATCCAGTCGTTCTCGCTCGATAACGTAAGCGCGCTTGAGAAGTATGCCATCGAACAAGCGACCGCATCGAAGCGGTACACCGTAGAGAACAAGGTGGACCCGCGCTACGTGATCGACCAGTACCAGAAGCCCACCGTCGAGCAGATCTACGAGGAGATCGCTTTCGTGATGGGTACGTTCGGCTACCAGATCGAGGATAGCGACGACGCGTTGGCGGACGTGAAACTGTTCTACACTTCGCGGCGCGGCGTGCGTGCGCGTGGTGTGTACACGGGCGACATGTTCGATGTGCTTGAGGGCTCTCCTGTTGACCTTAAAGTGAAGCCGAAGCTCGACCGCTACGAGAAGCTGCGGCAGGAGTTGCTGGCGTCCGGTGACCTAGTCCAGGATGGCGATGGCGGACGGCTGGTGAAGACGGTTTCCTTCTCGACGCCCAGCGGCGCAGCCGACTTCGTGTTGGGTGGGTCCAACAACGGATGGATTGAGTGGAAAGATGGCGACAAGCAGACGCTGGATGCGCTGTATAGGAAGTAGGAAGGTCGTGGACGAAGCGGGTTTCTACAGACTGCGCAGCTAATATGTGACCTTTACCTACTATGCGAGTTGAGAGTGCTAACTGCCGGGCAGATGCTTACAGTTACCCAAAAGTCCAGTAACGTGAAGCCTTCGGTGACGTCAGGGGGTATATACTTTCTAATTCAAACTTCGGCAGTTTGAAACCAAGCGAAAGGAGGAGCCTTGATTCCTGAATTGCAAGAAATCGGTGCAGTTCGCAGGGTTCTTCCGCTTGGCCGATATCAGACGACCATGGATGAGCTACGCAATAAATACGTACCCGAAGACAATGCAAATCGCCGTGAGATATGGGATGCATTCCAAGAAGTAACCGCCGTCGTGCAGCAAGCTTATGGAAGGCTCTCGGCTGTATGGATTGGCGGCAGCTTTATCACCTCAGAGGAAGTGCCGCACGATATCGACGTCGTCTATCTGGTTGATGGCGATGCGTATAACAAAGCTGCCAGTGACCCGAGGGGCCAGTTCGTTACACAGGTCCTTCTGCACAAGAACCCGCTCGTCAAGCGCCTGAACGACCGTGTTGACTCCTACTTGCTGCCAGTGCCGCCAACCGAGTACGGGTACGACTACAACTACATGGTGACACGTGGTTATTGGGACCAGTTCTGGTCGAAGGCACGTTTTGCTGAAGGAAACGATCGCTGGCATTATCCGGCTGCAGGGTACTTGGAGGTGATTATCGATGGCTACGACGCCTAACCTCGATGACTATTTGTCCTCCCTGGGCTTTGACCCCGATGTCACCTATACGGTGCCAGAGAACCCTGCTGATGCGGCCCTGATGGGTGTGAACGCCTTTGTCCGCGAACACTCTCCAGAGGACGACCCCGCGTCTATTGGTGTGATTCACATCACCGGACCTTCCGTAAAGGGTCACACCGCACCGCTCAAAGCCGTCGGCACGTTCCTCTCGGCCCTGCAAGACGGTGTTGATGCAATTGGGGCTTCCATTCAGGGAATTATGACTTCTGCAGGCGCATTGCCATTCAGCGTTACCGGTAGAACACAGCTTTCCATGGTGGCATCGCCAATGCCCGGCTCTGTGGTCATACAGGTCGCTCCAACGCTTGACAGGATGTCGGACCTCTATCCCGAGGGGAAGGACCAGTCGCTCTTCGATCTCGAGGACGAAATCGGCGCGCGGCCTCTTGCCGACCTGGCGTTTGACGAGTTCACGTCTCTGATTAAGGATCTCAACGTCGATGGGCCAGACAAGACGGATTTTCTCGACCGACTTACGGACCATGGCCCACGCGTGGCCTCTACCATGAAAGCCTTCTGTGATTCTGTCGACAAAGGCGCGCTTGACGTTGACTTCGAATGGGAGGAACCTGGTAGGCCGCCCGAGACGTCTAGATTGACGCATGAGACAGCTAAACACGCTTCCGTCGTCATTCAGAACGCAAATATCGATAGCGAGACGATTCACATCGTTGGCAAAATTCTGACTGTAACCATGTCGCAGAAAGATAAGCTCCGTGTCCTCACGGACAGCGAGCAAGAGATAACGCTCTCTATAGGAACGATTTCAGCTGCCGATGTAGTGACCCTGCATCCTGGCGATCAGGTTGACATCGAGGCAGAGCGGCGGGTCAGCCGTCGTCCAGGTGGTCGGAGCTACGAAAAGTTAATCGGAATCTCGCTTCAAAAGCTCCCTGGTCTTCAGGAATGAGATTGTGACAGAGTAGTTGGCTCAGCTACGAATCTAGATGAGCTTGTGACAGCCCCTTAGCCTACATACAGGTTAAGGGGCCGAATTCTTTGTCGGCCACGACACGAAAGGTGGCTGACATGGCCGGTGATAACCATGGCGACAAGACGCAGGAGGAGCCGCAAGCCCAGGAAGACCTCGGGCAGCAGCAGGCGGCGCAAGACCAGCCGCAGGTGAGCGGCACCGATTGGGAGAAGGCCGTCGCGGAGCGTGACGAGAAGATCGCGGCGCTGGAAGCCCAAGTGGCAGAGGCCGCCAGGAACGCAGAGACGGCCGAACAACTGCGCAACCAGATCGCGGAGCTCAAGGCCCAGGGCGAGTCCGACCGGATCGACTTCAAGCTGCAGCTGGCAGGCGTGCGAAACGTGAAGGCCGCGCGTGCTGTCCTGGGCGACCACGCCGGTGACGTCGACGCGCTCAAGGAGGCCGAGCCGTGGCTGTTCGCCGACACCCCCGCAAAGCAACAGGGTGGCAAGACCGGCCTCCCCAATGCGGGGGCCGCATCAGACGAGGGTAAGACTATGAAGCGATGGCGCGAGATCGCGGACATCGCGGAAGAGGAGTAGCAGATGGCCAACAGCATCGCATCCACCAAGAACTATACGACCATCCTTGACGAGGTCTATCAGCGCGCGGCGGCCTCCGCGTGCCTGAACAGCCCGCGCCGCATGGTGCGCGCCGGCCGTAACGCCAAGGAGATCATGGTCCCGAAGATCCAGGTCTCGGGCCTCGGAGACTACACGCGTAACGTTGGCTACAAGACCGGCAGCATCACCTACGAGTTCGAGACCAAGACGTTCAACTACGACCGGGGCATCCGCCTTCTGGCCGACGTCATGGACGTGGAGGAGGCCGGCGTGCTCGACTGCTTCGTCGAGGCCGGCTCCGAGCTCCAGCGAACGCAGGTGGCGCCGGAGGCCGACGCCTTCACCTTTGCCGAGATCGCAGGGTACGAGGGCGTTTCCACCGCCACGACCGACTATTCCGACGCCGAGGCGGAGGACGTGCTCGCCGCCCTGCGCGCCGTGACGAACGCCATGGACGAGGCGCAGGTGACCACGGGCTCTCGTTACCTCTTCATCACGCCGACGCTCAGGGGCGTGCTGGATGACTTCAGCTTGGCGAACCCGACGCGCTCGAACCGCGTGCTTGAGCGATTCTCCCGCATCGTCGAGGTACCGCAGGTGCGCTTCTACTCGCACATCGACCTGCTCTCCGGTGACGAGGACCAGTTTGGCTATGCGCCTGCCGAGGGCGCCTACGAGCTCACATCCGACACCGAGGTCGTGAGCGGAAAGACCTACTACACCGAGAGCTCTGGCACCTACACAAAGGTGGCGAGCCCGCAGAAGAGCGGCCTTTCCACGTACTACGAGCTTGTGGGAGCGGGCGCGCCAATCAACTTCCTGGTGGTGGAGAAGAGCGCCGTAATCAAGTTCGACAAGCACGTTGCGAGCCGCGTGTTCAGTCCCGACGAGCTGGAGACGCTTGACTCCTACATGATGAAGTATCGCAAGTACGGCATCGTGGAGCTGCTCGACAACAAGCTCGACGGCGTGTACGCGTCCTTGGCCCCGCTTGCGTAAGGGGCCGTCGTGGGCTGCGCGGGTGCGACGTCGGTTGACTTTGGCTTCTATCGCGACACGTACGGCGGTGGGATGGGCGTGGAGGCGTTCACGGGCGCACTTCCCGCCGCCGAGCGTCACGTGCGATGGATCTGCGGCGGTCGCGTTCCCGCGTGCGAGGCGGACGAGCTTGCGTACCGGCGTGCGGTGTGCGCTGCCGCCGAGGCGTTCGCGGAGTTTGGTGAGGGTCAGGTGGGCGGATTCCAGCTCGGGTCCTTCTCGGTGACGCACTACGACAACCGGGGAACCACCGGTGAGGAGCAGGCGACCTACGCCTGCGAGAAAGAACTTGCTGGGACGGGGCTCCTGTTCTGCGGGGTGCGCTGATGGCGTGGCTGCGTCCGATACCCGCGAGGCTGCTGCCGGACTCGTGCCTAGTGCGCGAGCCGGCGGTCGATGGCGGCTTTGGCGAGCCGCGCGCCATCTCGCACGTGAGGTTCGAGCGGGCACAGTCGGTGGTCGCCGATGCGCACCGCAGCGCGGACGCCGGGGCGGGCACGCTCTTCGTGGATGCCGTCATGAGCGCAGGTGCTTTCGAGATTCCCGCGGGCTCGCGCGTCGAGGTGCATGGGAGGTCGTACGTGGCTGCTAAGGTTTCGCGCTTCGAGGGGTTCAACGGACGCGTGCACCACTGGGAAGTGGAGCTGCGATGAGGGCGGTCGTGGATGCCGTGGCGGGGATGCTGCGCGCGGCGGGAGTCGGTGACGTGTTCTGTATCGCGCCAAGCGCACTGTTGAGCGAACAGCCCGTCGTGGTTCGCTGGGCGGGCTTCTCGCGTGAGAGCCGCCAAGACGGCGAGGAACGCGGAGTCGCCTCGGTGGAGGTGTTTGCCGTCCGCGAAACGGATGCTGCCGCGCGGGACGCCGCGTTTCTGTGCGAGGCGGCGGTGCGCTCGTCCGGTCGCGCCGAGTGGAACGTGGCGGGTTCCGGGGTGCGCATCCTGGGCATCGATACGGACGCGCCGGCTTTCAGGGAGCGCGACTCGAGCGGGCGCTTCGTGTGGGCATTCACGGTGAGGCTGACGGTTGCGAGGGAGATATGACCGATAGGAAGGGCACGAAGAGCGGGGCGGGTGGCAGTCAGGGCACTTGGCACGACGAGCGCGGTTCTCACACCGACGTTCGCCTGCGCCGTTCCGGTGACCGCTTCCGAGACGAGGAGCTCTCGGAGCGAGAGCAGCGCCGAGCGGTGTCCTATGGTCGCGCGAGAGGACGGCTCTGATGGCGCGCTCCATCAAGTTCGATGGGCACGACTTCTCGTCCTTCTCGACCGCCGAGGTGGTACTGCCCGCGGCACACGGCCTCTCCATGGACGCCGCTGAGGTGCCAGGCCGTGCCGGTGCGGTCCTGCTCTCTGCACGTATCCCGCCCAAGACTCTGCGCGTGCGGCTCTTCCTCGACCTTGCCGAAGACGAGGACGCGGAGGGGCTCACGGCGGTGCGCCACGAGGCGGCGGCGTGGCTCGCCTCGGATGCCGGATGCGACTTGGAGCTCCCCGGCGAACCGGGGCTCGTCTATCGCAACGCCGTGTGCACAGGCGCGGATGCCTGGGACGCCCTCTTCGAGGACGGTTCCTGCGAGCTGGCGTTCACGGCGTTCGATCCCGTTGCATGGGGGCAGGGGCAGGAGGTCGTGCCCGCTGGCGGCGGCGCAGGACTGTCGTTTGTCGTTGGCGGCACGTATAGGACGTTGCCGACGTTCGTGATGGAAGCGGCGGCTGGTGATGGAGTGACCGTCGAGGACGATAACACGGGTGCTCATGTCGAGGTGGAGCGAGCGTTCCTGGGCGGCGAGGAGGTCATCATCGACTGCGGTGCCGGGCGCGCATGGGTTGACGGCGAGGCTGCAGATTCCGACGTGACGCTCGACAGCGACTTCTTCTGGCTGGAACCGGGTCCGCACGAGCTGTCCTTCACGGGCTGCGCGGACTTCACAGCAAATTTCACAGAAAGATGGCTCTGATGGGCGGCACGGCTCCGACGCTCTTCTGGTTCGACCGCGCTGATGAGCGTATCGGGATTCTGCACCCGGCTGGCGCGGTGGAGCATCGCGAGGAGCTGGGAGGAGAGGACGTACTCTCGTTCCCCTGCCTGGAGACGCCTGAGAAATACGATCGCATCCTGTGGCGAGACCCCCAGGACGGGCGATGGCGCGAGCACGTGGTGGTGCGCACGGACGAGGCGCTGGGTGCCGCGTGCGAGGTATACGCGGAGTCGAGCCTGTGCGACCTTCTCGGTAGTTATGTCGAGGAGGAGCGGGTGTCAGGCTCGGGGCTCTACGGTGCGTTGGGCGTCGTGCTCGAGGGGACGCGTTGGCAGGCATCCACGCTTGGTTGGTTTGGCGATCACGGCTGCTACATCTACCACGTGAACCGGCTCGCGGCTCTCAGGCGCGTGTGCGAGGTGTGGGGGTGCGAGATTGAGCCCGCGATCGCGGTTTCGGGCGGCTGCGTGTCATCGCGCACCGTGCGAGCGGTGGCTGCTTTGGGCTCGTGGCGCGGCGCGCGGCTCGAGTACGGGCGGAACATGGCGGGATGCACGCGCACGGTTGCTGAGGACGAGGTCTTCACGGCGCTCTACGGCTATGGGGCCGGGTTGCCCGTGGTGGACGAGACGGGCGCCTTCACGGGCGGGTATCGGCGCAAGCTCACGTTCGGTGAGGTGAACGGTGGTGTCGACTGGGTCGGCGACGATGAAGCGAGGCTGCTGTGGGGCCTGCCAGACGGCTCGGGCGGCCGCGTGCACCGCTTTGGAGAGGTGACGTTCGCGGATGTTGAGGACCCCGAGGTTCTTCTCGCCCGCACGCAGGAGGCTCTTGCGGAGACGTGCGCTCCGCTGGTGAGCTACGAGGTGGACGCCGTGGCGCTTTCGGGTGCTGTCTTTGTTGGACTCGGAGACGAGGTCGCGGTGGTGGACTCGTCGCGCGATCCCGCATGGCGCCTCCGGGCGCGGGTGGTACGGCGCGTGCGGCTCTTTGGCGATGCTGTGGAAGCACGCTACTCGGTAGGCGTTGCCCCGCGCACAGCATTTGCAGAGCGCAGCACCGTCGAAGCGCGTGTGGCGGCTGTTGAGGACGTGGCGGGTGCTGCGGGCGACACCGTTGCTGCCGTGGGCGCGAGCGTGGTCGCCATCGAGCAGGCAGCGGGCGTGGTTGCCGGCGGCGAGGTGCCCGCGCTGGCAACAAAGGAGTACGTTGCGCAGCAGATAGCCGCGCTTGATGACCTCTCGGGGGTGGAGTTCTGATGGCTGGTCTTGATGGCTACGGCCTGCATGAGCTGGTCTGGGAGTCCTGCGATGACGTGTTTGCGGGCGCCTTGGTTGCCTCTCCCGCCGATGCGGAGGGGCGTGGCATCGCTCTTTTGGTGAGGCGGGACGGTGAGGCGGTCGACCTTTCGGGTGCGAGCGTGTATCTGCTGTGGCGTCACCGCGCGACGCGCGAGCGAGGGTGCGAGCCGTTCGATGAGGTTGACGCTGAGGCGGGCGCGTTCTCAGTGTTCTATCCGGCAGCCATGGCGTGCGCCGAGGGCTCTGTCGACTGCCAGGTGATGGTATCGCTTCCCGATGGAGGAGCGATCTCGACGCGGGCGTTCGAGGTGCGCGTGGAGCAGGTGCTCGTGGGCGGTACTGAGTCCGAGGACGGGTTCTCGCTCTTTCTTGATGCGATACAGAAATACGAGAACGCCGATGCGCTCATTGCCGAGGCCGTCACCAAGGCGCAGGAGGCGGTTGCGACGGCCGAGGGCGCGGTGGCAACGGCGGAGCAGGCGGTCGAGGCTGCTGCTGGTGCCTCTGGTGCCGTTGCCGCTGCGAATGTTGCTGCGGCTGCCGCCACCCAGGCAAGGGAGGAGCTGCTGGCGGCTGCCCAGCGGGGTGACTTTGATGGGGCTGATGGAATGCCTGGCCCTGCGGGTGCCGACGGGAAGGACGGGGCTCCGGGCGTCGACGGCAAGGACGGTGACGATGGCGCCCCTGGTGCTGACGGGAAGGACGGTGTCGACGGTGTGAGCCCGACAGCCACGGTGGCGCAGACCGCTGAGGGCGCGGTGGTGACCGTGACTGACGCCAGCGGCACGACCACGGCCACGCTCCTCCATGGCGCAAAGGGAGACAAGGGCGATGACGGAGAGCGCGGCGAGAAGGGTGATGCCTTTACGTACGCCGACTTCACCTCCGAGCAGCTGGCGGCGCTCAAGGGGCCGAAGGGTGACAAGATGACGCTCGATGACCTCACCGAGGAGGAGATCGAGGCGCTGCGCGGCGAGAAGGGCGAAAAGGGTGACCCGTTCCTCTACTCCGACTTCACCCCCGAGCAGCTGGAGGCGCTCCGCGGCCCGCAGGGCGTGCAGGGACCTCCCGGCGCCGACGGGCAGGACGGCGCGCCGGGGGCTGACGGCGCAGACGGCGTGGGGTGCACGCACTCGTGGGCGGGGTCGGTGCTCACCGTGACGAGCGCGAGCGGCACGAGCTCCGCCGACCTGCGCGGCCCCAAGGGCGACGCGTTCACGTTCGAGGACTTCACGGCCGAGCAGCTCGAGGGGCTGCGGGGCGCGGACGGGGCCGACGGGCAGGACGGAGCCCCCGGGGCCGATGGGCAGGACGGCGCGCCGGGCGCAGACGGCCAAGACGGGGCGGACGCCGAGATCGTGGGCGCGACCGCCACGGTGGACGCCTCCACGGGAACGCCGTCGGTGACCGTGACGCTCGGCGGCACGCCGGGCTCGCGCACGTTCGCCTTCGCCTTCTCCGGCCTCAAGGGAGAGACCGGCGAGCAGGGGCCGCAGGGCGCGCCCGGGCAGGACGGCGAGGACGGGTCGCCGGGCGCAACGCCGGACCTCTCGTCCTACGCGACGAAGCTCTACGTCGACCAGGCGATCGCCGCGCTCGACGACCTGAGCGGGGTGGAGTTCTGATGGCCGTGGGGACGATAGCCAAGCAGGTGCTCACCGACATCGCCAACGCGATCCGCACGCAGAGCGGCGGGACGGACACCTACCTACCCTCCGAGATGGCCGCTGCCGTTCTGGCGCTCGACGGAGCCAAGGCGGGGACGCCCTACCAGGCGCCCGCGACGTCCGGCACGGGCGTGATCTCCGACGCCGTGTTCGACGGCATCGCCGACGCGATCCGCGCGCAGAACGGGCTCTCCGAGACGTACAGACCCTCAGAGATGGCGCCGGCGATTCTGGCGCTCTCGTGGGACACGGGCGTGAAGATCAGGGCCCTGCTGCTCGCGGACGGCACGCTCGAGTTCAACTACCGCGACGGGCGCTCCTCCGACGTGCCGGGGGCCGTCATCCTCGAGGCGTGGGAGGTGGACCCTGCAGGCTACTCGTCCGCGGGCTCGAGGCCGTGGGACGACGACAAGCTCTCCGTCACGCGCGCCGTCATCGACGAGGACATGGAGGAGAGCGGCCTCGAGAGCGCCGCCTACCTTTTCCATGGGTGCGAGAACCTCGTGGAGGTCACGGGCTTCGGCCGCCTCGTCACGGTGACCAACATGAACCAGATGTTCGTGAGCTGCGGGTCGCTGGAGACGATACGTGCCGACAACTTCTACGCGCACGTCGAAAGCGGGGTCCTCATGTTCAGCGGATGCCGGCGCCTCGTCGGGGAGAGGGGCTACGTCCCAGAGCAGACGGACGACCACCTGAACCTGCACTTCGAGACGACCGGCGTGCTGACCCACACGGACGGGTCCGAGGACGAGCGCGAGTGGTTCCGCTGCTTCCTCTACGACGACGGCGAGCTCATGCTGACGGCGGCCACCGAGCCCGAGGCGGGACGGACGCTTGTGTCATCTGGGCGCCTGTGCGCGAACGCGCGGTACAACTCCGTGGGCTACCAGCCCTGGTACGACCACCGGCACGACGTGGAGGCGGTGACGATCGCGGCGGACATGGCCATCTACGACCACGTGAACACGAACTACTGGCTCTACGGGCACGGGGAGGTCACCGAGGTCACGGGCATGGGGAACCTCAACGGCGTGCGCGAGATGCAGCACACGTTCAACAGCTGCGACGGGATCACCGAGATCGACCTCTCCGGGCTCGACCCGTCCTCGCTAGAGGACCTGGCCTACACCTTCGGCGGGTGCGGCTCGCTCGTGACGATCTGGGCTGACGCCGACTGGGTGCTGCCGACGTCCGGGGTCTCGGGCTTCCAGACGTTCTACCAGTGCACATCGCTCGTGGGCGGTGCCGGCACGACCTACTCGAGCTCGCGCGCCGGCTACCAGTACATGAGGGTCGACGGCGTGGGCGGAGCCGGGTACCTCACGGCTCGTTAGGAGAGAGTTTTTCCTGGTCGCCGCAAACTTCGTATGCTCTGGTGCCACGAAGATAGAATTCCCTCATCACTTCCCTGGATGTCGCCGGTGATAAGATTACCGCCTCTTCCCCAAACCGCTTGAAATACTCTTCAAGTTGAACAAGAGGCCATTCAAAATGGTAAACATCTCCATCCATGAAGGTTGCCTTCGGACGATTCGTATAAATCATCCTGTACTTTCGTTTCCCTTCTTCGGTTAAGCGCACGCAGGCTTCTTGCGCATCACGAAAAGAGAACTGCGGGGCCTGGTCCTCTGCTCTCTGCAGTTCTCGAAGGGTACTTTCATCCATAACGTGAGTGCCTTCCAATATGTGCGGTGCACATATTCGAGAGATTCGATATGAGCGCGCTGTACGTCCTTCCACATCAAAGCAAAGAAGGTAGTTGAAAGACTCCTCGTGTGAAGCAACAACCTTATAGGGCATGACAGTAACTGCGGCTGGAGCGTTTTGCGTTCTAAAGGAGACAAGCCTACCCTTCTTGCTAGCTCTCTCAAGGGTTTCTATCGTTTCCTTAAACATTATTTTTTCGCGCTGAGGACGGGGAAGAGAAAGATATGACTCGAACATGTTTCGGAGGTACTGGGAAAGTGTGGCACCCTTCAGCTGGGTGTCGATGACATACTGTATGTCATCGTTCGTCCTTCCGCTTACCGTAAGCGTTATGACGCAGTTTCCTTCCTTTCTGCGAGATTCGAACCCCGTTATCTGAGCCATAATCTTTACAGATGTTGTTTCTGCTGCAAGGCGAGATGCCCCTGTAGATTCTTCGATGATTGCAACGATGCTTTCTCGTTTCCTCTCCACTCTTTCTGAGTGTTTCTCTAGGTAGTTGCTAATCAAAGTTTTAATGAATGAATTAAGGTTGACCTCACCTTTATGTTTGCAAAACTCGAAAAGCTCCGCGTCTCGAAAAAGGCTCCGCTTTACACTCTCTGGGAGGTAGATCTTGTATTTACTAGTTGGCATGAGAACTCCAAAATGGGGTCGTAAATCGTATGAGTATATGACAAAACAGCATTATAAAACATAGACAGTGGGGTCGGAAATACAAATTAACTGCAGCTATTATTGGCCAAATCACCCAGTTATCATTTAGGTAGTCAGAAGACACCGACAATGCGGGAGGCAAACAATATGAGCGACAACAACCATATGAATAGGTTCAAGGTCAGCGATGAGGTTGTGATTGCAGCGATTGACATGCTTGGCAAGGTTCTTTTGGCCCTGATTGCTGCAAGAGGAAGCAGGCAGATTGAGCACTAACATGATTGGCCTAACGGGAGTTGAATATCCAATCAGGCCATAAACCATGTACCCATCTCTTTCAGCCAGTACCTAACGATTTCGCGCGCTTCACAAGCTTTTGAGAACGAAAGGAAACCGGTATGGGCACCCGGATTGCGATATGCCGAGAGGTCAGTTTGACTAAGAGCATCCTCAAGATATTCGAGCTGAAACGCCGTTAGCCCCTCAGGAGTGAGGACTAGTTTGATGACGCGATTCAGCTCCTGTGCGCAAGCATCGAGATGAGTGTTGCTAAATCGAATCTTTCTCAATAGTTCGCGGATGCTTCCAAGCGTCATCGTTTCACGTACATGAGATTTGATGAGGCTAATTTCGTCAATTTCCCTTTTCCAGGACTCGAAGTCTCGGTCGATTACCGATCGTTTTTCCCTGCGTAAAAATTGATAGCCCGTAATATGGCGAATCTTGTCAAAGTCGAGTTTGTCCATCAATGGCTTAATAAGTCTGCCGTTGTATTCGAATTCAAGCACACGGAAGAAGGCAAGGGCAATATGGCTCGCATCAACTACTCCGTCATCTTGACTTAGAGAGAATAGCCGTTCAGCGTTGGAGAGAGCAAGGCGTCCTTTTTTCGTCATCGCCGAGAAGATTTCTATGTCTTCTATTGCTGTGCCGTTAAATATGTTGGGGCTTCCTTCAAACAGTCTTTTGACCTTATCTAAAAACCCTTCTGGGCATGGATCGCCGAGCCCAGCTCTCACATAAGCGATATTAAGGCAGTCAATTGATTTAGAGTCACCCATTTTTGCATCATGGGCAAGCTGCTCGAAATACTTGTCCACGACCAAACAGATCATGGGCGACCTCATGATAAGAAAGCGATTGACGATTGCAAGCACGCTATCGCTAATGGGGTTTACTGCAGCATGCGTCTCGGGCGCGCATAGATTGGCAATAATTCGGGATGCCTTGGCACATGCGTTGGATTCTTTCGCAATGTGGATCTTTTCAAGCCACTTGTAGTTGGAGAGCGCACACTCTGCTAGAGACCCGACATCTCCACGGAATTTTATAAACCCGATAAGCCTGGAGGAATCGAGGATAACAAGGGCTTTCTTATAGCTTTGGAGACAGCGTTGAGCTTCTGGGGCCTCATCGAACGGCGGATCATCCTTGCTCGCCCTCTCTTGGTATTCGATCCCCTGTCTAATGTAAGCGTACGCGCAGGCAAGCATGTCTCCAAGCATCCTGCATACGTTGTAGTACGCCTCAACCTCTGATTTATTTTTCCCAATTACCTGAATAGGGGTTGAGATGATTTTCTTTGGATAATCGTGCTCGCACTCCTCTTTGAATGAGTGCTCTGCGCAATTCAGTCTCAACTCGAGTTCAGATATGGGGGAGATATCTTCTGCTATCGCTAGCGCCCAGTCGAGGTTACTGTAGTCACCGGTTATCGAGCACATAGTAATGATGCTCTTTATTGCCATTTGTCGAGATTCTGATTTCTCGTCGACTTTCATAAGTGTTTTGATGGCTGCACGAAAGTCGCCAGCAACCTGGAGGGCCAATCCATCGTACAGGGCAGTGTCAGGAAATCCGAGATAATCAAGGACGCCAGCGGCTTTTGCAGCTCCGAAGCCATCTCCGGCATAAATGCAATTCCCCAGAGCTTCAATGGCTGGGTGCGGTTTGCCTTCTAGTTCATTTTGATTGACGTCCATGCAGCTTCCTTTCGAACCGCTTGATGAGCATTGTACCCGTCCAGAAAGTTTGCCGACCGACTCCATCTGCTTATGGAGTCCATGGCGCTTCTCCATAAAGAATCAATTCGAGGCGGTTGTAATGGTTTGGGAACTCGACGGTCTTTTCATCAGTCATTGCTGGGGCTTCTTATGCGGAAGCGCCCCATTGCCCCCATCGAGACTTCAGGGCGCTCGTGGTTCCGTGCGCGTATTCTACCGTTAGATTGTGGGGAACTCTCTGTGTACCGGGCCATCCATGAGCATCCAGTACCACCAGTCGCGGTCCTTGCAGCCGCTGCTTCCCAGCATGTCGAGCAGTTCGGTCTGCTCAGCTTCTCCGAGCGTTGCGAAGTGCTCCCGCATGCTGTCTTCCAGGGCAACCTTGCTCCTGATCATGTCTCCGAGAATCTCCTTGAGCTCTTCGAGCGTAAAGCTCTGCGGTGAGATCTCAACGAGCTCTGCACGGAAGTGGGAGTAGTCCTCGAGCTCGCACATGGCGCCGATGTCTGCTGCACTGTGGTTCATGGCGGTCTCCTTCGATATGACCTTGTCTGTGGCCTGGTCGTAGACGGGACACAATCAGGACACAACAGCGACCGGAACTCCGTTTTTGTTAGGTTCCGTCTGTTGCTGTTCGTCGCTGCAAAAGACCTGCTCAGACACTCTTTTGTATAGGTCTGTTGTCCTCAGTCGACGTTGTGGGATAACCCTCTCAAGGCGGAGATCACCAGTTCGAATCTGGTACGGGCTACCAACGATTGCAAAGCCCCAACTTCGGTTGGGGCTTTTTGTTACCGGTGCCGCACGTTGGCGGCGGGCCGGGACCAATCGGGCGCGCTTTATGTCCCATAGGCCAGGAGCTCCCGATTCTAACGGATGCAACCCAATTCGTTGCCGAGTTCGCGCGCCGTTTCGTCGCGGGGCAGCAGGCGGTTTCCCCAGAGCTGCGCGAGCATCTGGATGCCCTCGAGGTCGAAGGCGCTTGCAGGGCCGGTCTCGCGCACCACGGGTACGGTGACGCTGGCGGGTTCATCTTTGCCGATGCCCGTGCATCCGCACCCGAGCGCGACGTTCTCGCACGCGACGGCAACCATGGCATCAATGAGCGCTTCTACGGGCATGCCGTACACCTGGGCATCCCATCCCTGCTCCTCGAGGTGCAGGCGCGCCACCACGGCGTCGTTCTCGTCTATGCCGGCAAACCCGTGGGGAAGATAGTCGCGCAGGTGCTCGGCAAGTTTGGCCTCAAGGCACTTATCGTAGAAGAGGGCCCCGGTAAAGCTGGTGCAGGCGGCGGCGAGGCGCGGCGGCAGCGAATCCATCTCGCGTAGCTCCACGAACCCTTTGAGGCGCACGTTGGGGAAGACCATTGAAAGCAGATGCATGAGCTCCGCTGGCTCGAGCGGGCGATTCGACATGATGTCTCGCGTGTAGCAGTCGCCGGTCGAGGTGGTCACGTGCTCGGCATCGGTGAAGAGGATCGGCTTCACGCCCGAGACCCAGAGAATGTAATCTTCGAATGAAAGCCCCTCGAGCGCGCCGGGCACGATGCCGCAGCGGTCCACGTCCACATGGTGCCAGATGCGTGAGCGAGCCATGCCGGGGGAGGGCTCGCCGCGGAAGATGGGCGCATTGTCGAACAGGAAGGCGAAGAGCGGACCCAGAAGCGTCGCCATGCGATAGATGCGTGCCGCATCCCGCTCGTCCTCATAATCGAGCGAAACCTGGGTAGATGCCGTGCAGCGCATCATGTCGCGCGCGTAGCGTCCGCGGCGCGAGAGGTACGCGTCCATATCGCGGTAGCGCTCCTTGGGGATGAGCTCCAGATCGAGCGGGCTCGAGACAACGGGGTTGTAGCCTACGGGAACGAGGGAGGCATCGAGCCCGATGGCGGCGCAGGCGCGCTCCACCTCGGCGTCGAAGGCGCAGATCGCATCATAGAGGGCCTTTACCGAATGCGCGGGGCCGGCCGACACCTCGAGCTGGGCCGCGGGCTCAAGCGATACGGTCACGCCCACGGTCTCAAGCTCGCCGTTGAATGTGTAGTCGAGCCCCAGAAGGTGCCCGTCGATATAGACGAGCTCGCTTTCGCTTCGGCTGCGGGCGAGCTCTGCAAGGAGCGCGCCAACACCATGCTCGCCGGCAAAGGGGACTGTTCGCCCCTGATCGTCGATGAGAATGCGCTCCAGCTCGAAGCCGATGCGTTTGCCGGCGGGGTCTTTGTCGCCATGTTCGAGCACGGCGATCAGAGCCTCGAGGTTCTCGCGAAAGGACCCGGTGAAAGACGGGATATGGCTGCAGGGTTCATGGGACATGCGGTACTCCTCAGTCGCGTTGCTCGCGTGTATCGTACCCCCATTGCCTCGCGGGGAATCACCGCGTTTGCGCGCACCCTCGAAGATTGCTCCGCCAAAGGCTCCTATACGACGCGAATAATATGGGCGAAGTTGAGGAATGGAGTTCAGCAGAAGACGTCTAGCTCAAAGGAGGGAGGACGCCGTTGCCGTACAATAGAAGGAATAGGGAGGTGCGCCGCTTTGTGCACCGCCGACGAATGGAAGTCCGCTGCCCCGACGTAAGGAGGACCATGTCCGAGTCCCCACATACCGCCCCTAAGCCGCGCGTTGACGCTGCTTCCGCGGGCGGGGACGACCGCAAGGGCGCCCGCCGTGGTGCGATCTTCATCGGGTTCGTTCTCATTGCCTACCTCGTCTACCTCGTGGTGACGGGGCAATTCGCCGAGTTCGTCGAAGCCATGTCGACCGTCCAGGGTTCATGGATCGTGGTCGCGAGCATCTGCATGGTGTTCTACATCATCTTCGGTGTCGTCGCCTACGCGATCGCCGTGTGGCTCGATCCCGAGTCGCCGGTGGGTATTCGCGACCTTATCTCGGTCGAGGCTGCCGGCACGTTTTTCGGCAACCTGACTCCCATGATGGTTGGCGGAACCCCTGCCCAGATCTACCGTCTCACCAAGGCGGGGCAACCGGTGGGCGAGGCCGGCGCGACGCAGTTCACACGCTACATCGTATTCCAAGTGAGTCTGGTGCTCTGGGCTGCGATTCTGCTCGCGGTGCGCTTGCCGTTCTTCACCTCGCTCTACGGCGACATGACGCTTCTGTGCCTCTTCAGCTTCGGCGGCCATGTGGTGCTGCTCGCAGGGCTCTTCGTGATCTCGCTTTGCCCGCGCTTCGTGATCCGTGTCGCGCATTGGGCCATCGGTCTTACCGAGCGCGTGGGCGGCGCGAACGATCGCACGCGCGGTTGGCGCACCTATGTGGATACCGAGATCTACTCGTTCTCCGAGCACTTCAAACATGCCGCGGTGCATCTTTCGTCCATGGGCGTCACCTTGGTGGTCACCATGGCGCAGCTCGCTTGCCTGTACATGGTGCCGTATTTCGTGTTGCGCGCATTCGGCAACCATGACGTTGACTTCATCTCCTGCCTTGCAGCGGGAGCCTTCATCCAGCTGCTCTCCTCAGCCGTTCCGCTGCCGGGCGGTACGGGCGGTGCCGAGGGTGGCTTCGCGCTCTTCCTGGGGCACTTCTTCGGCGCTTCCGCCACGGCGGGCTATCTGGTCTGGCGCCTCGTCACGTTCTTCGGTCCTACGATCGCATGCGCGCCGCTCCTTGGCCTGCGCTCGTCTCATCACGCGAGCATTCACGCTCGCTGGAATCGCCTTGTTCACGGCGGGAAGAGTTCTCGCCGCGCGTCGAGGCCCGCGAGGGCTGCGGGCGCGCCTGATGCCCCGCAAGCCAGCACTGCCGCCCCGTCCGAGGCACCGTCGCGGCAGGCCGGTCCTTCCCGCCGTCATCGCGGCCAGCGCATCCGCCAGACCTCCGGTGGCATCACGGTTTCGCCGAGTGCGCTCAAGCGCAGGAAGCCGAAGCGCTGATTGCTGCGCTGCCAAAGGTTTCCATTTGATATCCGGCTGACCTCCGTGCAATGTTCCCGGTGGACGGGGTACCACGTAGCATGACGATTTCTCATGTCATGCTCTGTAGGCACACGATTGGAAGGCGTTGGGGCATACGTGCTGATTCCGGTTTTCGGGGCGCTTGCCGCAGCTGGTGTGGGCGCTGCGGGCGTTACCGGTAGCGCCCTTTTCGATTTCGCCCTGAACCCGCGCTCCGAGCGTTCCGTGATGGCGCGGCTGCGGGCAGGGGAGGCAGAGGGCTTCGATTCCGAGGCGGCTGCGTCGGATCCGCGGCGTTTTGAGGCACGGCGGTGGTTCGAGGAATCTAAGCAGGGTGTGCAGATCGAAGCCTCCGACGGCGGTTCTCTTCGGGGGTGGCTGCTGCCCGCCGAGGGCATCCGGGCATCGGATGATGGTCGTGCCCTTGAGTCGCTCGACGGGGCTACGGGGGAGCCCCGAGGCAGGGTGTTCGGCATCCTGTGCCATGGATACAGCGGCCGCCCATCCGACCTGTGCATCGAGGCGCAGATTGCGCACTCGTTTGGCATCACGGTGCTCGCGCCTGCGGCACGCGGCCATGAGCGCAACGACGACCGCTATGTCACGATGGGGTGGTGCGATGCGAACGACCTGCTTGGATGGATAGACCTTATTCGGGCGTTCGATCCTGCGGCGCGTATCGCGCTCTATGGGGTCTCGATGGGCGGCGCCGAGGTGATGATGGCTTCCGGTCTTGCCTTGCCCCCTAATGTTCGCTGCATTGTCGAAGATTGCGGCTACACGAGCGTGTGGGACGAGTTCTCGGTTCAGATTGGGATGCAGCTCAAGTTGCCTGCGGTGCCCTTGCTCAACGCTGCGAGCGCCGTGTGCCGCGCGCGTGCGGGATACGGGTTCAAGGAGGCCTCGGCGGAGCGCCGCCTGCGCCGTGCTGCGGTGCCCATGCTCTTTATCCATGGGTCGGAAGATCGGTTTGTGCCGTTTTGGATGCTCGACCGCCTCTATGATGCGTGCGCGAGTCCGGTAAAGGAGAAGCTGGTCATCGAGGGTGCGGCGCATGGCCTTTCTTCGACCGTGGATCCTGACCGCTATTGGGGCACCGTCGGCTCCTTTCTTCAGCGCTATCTCTTCTAATGCACGTGCCCGGCTCCGACATTCTATCCGGGGCCGGGCACGGATTATCGTTGAGTGTGCGCCCGCTTCGGAGGCGATCTTGGCGCTGCGCGACTTGCCATGCGCCTGCACGCTAGATGGCTGCTAGACGGTGTCTTCGCGCAGGGCTTCGACAACGCTTGCGGTGCGGGTGCGGCGGAGCGCATACATCACGCTCGCGACGATGACCGCAATGACCACGACAACGGCGATGCCGATCTGTACCCAGGGCAGGTGGAATTCATAGGTCGAGTACGAGAGCATCATGGATTGGTAGAGCCCCCAGGAAACAAACAAGGCGAGGGCGGAACCGATCAGGAAGCCGCGCACTGCGTAGCTTGCGCATTCGTAGGCGATCATGCGACGGAAGGCTCGGTTGCCCATGCCAACAGATTTGAGCATCGCGAACTCGCGCTGGCGAAGGATGAGGGCGTTTGCGAGCGTATTGAAGACGTTCGCCACCGCGATGAGCCCCGTGATGACGGCGAAGCAGTAGATGAAGGTGTTGACCGTGGTGGCCATGAGGCGCGCCTGGAGATTGCCCTGGGCGACGTTCATGTAGGTGATATCAAGTTCCGGGTAGTTTTCAGCGATGTCCTCGACGGCCTCCTGGACATCTGTGGCGCGTGCGGCATCACCGCCCGTGTCGAAGGACATGCTCGCCCGCAGGTACCCCGAATTCGCGGAGAGGCCGATGGCAGAGGAGGGCAGGATGAGCTGGAGCGTACCCGATGAGTCCACACAGACGGGGCGGGTTTCCGCAATCGCGCCGACCTCGATCTCCTGCGTGTTCGCGACCGCTTCATCATAGGGAAGATAGCTCGGATTTCCCTCATTGTCGTAGTACATCGCGCGTAGCCCGCCCGCGGGATCGTCCTCTATGCTGGAGACGAAGTGCCCGTTAAGGTCGGCGAACTCAAGTGATGCGATCGATCCGGTATCCTTGAACGGTCGGTAGTTGCCATACGTCTCCCCGTTGTTGACATCGTAGGAATTCACGGCGATGGCGCGCGGGTGGGCAGGGTCGCAGAACTCTGCGGAATCGAGCCCAAGCTCCTCCACATAGGCGTTCCACGTGGCATCATCGACGAAGTTCACGTAAACGGATCCGTACCACGAGCCGTTTGCAAGGAGCGGCGCGCTTCCATCGAGGCCCATGATGCCGTCGTTCAGCATGCCCGCGGGGATGAGCGCGTCGGCGACATAGCTCGTCATATACCCGTTGGGCGTAGCGCCGTCAACGGTCTGCACATCGGCGTAGAATCGCGCGAGGGCGTCCTGCATGCCGGGGCCGTCGACCTTGCCGTCCGCGAGCGCGAGCGTCTGGTCCGCACCGGCACCCGTGGCATCGATGTAGAGCAGCAGGTCTTGACCTTCCATAGTGTCCACGGCGGTGTCGCTCGCGTAGCTCATGACGTCGGCGATGGAGCCGGAGGTGATGAGGAGCGCGACCGAGACGGCGAGCGCAGCGACCGTAACGCGGCCTTTGGAGCTTGCGCGCGTGAGGTTCTTATGGGCGATGAACCCGGGGATGCCGAAGACCTTACCCGCGAGGCCGAGCGGGCGCGCGAGCGAACCGCGTTCGCCACGGTGGGCAGCACGGCGCTGAGCGCGCTGAGCGCGACGGGAGAGACGCACATCCCGCACCTGGCGGATGGCGTCGACGGCCGAGACGCGGCTCGCGCGGATGGCAGGGATCCAGGCGCTCACAAGGAGCGTGACGAGGCCGAGGAGCGCGGCGATGCCGAGCACGACAGGGCTCACCGCCACATGCGCCTCCGCGCCGCCGGCCATCAGTGCGATGCCTTCGCCCAAGATGCCGAAGACCGCGTAGCAGCCGGCAAGACCAAGTGCGAGGCCTGCGGGGATGCCGGCGACACCGATGACGAGTGCTTCGGTGAGTACCGTGCGGCGGAGCTGACGGCGGCTCGCGCCCAAGCTCGAGAGCAGGCCGAACTGGCGCGTGCGCTCGGCCACGGAGATCGCGAAGGAGTTGTAGACGAGCGAGATGCCTGCCACCATCACGACCGCGGCGAGGATGCCTGCGATCTGGTAGAGCGTGTTCCAGATGGCGGTATCCGGTGTCACGCCCATCCAGCGGATGAGGGAGGAATGGACTGTTGACGCGCCATCGGTGGTCCGTTCGTGCACGTTGACGATCTCGTCGGCGAGGGGCTCTGCGTCCGCGAGGTTAGCGGTGCGGAAGATCGCTCCCACCCAGGTGGCTGCGGAATCGTCGGTGATCGCGCGGTCTACGGCGCTTCCATCGTCATAGACGTAGGCGATGTTTCCTTGGAGCGAATAGATGGATGAGTAACCGTAGGCGCGGTAGAAGCCCACGACGGTTCCTTCGATGCGTCCGAGGTCCGCCTCGTATGTCTCGGTCTGGGCGGTCTCGTCGATGTAATCGCCGCGTATCGCGGTCGCCGTGACGCTTGCTCCGTCTTCCCGGTTGGTGACCGTGCGCGTGCCCAAATCGAGCGTGATGCGGCTTCCGACCTCAATCGGGCCGCCATCTGCTGCGGTCAGGCCGCACGGGGCGAGCTCGGCGTTCTGAAGCGGGTGGGGGAGCAAGATCTCCCCCGGGGCTTCGGGCGCGCGGCCGGCAACGATCTCTGGCGTTGAGATGAGGGGCTCGCTCGCATCTAGATCATGCGGCCACGTCTTTGCGTACAGGTATTTTCCGAAGATGTCCGAGTTATCCTCGCCGAGCGAGACGGTGCCCAAGTCGGCGATAACAGTGAGGTCGGTGACTTCTTGATCGTTCTGCAAACGCTCAAGGTCTTCCGCTGTGATACCGGCGGCTTCCGCGTACCACCAGCCCTCATCGGACGCGGTGCGCTCGATGAGCATGTTGGTGAGCGATACGACGCTGGTGAGCACAGCGGTGATGAGTGAGACCGAAAGCGCCACGCCGATGATCGATACGATGGTGCGCGTGCGGTTGCGCTTGAGCGAACGCAGCGCGAAGCGGGAAAAGATGCTCATCTTACCGCACCCCCGAGACACTTGTGCCAGGTACAACTGTCTCATGCGCGGCGTTGTGGGCCGCCCCGCCACGTCCCGCCTCGCTCCGCACCGAAACCGTGCGAGTCTCGCGGCGGCGCTCGTCGCGCACGAGGCGCCCGTCTTCGATAGCGAGCACGCGGTCGGCCATGAGGGCGATGTCCTCGTCGTGGGTGATTACGATGAGCGTTTGCTTGAGCTGGCGGTTGGAATCGCGCAGGAGCTGCATGATCTCGGCCGAGTTCTTGGAGTCGAGGTTGCCCGTGGGCTCGTCGGCGAGCACGACGGCCGGGGCGTTCATGAGCGCGCGGCCGATTGCCACACGCTGCTGCTGGCCGCCTGAGAGCTGGTTGGGCAGATAGTGTTCTCGGCCGGTGAGGCCGAGCGAACGAAGGAGCATCTTGAGGCGCTTCTCGTTGACATCGCGTCCGTCCATGCGCACGGGCAACGTCATGTTCTCAACGACATCCAAGATGGGGATGAGATTGTAGAACTGGTAAACAAGGCCAACCTCGCGGCGGCGGAAGACGGCGAGCTCCTCGTCGCTACGGGCGAAGATATCCTGCCCCTGCAGGCGCACGGTACCCGAAGTGGGGCGGTCCACCCCGCCCATGAGGTGCAGAAGGGTCGATTTGCCCGAACCCGAGCTGCCGATGATGGCGATGAACTCGCCCGCCTCGACGGTGAACGAGACGTCGTCGAGGGCTCGCACGGCGGTGGCGCCGGTGCCGTAGACCTTGGTGAGGTGTTCGACAGAGAGGATGTTCATAGGTGGCCCCTTTGGGTCGAAGGGATACGTCACCTACGATACTGGACTTTGCTGCTTGCGCCTATGTGACCACCGCGTGACACATCTGTCACCTTAAAGGGAGACAGTTGTGCCGGGTCAATCTGTCTCTTAGACAGCTGGATACAGACTGAGACAGTTTAACCCGGCACAACTGTCTCATGGCGCGGGTGTTTCGATCTCAAGACTAGCCGTGGCTCGACGGGGAATAACGTGCTCACAGGGAAATCATGGGGAGGGGGATAGATATGACGCGGGGACCTCGGGCTGTTGCGGCGTCGGGATACTACCATGTAGTCGTTCGGGGGAACGGCAAGCAGGTGATATTCGAGGACGATGAGGACCGATATCGGTTCCTCAATCTTATGAGGCATGCGATGCGCGCCGGCGATATCCATATCATCGCTTGGTGCTTTATGGATAATCACGTGCATCTCATCGTGCATGATGAGGCGTGTAGGCTCAGCGACGCGATGCATGCGCTGCTCTCGCCCTATGCTCGATACTTTAATAAGCGCTCGAACCACGTGGGGCACGTGTTTCAGGACCGGTTTTCGGCGGCACCCATCGAGGACGATGCCTACCTCCTGAGGGCGGTGGCATATGTTCACGCCAATCCCGCGAAAGCGGGCGCGGGACCGATGGATCAATACCGATGGAGCAGCTACGACGAATACGCTCATCCAGGGGCATCAGAGTTCGAGGTCGTAGATTCCGATCTTGTCCTGAACATGTTGGGCGGTCCTGCCGGCTTCGTGCGGTTCTCGAGGGGCCTGCAGGGGGACGGAGGGTTCTCTACCTATGAGGCGCGCGTTCCCGGACTTGCTCCCCTCGATAGGGCGAAAGAGCGCGCAAAGCCCATCATGCAAACCTATCGTCTCGCTTCGCTCGGGGAGGTACAGAGCCTTGATCGAGCGAAGCGAGACGAGGTGCTGCGTGCCTTGCGGAATGCGGGCATCTCCATCAGACAGATCGAGCAGCTGACGGGAATCGGGAGAAACACCGTCGCCCGCGTGACGGCATGAGACAGTTTGACCCGGCACAACTGTCTCATGCGGCGTGAGGCGGTTTAGCCTGAGACAGTTTAACCTGGCACAACTGTCTCAGGAGAAGGTGGCGGCGCGCTCGGCTTCGACGTCGCGGCCCAAGCGCTGGAACTTCTTGCGTTCGATATCATCCATGCCTTGGTAGGGGTCGTGGCGCTTTGCAAACATCCCATCGCCTTCGTCGCCCCACAGGCGATTGGCCACGGGCTCCCACTCGCGGGCGCGCTGCTCGGTCTTGGCGCGTAGCTCCGAGGGGCTTTCCGGTTCCACGAGGTCGGTGCCGTGGGCACCGGATTCCTGCACCATCTTGCCCAGACGCTCGGGGTTCTCGAGCATGGGGCACGGGCGCAGGTGGTTCTGGTTGAACGGCTGGCCCTCGTAGTACTTCATGAAGAGCGGGCTCTTAAGCGCCTCGAGAAGGCTCACGTCGTGAATGTTCGCGTTGGCGTAGTGAATGAAGACGCACGGTTCCACGTCGCCCGCTGCATTGATGTGCAGGTAGCGACGGCCACCGGCGATGCACCCGCCCACATACTCGCCATCGTTTTGGAAGTCGAGCGTAAAGAGCGGTTTCTCGTTTCGCATCTCGCGCACAAAGCGGTACATGCGCTCGCGCTGCTCCACCGTGGGCATGAGCTCGGCGGGCGACCCCTTGCCCACGGGCATGTAGTGGAAGAACCAGCAGAAGAGCGCTCCTTGATCGATCATCCAGTCGAAATAGCGCTCGCTCGCGATGGCGTCGGCGTTGGCGCTCGTCCAGCATGCCGAGATGCCGAACGGCAGCCCGTGACCGCGCAGGAGCTCCATGGCGCGCATGATCTTGGCGTAGGTGCCCTTCCCGCGCCGTGCGTCGGTGGTCGCTTCGGTGCCCTCGGCGCTGATGGCGGGTATGAAGTTCGCCACGCGGATCATGTCCTCGCAGAATTCCTCATCGATGAGCGTGGCGTTGGTAAAGCAGAGGAACGCGCAGTCCGGGTACTTCTCGCAAATGCGAATCAGGTCGCGTTTGCGCACCATCGGCTCGCCGCCGGTGTAGATGTAGATATGGGTGCCAAGCTCACGTCCCTGGTCGATGATCGAGCAGATGTCGTCATAGCTCAGGTTGAGCGCATGCCCGTACTCAGCAGCCCAACAGCCCGTGCAGTGCAGGTTGCAGGCGCTCGTAGGGTCGAGCAGGATCGCCCACGGAATGTTGCACTGCTCGCGCTCGCGTGATTTCTGCTGAACGGGCCAAGCGAGCAAGTTGGCATCGACGATAAGCGTTTTGAGAAGGCGAGAGCGCATGCTCGGATTGAGATGAAAGATGCGCATGATGAGCTCATACCAGTTGCTGCGATCGCGAATGGCGCTCGAGATGGCCGTGCGCTGAGCGGGAAACACGGACGCGGGCACGAGCTTGTCGATGAGCTCCATTATTTGAGGTATGTGCTCTTCCGGATTTTCGTCAAGATAATCGATAAGCTTGTTGAGCGCGGCGCGCTCTGCCTTCTGGGTGAGTGCCATGGTCGTCCTTTCTGCGAGAGGCCGCGAGACGGATACAGGAGAGGGGCTGCATGCGATGGTTGGGAGTGCGTGGGGGCGCGTGCTCGCATGCAACGGGTTCGCTCGGGGTAACGGTCCGGTAGTGGCCGGGCGCGCCCTGCCCCTCTGGCCCCAGTTGTACCCAAGTATAGAAAAAGCAACAGCTGTAGAATTGATATTTGTCTATTCAACAAAGGCGTTGTCGGCGTGGGATAATCCACAGTAAGAGCCGAGCGCGAAGATGGGGGATGAGGCTATGGGCGACGCCGTTCAGGGTGCGAAGAAGCTAGATCGAAGGGTCGTTCGAAGCCGGCGCCTCATCATTGACGCTTTCGAGCGCCTTTTGCTGAAAGAATCCCTCGAAGACATTACCGTGAGCGCCATCGCGCGCGAGGCGGATATTGACCGGAAGACGTTCTACCAGCACTTCGGCTCGATTGACGGTCTTATAGACTATGTCGTCGCCGAAGAGGTCGAACGGGTGCTGGACGATGTCGAGCGTGCGCGCGACGAGCGCGGTTCGGCCGATACCGAGCAGGACCTTCACGCATTTCTTAAGAGCGTGAACGAGGTCATGTGCCGCGACATCGTGCTCAACCGGCGCTTTTTTGAGGGCATCCCCGCCGACAGGCTCATCGAGCGCCTAAGGCAGCCTTTTGAGCGGAGGATTATCGAGCGCGGAATCCTATCGAAGCATCTGCCCGGGCAGTACGTTTCGTGGTGCGTGTCGTTTCTATTCGGTGGCATGCTCTCCGTGTATCGCTCCTGGCTGCTTTCGAACCAGGAGGCATCGCTTGAGGAGATCACCGACGTCATCAACCAGCTCATCATCCACGGCATCGAGAGCTTGGTCATCGCTTCCTAGGGAATGCTTGCGGCGGTGCGTGTTTTCTTGCGAGGTAAAAGTACGGGGTCTTTGCCTCTGATGGATGCCGCTTCGGGCTTTACGGGCAGATAATCGCAGAATTTATCTGCCCGAAAACGCAGCGGCGTGGCGGGTTAGGCCGCGCGAGACGGTGCGGCGTGAGACAGTTTGACCCGGCACAACTGTCTCTCTTACACGATGGCTTTGAAGAAGGCGATGTCGAAGCGTGCGCCGATGATGGCGCCCGATGCGTCGCGTGCGTTCGAAGCGGCGATAGTGCCGTCTTGGGCCGTGATGAGCCCTCGGGCGAGCGACAGCCCGATGCCGACGCCCGATGGGTTCACCTTCGAGCCCTGCTCCTCGTCTGCGCCGCGTCCTCCCCGGTAGAAGCGCTCGAACACGTGGGGAAGGTCCGCGTCGGCGATGCCTGGTCCGGTGTCCGTCACGCGGATGCGGCAGGCGAGCGCGTCCTCATGTGCCTCGACCGTCACCGTTCCCCCGGCAGGCGTATGCTCCATGCAGTTCTTGAGGATGTTCTCGAGCGCTTCGGCCGTCCATGCGCGGTCACCGATGAAGCTGCATCCCTCGTCAACATCGATGACAAGGGAGATGTCGGCAATGTCGAAGGCGATGGCGAGGGGCTGGGCCGCATCGTGAACCATGCCGGCAACGTCGACGGGATCGTGGGCAAGGGAGAGCGCGCCGGCGTCGAGTCGGGCGAGTCGCAAGAGTGCGGAGACGAGGTTCTCCACACGCAGCTGGAGCTCCTCGATGCGGCGAAGCCTCTCCACCTCGTCGGCGCAGTTCCCGCGAGCGGCGAGGCTTTTGCGGACGAGCTCGGTGGTGATGGAAAGCGACGTTAAGGGCGTCTTGATCTGATGGGAGATGTCGGCTAGGGCATCGGCGAGCATCTGCTTCTCGCGCGCGAGCTCCTCGGCGGTCAGGTTGAGGCGCGAGACCATCTTGCCGAGTTCGCTTTGGAGGATGGCGAGCTCCCCTTCGTTCATGGAGCCAAGGTCAAGTGCGCGATCCCCATGCAGCACAGCGTCGATATTCTGGCTCAGGCGCGCGAGCGCGCGATAGCGCTGGCGGGTAAGGGCGAGCCACGGCACCGTTGCGGCCGCACCGGCGAGAAGGACCCAGGGAAGGGCCTCGGGCCCGCAGCATGTGGCTGCAGCGAGGGCGCAAACGGCAACAAGTGCGAGCGAAACGATGAGGGTGCGGGCGACCTCGCGATTGCGGAGCATCGGTTCCTCCTACCCCAAGGCCTTGTAGCCGAGCCCACGCACGGTGGCGATGAGGCGAGGGTGAGCGGGGTCGTCTTCGATCTTGTCGCGCAGGCGCTTGATGTAGACCGAGAGCGTGTTCTCCTCGATGTAGGTTCCCGCATCGTCCCAAAGGGCATCGCGGATCTGATCGCGCGTAATCACCGAGCCCTGGTGCGTGGCGAAAAGGAGGAGCAGACGGTATTCCAATGCAGAGAGGATCACCTCGCACCCGTTTCGCTCGACGTGCGCGCGGTCGGTGTCGATGGCGAGGGGTCCGAAGGTAATGACGCGCTTTGCAGGCTGTGAGCGGCGGATGGTCGCTGCGACGCGCGCGAGGAGCTCGCGCGGGCGGAAGGGCTTGGAGATGTAGTCGTCTGCACCCATCTGGATGCCGGCAACGGTGGTGAACTCGTCGCTCGAAGCGGTGAGGAAGATGACCGGGAGCTGCGGCAGTGCCTGCTTGAGCGCCGTGCAGACGGCGAATCCGTTGCCTTGGGCCAAGGTCACGTCGAGAAGCACGAGCGAATAGGGGGAAGCAGCCGCACCGATCGCGGCGACGGCACGGCTTGCAGGGGAGGCATGCCCCTCAGGGGCGTTCGCGCTGCCCAGGGCAAGCTCGATAGCCTCGTCTTGCCGCGCGGCGTGGTCGACCGCGTATCCCTCGCCCACGAGAAGCTCGGTGAGCGCCTCGACGATGATGGGGTCGTCTTCGACCAGCAGTATGCGCGTTGCCATTCGGCTGCTCCCACCAATCGTTCCGGGTTAGTTGTGCACGATGACGCAGAGGCCGGGCGAGATCATGTCGTAGAGCGCCGCCGCTTTGTCGTACGGAAGGTTCACGCAGCCATGGCTGCCTACGCTCTTATAGGCGTTCGGGTTGCTGAACGATGAGGACGCCTGCCAGGTGGCATCGTGGAGGCCGATGGAGTTTCCCACGAAGGCCATCCAGTAGTCGACGTCGCTTTCCCACTTGTACTCGCCCGTCTCCGGGTCCTTGGGGCCGCGGAGCGTGATGCCGCGGGCCTTGCGGTTGAGCATGTAGATGCCCGTGGGGGTATCGCAATTCTTGTTGGGATTGCCGGTGATCACGCCAGACTCCCACAGCAGGTTGCCGCTGGCGTCGTAGTAGCGCGCGTGCTGCTCGGAGATGTCGATATCGATGTATGCGCCCCAGTCGCGCTGGCCCTGCCCGTTGTATACATCGCCGGTCTGCGACGTGGGCACCTCGATCTCGGTGGACTGTTTGGCGTTCACGGCGTCAACAACCGATTGCACAAGGGTATCGTTGTCGATAGACCAGCCATAGGTTCCGCCCGAGACGGTGATCTGTTTGCCGTCCTCCCGTGTGTAGGTTCGCTTCGTTCCCACGGTATCGAGGCCATCGGCAAGGGAGCTCGCCCAGCTCGAGACAGCCTCCTGGTTGATGGTGGGCGTGAGGTTCTCGTCGAATGTGATCCACTGCGCCACCTCGGCGGAGCCGATCGTTGCGACCTCGTTGCCGTTCATCTTGATCGAGATGTTCACTCCCAAGAGCTCGTTGGCGGCATCGCATGCAGCCTGGATGTCGCTGTCGCCCATGCCCTCCACCAAGGGGAGGAACGCATCGTCGCCGAGCTTATCGAGCGAGGCGCTCTCATCTAGGTCGGCGAGGGCTAGCTTGGCATAGGCGATGATGTTGTCGCGGTTGAGCTTCTCGTTCGATCGCGCCTTGTCGACGGTGAAAGCCCCGGCTTCGGCATCGTATGCGCTTGCAGCGTCGAAGGTGCCCGAGCGCCCCTCGTTAAAGGAGTCGACGGCAGCCCCCAGGCTCTCCTCGAAGGAGGCGACGTCGAAAGAATCGGAGAAGAGCGAGAAATCGGCTTCGGCCGTGAGGTCGATCGTCTCGTTTTCCGCCTGCGCTTTGGTGGCGCCCGTCAGCGCGGCGAAGAGGTGTACGGGCCAGCGGAGGGCATCGTTTTGGTCGAGGACTTCCTGCGCGGCGGCGTCGGCGTCGAAGAGCGCGTCTGCACTTTCGGGCTCATAGGTCCAGCTGAAGCCCGAACCCTCGATCGTGAGGGAGTAGCGGTTCATGGATGAACGGATGCGGGTGGCGGCGCTGCCGGGGCCGATGAGCGAGACGTCGGCGCCGGCGATCGTGGTGCCGGGGTAGAAGACGTTCGAGAAGATGATGGCGCCGCCGGCATAGGTGATGACGAGCAGCGCGACGATGACACCCAGCACGATGAGGGGAACGCGGCGCCGGTTTCGCGGCGTGCGCTCGTCGCGCTTGCCCTTGCGGGAGCTGGCCTTCGGCTTCTGCGGCGCAGCAAAGTGGCTTCCCGGCTGGGTGCGCCGAACCTCTGTGCGCCCGGCCCGCGCATCGGCGGACGGGGCAGCGGGGAGCGGGGAGACGATGGTCTTATCGCTATCTGAAGATGAGCTGAAATCAGATGGACGCATCGTGGAGCGTACCTCCAACGGATTGTGACGGTAATATTCCATAAGCGATTATACCTGCGTGTGCGGACAATGGAATATGCGTCTGGAGCTTTCACGATGCGTTGCAGGGGAGGGCGCGGGGCCGCAGCGGCGGGTCTTGGGGCACGGCGGGGCGGGGCCGCGGAGGCAGTCCGTTGGAGCGCGGCGGGCCGGGGCGCGGCGGTGGCCCCGTGGAGCACGGCGAGCCGTGGGGTGCGCCCGTCCTTGGCTGCGGGTGGGCCGGCATGGCGTTGAGATCGCGCAGCGAGCCATCTCGGCGAGTCGCCGAGCGCCCGAGAGGGGCTAACGGTGTGCCGCGCACCCGCCGCACGAGGCGCATGCCGCGCGCGCTGAGGGAGCTTGGGCAATGCCTCCCCGCGCCGTCTCGCGCAGCGACGCGGGCAGCGCGCGCCCCACATCGCGCATGACCGTTGCCATCTCGTCGAGGGGAACAAGCGCCTCTATGCCCGAGAGCGCGAGCTGCGCCGAGGAGAACGCTGCGGCCACGCCGATAGCGTTGCGGTTCTGGCAGGGCACCTCCACAAGGCCGCCCACGGGGTCGCATACGAGTCCGAGCAGGTTGCCGAGGGCGAGCGATGCCGCGTCCAGTGCTTGGCGCGGCGTGCCGCCCTGCATCTGCACGAGCGCACACGCCGCCATGGCGGCCGCGCTGCCCACCTCGGCCTGGCAGCCGCCCTCCGCGCCTGCAACGCTTGCATTCAGCGTGAGGATGAGCCCTACGGCAGCGGCCGCATAGAGCGCGTCCTGGATCGCGTCCGTGTCAAGCCCAAGGGCCTTTGCCGTGGCGAGCACGCATCCGGGCACGACGCCCGCCGAGCCAGCCGTGGGGGCGGCCACGATCACGCCCATGGAAGCGCTGCGCTCGAGCACCGCCATCGCGCGGGCGACGGCTTCGGTTTGGACGGCTCCCATGAGGGTGGGGGCGAAGGTGCCAGCAGCGTCTTGCACTCGCTTGGCCTCTCCACCGATGAGCCCTCCGAGCGAGCGCCGTGGGCGCTCAAGGGGCTCTGCGGTCTCGGCGTGCATGACCTCGATGACGCGGCTCATAGCGGTGTGGGCCTCGTCGATTCCGATGAGCGCTTCCTCGCGGTGGCGCATGATGCCGCCGATGGTCTGCTGGGTGTCGCCACCGTTGCCTTCGCAGCAGGCAAGCAGCTCGGCTGCGTTGGCGAATGTGCAGCCCGGGTTTCCCGTTTCGGGCGCACGAACCGTTCCGGGCACGCGGATGAGGGTGGCCACGCGTACGTTCTCATTTGCGCGAAGCTCGCCGAGCAGGCCTTCCAGCCGCTCGCCCTGCGGCAGCTCGTCGAGTTCGAAGACGGTGTAGGCCGCTCCGCCCCTTTCGGTGCGGTAGGTGCGCATGAAGGCGATGTTCACGTTGTGCTCGGACAGGCGAACCGTGAGCGCTGCAAGCACGCCGGGTGTGTCACGATGGGCGACGAAGATGGTGTCGTACTCGCCCGTGATATCGACTTCGACCCCGCTCACGCGCGAAAGGCGCACACGGCCGCCGCCAAGGCTTTCTCCTCGTACCGAGCAGACGCTTCCGCAGGCATCCTCCATCTCGATATCCACGGTGTTGGGATGCAGGTGCTCGTCATCGTCGCCGGGAATGAACTCGAAGGAGAGGCCGCGCTCGCGTGCGAGCTCGAAGGCATCGCGGATGCGCTCGTCGTCTGTGGCAAGTCCTAGGATGCCCGCTACGAGCGCGCGGTCGGTGCCGTGCCCGCGGTACGTGTGCGCGAAGCTGTTGTGCAGCACGAAGCGCACGCGAACGACGGGCGCTTCCATAAGCGATGCCGCCACCTGCGCACAGCGCAGGGCACCAGCGGTGTGCGAGGAGGAGGGCCCCACCATGATGGGGCCCAGGATCTCGAAGGTGGAGGTGGTGAGGTGCGGCTGCGGCATGGCTGCTCCCTTGCGGCGGTTGATCAATCGAGCTTGCGGTACTGTCGGGCTCCCAGCTTTGAGCTGTCGCCACTCCATGATAGCGGTTGCTCATAGAGGTTGCGTGCCGCGTCGCGGGGAAGGCCGGTGCCGCGCAGATAATCAGCGCTAAACCCAGTCGCTGGGCTCGATTCCGTGAGATACTGCCGCATGTTGCGCGGTTGTTCCACAAAAAACAGCGGATAAGGAGGCGATGTCGTGGAGTATCTAAAGCTCATCGGTATCGTGATCATCGTGGTCGGCTTCGCGTGCAAGCTCGATTCGATCTTGGTCATCATGGTCGCTGCCATCGCGACGGCGCTCGAGGCAGTCGTGGAACATCCTGAGGGCGACATCGCTGGCGTGGGCGGTGGAAGCGAGTACTAGGCGAGGCTGTCTCGTGCGGTTGAGTGTGGACTAGGTGCAGCCGCCTCGCGTGGTCGGGCGGGCGCCGAGGGAGTTCGCCGCGCGTGCGCGCACGGTCGGGCGGGCGCCGCGGGACCTCACCGGGTGTTCGGTCCGCGGGCGCTCATCGCTCGCTGTGAAATGGGCGCCGAGGGAGTTTACCGCGCTTTTTGAAACGGGCTCCGGGCTGGGCATTCGCCCGTGTCGAACTGCGAGGATTCTGGTATAAAAGTCAGGCAAGGGAGGGCGCTCATGGCTAGAGGGCTTCGTAGAGTGGCTACCATTGCCGGAGCCATGTTTCTGGTGGTCTTGTGCGTGGCTACCCTGCTCGTTGCGCTGGGGTCGTGGTGGTTTGCTCCGGACGCAGGCGTTGCGGCGCAATACCCCCTGATACCGAGTGAGGTTGATTTCGATGGTGACGGGGTCGACGACTATACGGACCTGCTGGACGGTGCTCGTGCGGAGGCTGAGGCGGCCCCTGCATACGATTCCGGGTACTACGAAGGCGGCTACCCGCCCGAAGACCGCGGTGCCTGCACCGATACCGTTTGGCGCGCCTTCGCTGCAGCGGGCTACGATCTGAAAGCCATGGTCGATGCCGACATCGCACACGACCCCGCCGCCTATGCCCAGGTTGCCCCCAGCCCCGACCCCAACATCGACTTTCGTCGCGTAGGCGTGCTCTCGGCGTTCTTCTCGCGCTATGCCACAGGGTTAAGCTGCGACACCTCCGATGCCTCCCTCTGGCAAGCGGGCGACATCGTTATCTTCGGCGAGGACGAGCACATTGGGGTCGTCTCGGACCAGCGCGATGCACGCGGCGTTCCGTTTATCATCCATAACATGGGGCAGCCGTTCCGCGAAGAGGACTATCTGGCCTATCCATGGGCCATGCGCCCCACGGCGCACTATCGCTTTGATACGGCGAAGATTCCAGCCGACGCGCTCGTTGCGTTTGGCGGAGCGCAGTAGCATCACTTTTAAAGCTGCCGGTGCGACGTCATCGTGAGGCAGTTCTTGCGAGAAGGCGGCTCGCGCGCAAAACTCTCCTCAAAGGATCGTTTTTTCTGCGGCCCTCTGAGTAGCGCCACATCGCTCGCTTTGTCTACCTGCATGTTTATTACAAAGAGAGGGCCCGCTACTTGGACGGGCCCTCAAAATTCGATCCTTTGAGGCAAGTTTTGATTTCGCCTAGTGCCGCAGGGCGTTTTGGCGCGATTCTGGCGCCCCACACGCATAGAATGCGAGGCGAGATTCTGCGCCTCATGGAGCTATCGGAACCTCGGAGCCGCTAGGCCCCATGGTGCAGCTAGAGCGCCATCGTGCGAGCACGGTCGATGCGCGCGATGCAGTCGGCGCGCCCGATGAGCTCCATCGTCTCGCCGAGCGGAGGGCTCACCATGTTGCCGCACACGGCAACGCGCACTGCCTGGAACACCACGCGCTTCTTGAGGTCAAGCGCGTCGGGCAGGGGCTCCAAGGCGCCATCGATGGCCTCGGCTGTCCAGCCGTCTTCGGGCAGCGCTTCGAGTGCGGCGCGCGCGGCGTCGAGCACAGAGCCCATGCCCTCCTTGGCAAGGCCCTTGTTTACGGACTTCTCGTCGTATTCCAAGGTTTCGGCGGTGGCGAAGACGGGCGCGGCAACGGTTGCGGCGTCGGAAGGCATCTTGGTGCGCGGCTTCACGATAGCGGCGAGCTTGTCGACCCATGCCTCGTCGAGTTCGGTGCCGCCGGCAAGAAGACCGGCCTCGTGAAGCTCGGGGAGCATGATCTGGTCGGCGAAATCGGCGTCGGTCATGGCATTGATATACTCCGCGTTCACCCAGTCGAGCTTCTTGGGGTCGAAGGTGGCCGGGTTCTTGGAGATGCGCTCGAGCGAGAACTTGCTCGTAAGCACATCGCGGGGGATGATCGTGGTCTCGCCGTCGAGCGACCAGCCAAGAAGCGCCAGGTAGTTCACAAAGGCATCCGAAAGGTAGCCCGCGTCGCGGTACTCTTCGACGCTCGTGGCGCCATGGCGCTTGGAGAGCTTCTTGCCGTCTGCGCCGAGAATCATCGAGATGTGCGCGAAGGTGGGAACGGGTGCGCCAAGGGCCTCGTAGACCATGACCTGGCGCGGCGTGTTGGAGAGGTGGTCGTCGCCGCGAATCACGTGGGTGATGCCCATCGCGGCGTCGTCCACCACGGTGGCAAAGTTATAGGTGGGCGTGCCGTCGGAGCGGAAGATCACGAAATCGTCGAGCTCCTTGGCGGCGAACGTCACCTTGCCGTGGACGGCGTCGTCAATGACCACGTCGCCGCGGTCCTCGGGCACCTTGATGCGCAGGGTATAGGGCTCGCCGGCTTCCATGCGGGTACGGGCTTCGTCGGCCGGGATGTTGCGGCAGCGGCGGTTGTAGCCCTGGAAGGGGTCCTTGCGCGCCTGCGCCTCGGCACGGTCTTGGGCGAGCTGCTCGGGCGTGCAGAAGCAGGGATAAGCCTTGCCCTCGGCGAGCAGGCGCTCGGCCGCCTCGCGGTAGATATCCAGGCGCTCGGTTTGGGAGTAAGGGCCGTACGCGCCGCCTACCTCGGGGCCCTCGTCCCAATCGAGCCCAAGCCAGCGCATGGCACGCAGGATGATCTGCGTATTCTCCTCGGTGGAGCGGGTGGGGTCGGTGTCGTCGATGCGCAGGATGAACGTGCCGCCATTAGCGCGCGCGAACGCCCAGTTGTAGATCGCCGTGCGGGCGCCGCCGATATGCAGCTTGCCGGTAGGCGAGGGTGCGAAGCGGACGCGGACGTTGGACATGAGTGTGCTCCTCTGATGGTCGTGCGGCTCGCGGGCCGTGAGCTTGCGGTTTTGCGCCCCTGATTATAGCAGCGCGAGCGCAGGGGTTGGGGCAGGGGAGGCGGTATGCAGGAATGCTCGGGGCAGCGAGCTCGGGTGCGGTGTGCGGGCTCTGCCGGAATAGGGCTTTTAGGCGGTCGGAATATGGCCAGGCTCCGTCAAAACATGTACACGAGCGTCAAAAACAATCGCAAAATCGACGATTTGTGACGCTCGTGTACACGATTTCTAGGATGAGCTCGTTACGCGATGGAGTGGGATTTCTATTTCGATGCGACCGAGATCGAGATGCTTGATGAGCTATTTGCTCATGAGTGGGATGGCTCAAAACGTACAACATAAGAGATTTTCCCGAGATGGATCTAGCGCTGTTGGGTCTGCGCGTCCTGCGTCCCGACGACTTCCTCATGGAAGTTGCTACTACCAACCCCGAAGGGGCTGTGGCAGCGGTGAGGTCGCTCGTCGCAGTAAAGAAGCGACCTTCGCGTACCATGGAGGAAGAACTCGAGGGGCTTCGCGTCAATATGCTCAGCAGGTTCGCTGACTTCATTGAGCGGAGCTTGGGCCGAGGCTAATGGGCGCTATTCGACGAGATTGTAAATTGCTTTGCAAGCAGTCACTCCGAAATCGATCAGGAACTGTTTCTGCTCACTGCTATACTCTGCCCGTTCATCCAATGATTCCTTATTCGAGTGTCTGAAGCACTGAAGCTGTCTTCTCAGCCTTCTCACAGTATTGTCATCTATGAGTCCAAATGTCACCTTCGAGTAGTCAGGCTGGGTGAACTTCCCGTTTACTTTTAACAGGTTCTCAATCAGGTTTGCGATCTCTCTGAGCTTCTCGTTATTCTCCATCTCGTCGAATCGTGAATTGCCTGCGGAGATAAGCCGGATTCGTTGATCTAGGGTCTCGCCGATCGCCACCGAAGACGCCTTACGCACGAAATGCATGTCGGCAACAATCGCGCGGCGGGTTGCCCAGCGCACCGTGCCGTTGTCGTCAAGGCCAAGCGATAAGGCCATGTCTCTGATTGCCCTGTAGGTAAAACTGGAGGGTTCTTTCGGAGGTCTGCGTAGCACATCGGGGAATTGCTCAATAACATAGTTGCACGCGTTTAGATAGTAGGCGACGACATAGAACCAGCACCTGTCCTCATTGCGTTCCGGCTCGTTGCCGGGCTGACATAGCAGCCGGAACTTCTCTATCGCCTCCATTTCGTCGTGAACCAGGAACTCGAACTCCTGCGTCTCCTCCTCTCCATAGAAGATGTTGTAAGTCCTGTTCACACCTTCGATTAGCGAGAAGAAACGATAGTAATAGTCATCTTCTGTAATGTTGTCGAGATAGTACTTTCTTAAATCGATCATTTGCCTTTACACCCTCGTTCGTCCTTTTGAATCGCGCGATGCTTGAGACTGACCTGCTGCTGTGAGGGTATGCGCGATTCTCGAGGTTTCCTGTCTAGATTTGCGCGAACGTATCATCGGATTACAACCATTCCTGTTCTTCAGGATCCCAAGTCTTTCCTCGAGCTTCTCCGCTGAGCGCTGGAGCAAGCCATTCGTCAACCTTTTGAGAGGCTTGCTCTATGCTTAATGGCATTCTATGATCGGAGCAAGTTCTAGCTTCTTTTGTATAAGCCTTTTCATAGGGTCCAAACCAGCTGTTTGGTACTTCAAAATGCTCTATGGGTTCCATACCGCGCAGGGCTGATTCCCGCCTGAGCTTTCTTGCGAGGATGTCGGCATCCACCGCGCACGTGCACATTACCACAGCTAGATCAACAAGATCCTTAACGCGTGATGACGGCCTGCCGTTATATCGTTGCATGATGGCGCACGCCTTGTCTGCGATTCTTTCCTCAATCGTTTGAATTGCGTAATTGCTGGTAGGAAGCCCTGGCACCGTAAGCCTGCTGACAGGAGTGGTGATGGTCCAATCTTCCGGTGGCGTCTGGTCAACGACAAGGTCAATGTGTATCGGGTTAAGTCTCTTGGTCCTTCCTAATATAGGGATAAATTCTACTTGGTAGCCCGTGCGATACTCCTGAGAAACTGGAATCGGCTGGGCATCAAAGAATGTAAACTCGAGGTAATCATCAAGATCAATTGAGGCGAGTTTTTTCAGTCGGTTCAGCGCTTCCTCAATGCTTGCCGTGGTGCCCACGAGGTCGATGTCGCGGCTTTCTCGAGCATCGACTCGTCGGGCAAGTTGGCTCTGACCTCCCTTGAGAACGAATGCCGGCTGCTGTTCTGAGAATATGCGGCACAAGAATCGATCGAGATAGAAGCTCTCGATGGCCTTATTCGTGTTGCGTGGTGATTTTCGCGCAGCTTCCCGTACGGCCTGTTCAAGAGCTCTTGGGGTTGAGTAACGCGTTGGCATGCTTTACCTTCTATCCATCAACCAAGGTGTTTCCCTGTCGTTCTTATTCGTTTCCCCAGTCCGTTTGTCCGAGTGCGCGAGTTAATGATGCAAGGGCTGATTTGAGTCCCTCGGCATCGATAGTGGCCCTTGATTCTTGGAGGATAGGGAGCAGCTCGGAAGAGCTCAAAGCTTGGTAGAGTTCTTTGGCGGCACGCTTGGTAATCGCGTGCACCGCGTTCCTCTTGATGAGGTCATGTGCGAATTCGGTGCCAGATGCGAACCCATGGGTTTTTGAAAGGGGAGAGAGCAGATCGGACATCCTATCCATGTCAAAGATATGGCCTTTCTTTGCTGCGTCTGCAATAACGTCGTCAATCAGGCTTGGGTCATCATGAGTGCGAATCATGTCCGTGATAGCCCGCTCTAGCGTGGCAACGGGGATATCGAACGAGTGCGTGACGTCCTGTTCGTCAACATCGGCGTTCACAAGCTCGAGATCGGGGCGCGCTGTTCGCTTTGAGACGGACACCGCAAAGCAGTAGGGTGTCGCATGAAGGTTACCGAAGGCGTATAGAGAGGCGGCTGTTCGTCCGGTTGCAACGGAGTCAGGAGGTCTTTTCCCGAGTCGTTCATATGCGGTTTCTTGTGGATAAAGCGATAGCCAGGCAGCCTTTATCGCCATATGTGCAGTCTCTGCTCCCGAGGTCGTTCGGTATACGCCGTAGCAAATTGATTCAAGCCTACCGTCATTTGCCATGCGGGCAAGCTGGGTTCGACTAATGCCGAGCGCGACCGCTTGGGCCGAGGTGACGAGTCCCCACTGCGACGCAGCGAGATCGTACAGTACTGATATGTTTCCACGTTTGCCCATAGCAAGATTATATACAAATATGTTAACAAAGTTGCAGACTTGAGCATGTAGAATGCACGGGTTCTAAATCGTCGGTCGATCTGAAATGGCAACGAATGGCTGTCGTGCTTGCAAATGGGTATGAACCAAGGCATGTATGCCGTATCGCGTCGGAAAGGGTGTCCATGGTGGAAGCACCGGCAATCGTAGCTCACGACGTTTCTTACCGCAGCGGAGCGTATCGTTCGTTCGAATTCTCCTCGTTTGAAGTTTCTCCAGGTGAGGTGTGCATGCTGCTCTCGACCGATCATGCGCCGGCGCGCGACGTGCTGCTTGCCGTGACAGGGCTCGTTAAACCTACATCGGGCTCGCTTGTAGTGTGCGGGGTGGAGTTGGCCGGCGGCGCGCCAGCCAGCGGTCTTGCTGCTCTGCGGCGAGCTTTTGCTTCGCGCGAGCGGCTGCCTCGGGCGCAGGTGGGCCTTGGTGTGTTTGAGCGAGTGGCCGAGGTATCGGGCGCGTGGACGGTCGAGGAAGCGGTCGCTCGTGAAGCCCGGTTGCGAGCGCACCGCGGTGACTCGGCGAGCATGCGCGGTGCAGCGGACGCGAACGGCTCATCACGTGCGTGCGATGCCGCGGATCTCGCGGCGGGCGTTGCCGAGGGCGCTGCGGAGCATGCTGCCGCGTTCAGCCCAGAATGCGAGCCCGCTGCCGACGCGGCGGGAAAGCACGACGCCAAGCAGAGCCCCTTTGGCGCGGGGTCTCGCGCGTCCGATGTCCTCCCGTTTCTTGCCGCGCTTGGCCTTGCTACGGCATCTGAGCAGGAGATAGACCGGCTTAATCCCGCGCAGCGTGCGCGCTTCTCTGCCGCGCTCGCGCTGGCGGGCGCGCCGCGCGTCGCCGTGATCGATTTGACCGACCCATTCGTTACGGGTCTTTCTGCCGCCGATGCCTCGATGCTTGTCGAAGATGCGCGCTCCGTTGCCGCGCGAATGGGCACGGCGGTTCTCGTTGCAACGAGCGAGCCGGCGTGCGCCTGCGCGGCCGAGGCTTTCGGCTGTTCCGCGTGCGCGCTCGATATTCCCGCGGCAGAGGCTCTCGATGCGATGCGTGCAAGCGGCCGTCCCAGTGAGCCCGTCCCCGCGGCCTCGATGCCCGGAGCTGGTGTCGCGCCTGACTCCCCCAGAGACTTCGCGCGCGGAGGCGGTGCCGCCCCTGATTCCCTTGCGCCCAAGCTGGAGGTGATGGCGTAATGAGCGCCTTCATGGATATCGTTCGCTCTCTGGCCGCCCGCCTTGGTCGCGGCCGTACTTCCATCCTCGTGGCTGCCGTGCTCGTGCCGGCGCTTACGGCAGCGGTTCTCGTGCCGGCGCTCGTTCCCGCTCTCGATGCCTCAAGCCGGATTCCCGTGGCGGTGGTGAATCTCGACGAGGGCGCAGTCGATGCAGATGGCAGGAACGTGCAAGCCGGCTCGGACCTCGTCGATTCGCTCCTCGATTCGGATGAGCTCGCATGGAGCGAGGTGGGCGCATCCGAGGCCGAGCAAGGTCTTGCCAACGGTACATACGCGCTCATCCTCGAGGTTCCGGCAGATTATTCGGAGAAGGTGTCGAGCCTCACGGGTTCGAATCCCGAGCAGGCGCAGCTTCGCATCATTTCCGATGGCGCGCAGAATGTGCTTGCCACAAAAGAGGGCTCTGCGGTACTCAGGCAGGTCCAGGCCCGCCTTCGTTCCGATCTTGGTGAGAATTATCTTCTGAACGTGCTTAATAATGTGCGCAGCCAAGCATCCACGCTGACGCTCACCGCAGATGGGGCGGTCATGCTGGATAGCGCCTACGATGCCCTTGAGCAGGGGACGAGTGCCATGGCGGAGGGCCTTGAGCAGACGGCGTCCGGCACCGGCGCGCTTGCAGAGGGCGTTGGTGCGATCGCGAGCGGCGTGACGGCGGCGGGCGCGGGAGCGGAGTCGCTCGCAGCCGGCATGGATGCAACGAACGACCAGGTCATTGCTCCGCTTGCCGCCGGTGCCGAAGCCACGGTGGCTGGCGTTGCCGCGGCAGGGGAGGGCATTGAAACGCTCGGCTCCGCGGTCACACGTACGGGCGAGGGCCTTCTCAAGGCTTCGTCCGAGCTCGATCAGAGCATTTCCGACCTCGCCGAGCTGAGATCGCTCGCGCCGCAATTCTCCGAGCATGCGCAGACGCTGTCCGATGCGCTGGGGAGCATGTCCGATGCCTCGTCCTCGGTCCAAGCGGGCGCCGAGGCGCTTGTAGGGGCGGTCGGCGATGCGCAGGCTGCTGTGGGGGAGGCGCAGACGGACGCGCAGGCGCTCGCGCACACCTTGTCTTCGGAGCAAGGCGATGAGGGCCAGGAGGGTATCGTACAACGCATGGAAGCGCTCGATGCTGAATACGAGGAGCTCGTCCATCGCCTTACTGCGATAGCGAATGGCACCTTCGATCCCTCGGGGGTAACCGATGGTCTTGACACGCTCGAAGAGGTGTCGGCACGCATCGAAGAGCTCGAGCTAGAGCGCGAGAGTCTTCGTAGCGAGCTCGAGCAGGCTGCTGCAAACGCGCAGTCCCTTGCGGGCAAGGTTGATTCGGCTGCCACCTCTCTCGACGGCTTGGAGGGACAGCGCCAGGCGCTCGCGAGTGCTGCGGAAGAATACAGCCAAGCTGAGCAGACGGCTACGGGCGCCGCGAACGACATTGCCTCTCTTGCCGGTCAATTCGTGGAGCCAGCTTTGAGGGTTGCGGTGAACGCGCAGGTTGCGAAGGCGACCCTCGACGCCTCTGCACCGGCGTTGATCGAGACCGGCGGCCTCATCACCCAGACCGGCGCATCGCTTGCGCCCGATGGCATGCTTGGGCTGGGGGTGCAGGGCGTGGCTGCGGGTACCGCCGCTTTGCCGCAGGTGCTCGATACGTTCTCTACGGCAACCGCGGCGCTCGGGCAGGGCAACGTCGCGCTCGGGCAGGCGCTTGATGCCGTGGGCGCGGGCATATCTGGCCTGGGCGAGGGCATCTCGGTGATGGCCTCGGCAGAAGGGCAGCTTGCGTCGGGCGTCGGTCAGCTTCGCGAGGGGCAGGAAACGATCAACGATACGCTGTCGTCTGCCGGAGAGAGCCTGGGCGCTGCCTCGTCCCAGGCGGAGGAGCGGGCTGAGGCCGCAGCGGCGCCCGTTTCCTTTACCACGGAAGCGCGCAACCGCGTCTCGGAGCCCATGCAGGTCGCGCCGATCGCGCTCGCGGTGGCCCTCTGGCTCGGCGCGCTGCTGGCGGCTGTCGTGATGCCTCCGCTCGATGGGCGCGTCGTCTTGGCGGGCCGCGCGCTGCCGGCGGTGCTCTCGGGCTTTGTCGTTTCGGCGGGCGTGGCGCTCGTTCAGGCGATTGCCGTGGCGCTTGCCGTTATCTTCGCCACGGGGAGCGCCCCTGCGAATATGCCCGCGTTCTGCGCCATCGTGGTTCTGGCGGCGCTGTCGTTCGCGGCGATTGGTCAGGGCGCGCGGGCTCTCTGCGGACGCGCGGCGGCCCCCGTGCTCGTGCTCCTGCTGGCGCTTCAGCTTGTGTGCGCGGGGAGCGTGCTGCCCGCGTCCCTCGCGGGCGGGGCCTTTGAGGCTCTCGGGACGGTGCTGCCCGTGCCGCAGTTTGCCGAGGGCCTGCGCGGAGCCATGGCGAGCCCTGCGACCGGCGCGGGCGGTGCCTGCGTGGTGCTTACGGTTTGGCTCGTCATCGGCCTTGCGGCAACTGTCGCTGCTGCGCGGGCGCGCACGCATATTCGTCCCGAGCGTGTGTTCGCTGGCTGAGGCACGGTCGATGAGACAAGGGATGAGACAGTTTCACCCGGCACGATTGTCTCATGTGAGACAGATTAACCCGGCACCGTTGTCTCATTGAAGCCCGCAGCGGCGATGGCGGCAATAATAGATGTGGCGCTTGTGCGCGGGCGCATGCGTGTCCGCGCGGCGCGGTACAATCACGTAGCCGAATAGCCCGGGGGAATGGTAACGGTCCCCGGACGTCATACGAAAGGGGCTCATATGCCAGATCAGATTCGTTCCACCTCACCCACCTGCGCCTCGGCGTGCGAATCCACGCCGCGCAGCTACCTCTTTACCTCTGAGTCCGTGACGGAGGGCCATCCCGATAAGATTGCCGACCAAATCTCGGATGCGGTGCTCGACGCCATCCTCGACAAGGAGGCGCGCCTCGAAGCCATGGGCTACGTGGATACGGACGGCGTTCCCGCCAAGCTCGAAAACGTGCGATGCGCCGCCGAGACGCTTCTCACCACCGGCATGGTCGTCATCTCGGGCGAGATTCGCACCCAGGCCTACGTCGACGTGCAGCAGATCGCGCGTGACGTCATCTGCCGCATCGGTTACGACCGGGCGGAGTACGGCTTCGACGGCCATGCATGCGGCGTCATCAACATGATCCACGGCCAAAGCTCGGACATCGCGCAGGGTGTGGACGAGAGCTTTGATGTGCAGGCCGGTACCACAACTGACCCGCTCGACCTTATCGGCGCCGGCGACCAGGGCATGATGTTCGGGTACGCCACCGACGAGACCTCTGCCTTCATGCCCATGCCGCATTATCTGGCGAGCCGCTTGGCAGAGCGCCTGGCGGCGGTTCGCCACGACGGCACGCTTCCGTACCTGCGCCCTGACGGCAAGACCCAGGTGACCGTGCGCTATGAGGACGACCGTCCCGTCTCGGTGGAGACGGTCGTGATCTCTACGCAGCATGCCCCCGAGATCGAGGACATGGGCGTCATCAAAGAGGATATGCTGAAGCACGTCATCGCGCCTGTGCTCGATGGGGCGGGCATCCCTTGGGACGGCGCCCGCGTCTATGTGAACCCCACCGGCCGCTTCGTGGTGGGCGGTCCCATGGGCGACACCGGCCTTACCGGCCGCAAGATCATCGTCGACACCTATGGCGGCACGGGTCGCCACGGCGGTGGCGCCTTCTCGGGCAAGGACTGCACGAAGGTCGACCGTTCCGCCGCCTACGCCGCGCGCTGGGTGGCCAAGAACGTGGTCGCCGCCGGCCTTGCCCGCCGTTGCGAGGTTCAGCTTGCCTACGCCATCGGCGTGGCGCGCCCGCTCTCCATCATGGTCGACACGTTCGGGACGTCTGTCGTCGCCGAGGATGCGATCGAGCGCGCCGTGGGAGAGGTGTTCGACCTTCGCCCCGGCGCCATCATCCGCGACCTCGATCTGCGCCGTCCCATTTACGAGAAGACGGCGGCCTATGGGCACTTCGGTCGTGACGACGAGGACTTTACGTGGGAACATACGGACCGCGTGGACGAGCTGCGCGCCGCGTGCGGCCTCTAGACAACGATCATCCATTCGCGGGATTTGATGTGCATGGCTGAGCAGCTTTCGCTGTGGGATTTGGTAGGGGAAGAGGGCGACGGGGGAGCGTGCTCTTCTGATGGCATGGAGCCGCTTCGCCCGGCTGACGCTACCCCGGATGCCTCTTCGAAGGGGGCTGTAGCGCCGGATGGCACCGGGTCCTCCCGGGGCGCAGACCGAACGCGCGCCGCGGCCGGCCTCGTTCCCGATACCGTGACGGCTTCGGGCGAGCGCCGGCTTGCACAGGGTTCGGAGCCCGTGTGCGGCTACGTCTCCGTGGTGGTCGACGTTCCCTCGCGTGCGCTGTCTGATCCCTTCGCCTATGCGGTTCCCGCATCGTTTGATGAGGAAGCGGTGCCGGGCGCCATCGTGCTCGTCTCGTTCCATCGCCGCATGGTTGCCGGCTACGTCGTTATGCGCGCCTCCGAGCTGGCTGAGCTGCCGGGAGCGGCCGGCCTTGCGCCCGAGCGCGTGCTGCCTGTGCGCTCCGTGCTCGCCGAGCGCGCCTTCGGGCCGGTATCTGCTCAGCTCGCCTTCTGGATGTCGCGCGAATACGTTGCCTCGGTCGCTGAATGCCTCCGTCTTTTCTTGCCTCCCAAGGCAACGCCGCGCGTGCGCAAGCTCGAGGACGGCAGCTACGAGGTGGAGCGACCCAAGACGAAGGAGGTGCACGAGCGGTGGGTGACCCTTACCGACGAAGGCCGCGGCTATAGGCCCGCCGTCAACGCGCATCGCCAGCGCCAGCTCATGGAGGCCCTGTCCTGCGGGCCGGTGACCACGCGCGAGCTCAACTTCCTCTATTCCAGCATGTCGGCGACGATAAGAACGCTTGAGAAGAAGGGCATCGTTGCCATCGAGGAGCGTCGTGCCTGGCGCGGCGTGCCGTCTGAGCAGCACCGTCTCTCGTCTGCGCGCGCGCAGGTTCCGGAAAGCTTGACGGAAGGCCAGCGCGCCGCGCTTGCCGCCATCGAGCGCGCGCGGAAGGCCGAGGCCGGCGATGTGGTGGTCATCGACGGGGTGACTGGTTCGGGCAAGACGGAGGTCTACCTCTCCGCCATCGAGCCCGTTCTCGCGGCGGGAAAGTCCGCGTGCGTGCTCGTGCCCGAGATCTCACTCACCGCGCAGACGGTCGGCCGTTTCAGGTCGCGCTTCGGGGATGCGGTGGCCGTGTTCCACTCGCGCCTTTCTGACGGGGAGCGGCTCGACCAATGGGATATGGTCCGAAGCGGGGCGGCGCGCGTTGTTGTGGGCGCACGCTCGGCGTTGTTCTGCCCGTACCGGGAGCTCGGCATCATCATCATCGATGAGGAGCACGAGCAGAGCTATAAGCAGGGCTCGAGCCCGCGCTACCATGCGCGCGATGTTGCGGCCGAGATGGCGCGGCGCTATGGCTGCCCGCTCGTCTTGGGATCCGCCACGCCTTCGTCTGAGGCGCTCGAGCGTTGCCGCCGGGGGGCTCATCGCGGCCAGGCGTGGACTCGAGTCGAGATGCCTGAGCGTCCCGGCGGGGCGGTGCTTCCGCGCATCGTCGTGGCAGATTTGAGGCGCGAGTTCTCCGGCGGAAGCCGATCGATATTCTCCCGCCCGCTTCACGATGCGCTCATGGGAATCGTCGAGCGCCGTGAGAAGGCGGTGCTCCTCCATAACCGTCGCGGCTTCGCTCCGTTCCTCATGTGCCGGGAATGCGGATGCGTTCCCACGTGCAAGCATTGCTCGACGGCGCTCACCTACCATGAGCGCACGCATACCCTTGAATGCCATACGTGCGGGTCGGTCTATCGCGTGCGGCCGTATCCGGCGCCAGGCTCGCGCTGCCCGAAGTGCGGAAGCCCGTACCTCGCTAAGATGGGGCTAGGGACGCAGCAGGTAGAAGATGCCCTCAGGCAACTGCTCCCGAGCGATGTTGCCGTGATTCGCATGGATGCCGACTCCACGCGCGGCAAGGATGGCCACGCCCGGCTCCTCGAGGAATTCGACGCGGCTGAATGCGCCGTGCTGCTGGGAACGCAGATGATCGCGAAGGGCCTCGATTTCCCCGAGGTCACACTCGTGGGCGTCATCAATGCCGACTACGCGCTCAAGATGCCCGATTTCCGTGCGAGCGAGCGCGCCTACGACCTTCTCGAGCAGGTGGCCGGTCGAGCGGGGCGCGGTGAGCGTCCGGGCGAGGTCATCATCCAGACCTATCTGCCGCACGACCCCGTCATCCGTGCCGTGGCGTCGCATGACCGCTCAGTCTTCTTCAGCCACGACCTTGCCATGCGCCTCGATGCCCAGTACCCGCCCTACGTGCGTCTGGTGAACGTCGTGTGCCGCGGCCGCTCGGAGGAGCGCACGCGTTCCTTTGCCGATCGCTTTGCCACGGAGGTGCGGCGCGTGCTCAAGCTCGGGGCGCCGGCATCTGCGGGCAGGGGCAGCGGTTTGGCGGTGAGCGGTCTTCCCGTAGTGCTCGGACCCGCGAGCTGTGTCATCGAGCGGGCGAAGGACCGGTATCGCTTCCATTTCCTCGTCAAGGCTCCGCTCGACTACGATGTCTCGTCTGCTATCGCCGAGGCGCTTGCCCGCGTGGGCGAGGAGCGCGGCATCAGCATCTCCGTCGACGTCGATCCCTACGACCTTATGTGAGACAAAGAGACAAGTTCATTGTCTTACCCCGTGCCTGCGGGTTTTATCGTGAAGCGCTGCGGGCGGCGGGTTCGCGCGCGGCGCGTGGGGGTACAGTGGTTAGCGTTTGAGAGTACCGCGCGCAGGCGGCGCGCCGACATAGGGAAGGTTGCCATGGAAGTGAACGGAATCGTGCTTTCTCCCGACCCGCGCTTGCGGCAGGAGTGCAAGCCCATCGAAGAGATAACGCCCGAAATCGAGGCGCTCGCCGAGCGTATGAAGCGCGAGATGTTCGAAAATGCCGGAGTCGGCCTTGCCGCCCCGCAAATTGGCGAGCTCGTGCAGATGGTGGTCATCGACACGGACTACGAGTCGGCCGACGATTACGACCCGATCGTCCTCATCAATCCCGTCATCGTCGAGCAGTCTGACCACCTTGTGCCCTTCTCGGAAGGATGCCTTTCCATCCCGGGCGTGAGCTGCGAGATCAAGCGCCCCGACCGCGTGGTGGTGGAGGCGTACGACCTTGATGCGAACCTTATGCGCTACGAGGCCGAGGGCGGCGTGTTCTGCGTGTGCCTGCAGCACGAAATCGACCACCTGCACGGCATCACCATGTTCGAGCGACTCGAGCCTGCCCAGCGCATGCATGCCATGCGCGAGTACCAGGAGGCACTGCGCCGCGGAGCCAAGCCCGGCGAAACTGAGTAAGTAACTCTCTTTTTCCTGTGCGAGTTTCGTATGGCCGCCTGAGCCGTGCGCTCGCCGCGAGTTCCACAGCAGGTTCAGCTATGCTGAGGCGGCGAGGACTGCCCGAACGCCGGGCAAACGGAATCGGAGGTTGCCGAGAAAGGAGCCCTCATGCGTGTCGTATTCATGGGAACGCCGGCTTTCGCTGTGCCCTCGCTTAGGGCGCTCGATGCCGCCTTCGATGTTGCCCTCGTGGTCACGCGGCCCGATGCGGTTCGCTCGCGTGGCAAGAAACTTGAACCCTCTCCCGTTAAGGAGGCGGCGCTCGAACTCGGTCTTCCCGTGCTCGAGACCGCGCGCATGACCCCTGAGGTGCTCGAGGCGCTGCGTGCCGCTCAAGCCGATGTGTTCTGCGTGGCGGCTTACGGGTGCATCCTGCCCAACGAGGTCCTCACCATGGCTCCTGCCGGGTGCGTGAACGTGCACGCGTCGCTTCTGCCCCGTTGGCGCGGCGCGGCTCCCATCCAGCGCTGCATTCTTGCCGGCGATGCCGAAACGGGCGTATCCATCATGCGCATCGGCCAGGGGGTCGATACGGGCGACTACTGCGCACAGGCTTCGTGCAGCGTTCCGGGTAAGACCGCGGACGAGCTTACCGCGGAGCTCGGCCAGCTCGGCGGCGACCTGCTTGCTAAGATGCTTCCCACGATCGTTGACGGCGCCGCGTCCTGGACCGCGCAGGATGAGTCGCTCGTCACCCATGCGGCAAAGATTTCCAAGGCAGAGATGCGCCTTGACCCCGCGGCGAGCGCGTGCGATAACGTGCGCCGTGTGCTCGCATCCTCGGATGCGGCGCCTGCTCGCTGCGTCGTTGCAGGCAAAGCAGCTCGAATCGTCTCGGCGCAAGAAGCGCCCGCACCCTCTGCCATCTCGAACCTTGATGCCGGAGCATTCGCAATCCACGATAAGCGGCTGTACATGGGCTGTTCGGATGGAATCATCGAGGTCCTTGAGCTCAAGCCCGACGGAAAGCGTGCGATGGACGCTGCTTCATGGGCTGCGGGGCAGCGCGAGCGCGAGGGCAGTTGGGAGACGCTCTCGTGACGGAACTTTCACCCGCGCGCCGGGTTGCCCTTGATATCCTGCTCGATCTTGAGGAAAGCGGAGCCTATGCCCGCGACGGCCTCGACGCCTCGCCGGAGTTGCGTGAGCTGAGCCGCCGAGACGCCGGCCTTGCGACCCGCCTTGTGCTCGGTGTGGTGGCAACCTATGGCTGCCTCGACGAGCTTATCGATACCTACTGTGAGAAGCCCGGCCGTATGAACGCCCGCATTCGCGAGGCGCTTCGCATCGCGGCGTTCGAGATCGTCTATCTGGGTACTGAGCCCCGGGCGGCGGTGAGTCAGGGTGTGGAGCTCGTGCGCACCCGCGCTAAGAGCGCTGCGGGCTTCGCGAACGCCGTGCTCCGTCGCATCGTTGCCGACCGCGGGGTGTATCTGGCCGCCGAGGATGTTCCGGCGGGATCCGAGCGCGATACGGTCTCGGCTGCACGCTCGGCGGGCCTGCCGGCATGGCTTGCGGGGGAGGTCATTTCCTCGCTTGGTTTCGAGCGATCTCGCCTGCTCTTTGGCTGCGAGCTTGAGCCGGCTCCCGTAGCGGTGCACCTCAACCCTCATGATGCTACGGCAGAAGACGTCCTTGCGGGCCTGCGCGTCGGTGCTTCCGATGTTGCCGAACTGCCCGGCTGCATCGCGCCGGTCGCCAGCTCAGAGCTTATGCATACCGATCTGCTCAAGCGTTCTGCCGTTGCGGTCTGCGATCTGAATGCCCAGGTGGTGGCGACGGCTGCCACGATGCCGGGCGACTGCCTCGAGGTTGGCGCGGGTCGCGGTACCAAGAGCTTCGTCATGGCGGCGCAAGCGACTCGCTGCGATATGAGGCGCTCGGCTGTTGCGATTGAGCTTTCAAAGAAGAAGAATCGCCTGAATCGCCGACGCCTCGAGCGCGCAGGGCTCATCGAGGGCGTCTGCTTCGTCACCGGTGACGGTTGCGACCTTGATCGCGCCCTTTCCGAAACTGATCGTCGGGCAGGGGAGCGGCACCTCTTCGATAGCGTGCTTGTAGACGCGCCCTGCACCGGGACGGGTACCATGCGTCGCCATCCCGAGATTCCCTGGCGCCTTCTGCCTGAAGATATCGATCGCGACATGCCCGGCTTGCAGCTTGCCCTGCTTACCGAGGCGGCGCGGCGCGTGCGTCCTGGCGGGCAGCTTATCTACGCGACCTGCTCGGTGCTCCAGCAGGAAAACGCGGCGGTGGTTGATGCTTTTCTCAATAGCGAGGCTTGCCGTGGCTTCGCGCTTGCGCCCGTCTCGCAGGCTCCGATATTCGAGCGCCCTGAGTTCGCTGACGCGGCCGCATACGTGCGCTCCCAGGAGACTAATCGCGGCCTCTTCCAAACCGTTCCCGCGCTCGACAGCTTCGATGGCCATTTCTGCGCCCGGTTTGTCCGTCGCAAAACCGTTTAGCGATTGTGCGGGCTTCATATTGTTCTACTCAGCGCTCTGAATGCCTCTTGCGAGAAGCATGCGGAGCGAGTTTTCAACTTTTGGGCACTTGATTGCGGGGTTGCTGAGTATCGAGCGTGAAAGTGCGAAAAGGCAAGCCATCTACCTGCTGTTTTCTTTCGGTCTTCTGAGTGATACTTTCTCGTATGCCGCTGAAGTGCCCAAAAGTTGAAATCGCCTTGGCGGGGCCGTGCGGACGACCCGGCGTTGCCATGCATGCTGGCCACGCCGGATGCACGTGAGCGATTTTCGCATGCAGGGGGCATCTGGCGCGCTCACGGGCTCGTTGGACCCGTTTGGATTTGCAAAAGAAAGCGCTGGCCCACAAACGAGTGAGCCAGCGCAGGTAGCAGGTCGTATTGGGTTGGTGCGCCTACGCGTCTTTGTGCGGGCAGTTCTCGCAGGAATGCGACGAGCCGGCAGAAGCGCCGGAATCTGTAGATGCGCTGCTGTCGCTCGATCCAGAGGTCGCTTCCGTCGAGGAGCTCCCTCCGCGCTGATCGGTGTTGTAGAAGCCGCTTCCTGCGAACTTGATGCCGCTCGCGGTGAAGACCTTCTCGGCCTTCGCACCGCACTTCGGGCAGCTCACCTCGGGGCGCTCGGTCATCGCGTGCTCAACTTCAAAGACTTCACCGCATGCGGTGCAACGGTAATCATAGCGTGCCATAGTTCTCCCAACGAAAGGATTGCATTCAAACAAACAACGGTACTGTACCCTAATCGCTCATCTAGCAACAGATGGGGCGACGGCTGCTCGGCTCACGATGCGAAGCGGCCCGTCTCGCGCATGAGGGCGGCGGTAGGCTCAATCGCCCGAGCAACGTCCTCCTCGCACGCCTGCCAGCTCCAGTTGCCGCTCGCGACGCCGGGTACGTTCATGCGCGCTTCGTCACCGAGGCCGAGAACATCTTGCAGCGGCATCATGATCACGCGCGCATCGCTCTCGAGTGCCTCTTTGACCAGCCGTGTCCCGAGTTCGCGCGCGGCATTATCGTCATCCGGTGCAACGAGCGAGCTCGCGCAATGGCCCACGAGCGTCGTCGTGTCATGCGTGGAGGTGTAGAACACCTTGCCGGGGTGCGGATGCAGCCCGTTTCGCACATCGTAGTCGGCGAACTCGAGCACGTCCATGCCGGGGAAACCGCAGGTGCTCATGAGCGAGCGAACGCCCGGCGTGAGGATGCCGAGGTCCTCCGCAATGAAGGGAAGCGCTCCCAGCTCGTCGCGCGCGGCTCGGAAGAGGTCGATCCCAGGGCCTGCCAGCCACCTCCCGGCGCTACCCGGCATGCCGGCGGGGATGCTGTAGTAGTTATGGAACCCCAGGAAATGGTCGAGGCGCACATAGTCGTACAGGTCGCACGCGCGGGCGAGACGGTCGAGCCACCAACGGTACCCGGTCTCGCGCATGCGGTCCCAACGGTACGTTGGATTGCCCCAGACCTGCCCCTCGGGAGCGAGGCCATCGGGCGGCGCGCCGGCGATCTCGGTCGGGCGGCCATCGCGATCGAGGTTGAAGAGCTCGGGCGCGCGCCAGACGTCGGCGGAATCATCCGAGACGTACATGGGGATATCACCGATCACCCCGATGCCGTGTTGATGGGCGTAGGAAAGGATCTCGCGCCATGCGGTATCGAAGCGATATTGGAGGTATGCCTGCGCCTCCGCCTCTGCGGCAAAGCGATCGTCCTTTAGGAAGGCTTCGTCGTAGCGTGCGAACTCGGTCGGCCATTCGCTTCGCGGGGCGTCGTCGAAATGCGCTTTCACCGCCATAAAGGCGCAATAGGGTTTGAGCCAGCTCGCATGGCGCTTCTTGAACGCGCGGAAATCCATATCGAGCTTTGATCCGCCCGTCATGCGCCAGCGGCGATAATCGCGCCGTAGCTCGTCTTCGGTTTCGGGGAGCAGCGCGATGTTGCCCGCGAAGGCCGACGGGCCGGAATACGGCGACCCGAAGGAGTCGGTGGGGTTGACCGGCAAGAGCTGCCAGTAGCGCATGCCCATGGCCTTCAGATGGTCGATGAAGCGCTTAGCAACGTCGCCGAGAGAGCCCTTTTTGCCCGATTTATCGGGTAGGGAGGTCACGTGGCAGAGCACGCCCGCTCCGGGCTCCATGGGAAGCTGCAGGCGCTCCTCTTCGTGGAAATATATTACCGCCGAGCCGAAGGGCCAAAGCGTAAACTCAACCATGCCATCCTCGGCAGGCGCAAGCTCGCCGCCCGAGATGATATCGGTCGCGCACGGACCCAGGGAGGAAACGCGCACCGTGTGGCTCTCGCACGAGCTCCGGTTGATAAGCACCGTCGCGGCCTCGCCCTGAGCTCCCCGGCGCGTGTAGGCGAGCACGTCGTCGTCAGCGCCCTCGGGCACGAACGACTCGATGCTCCCGTCGACCATGAACGGAAGGGCGCGCCGCACGGCAGACGCGTTGCGGATGATGTCGAACATGTCGCGGTCGTGGATGTCCTTCTCGAGCGGCATCGTGCGGCGGTTGCCGGGGTCTGATAGCCCCTCGAGGCAGAACTCATCGCCATAATAGATGGATGGAACGCCGGGAAAGGTCATCTGCATGAGCGTTGCCAGCCAGAAGCGGCTCTTGGCGAGCCCCATGGACTCGGGCGAGAGCCTCCACCGGCCGCGCTCTTCCTCAGGGAGCTTGCTCTCGTCGGGGCCGCCGCCGAGCAGCGAGGCAATGCGCGGGCGGTCGTGGCTGCCCAAGAGGTTGAGGCAGCACGCGAGCGCCTCGCGGGGGTAGTTCTCGCGCAGGCTCTCGATGGCCTCGACGGCGTCTGCGACGCCGGCATGGCCCAGCAGGAAGTTGAGCACCATGTCTCGGAACGGGTAGTTCATCGCCGAATCGAGCTCGTTGCCAAGCAGGTAGTGGCGCGGATAGCCGTAGCTGATCTTGTTGGAGGCATCCTCCCAGACCTCGCCGATAAGCACTCCATCGGGCTTTTCCTCAAGGAGCACGCGGCGGATATCCGAGATGAGCGACTCTTGCAGCTCGTCGGCCACATCGAGGCGCCAGCCGCGTGCGCCGGCGCGCGTCCAGCGGCGGATGACCCCGTTTTCACCAAGGAGGAGGTTGCGAACGGCGAGCGAATCTTGGTTCAGCGCCGGCATGTTGCCGATGCCCCACCAGCTCGCATAGGTTCCGTCCTCGTTGAGATGGTATGCGTCTTTCCAGCGCGAGCCCTCGCCCTGCCAGGCACCCGGCTCAGGATAGTTGCCATAGCGGTTGAAATAGACGGAATCATCGCCCGTGTGGTTGAATACGCCGTCGAGGATGATTGAGATGCCGCGCGTACCGGCTTCTTCGCAGAGTTCGCGGAAATCATCCTCAGTGCCGAGCATCGGGTCGATCTTGAGGTAGTCGGCGGTGTCGTAGCGATGGTTGCTTGCCGCCTCGAAGATGGGATTGAGGTAGATGGCGGTGATGCCCATCTCGGCGAGCCGGTCAAGGTCCGCGGTGATGCCCTTTAGGGAGCCGCCATAGAAATCCCAGCTTGCGATGGAGCCGTCTTCTGCGCGCTCATAGCAGGGAGGCTCGTCCCAGTCTTCGACGATACGGCGCGGAATGCCCGCTTTGGGTTGTTCAAGCACGCGCTCGCAGCGTTCCCGCCACGCAGCGTCTCGGCGATAGCGGTCGGGGAAGATCTGGTAGACCATGCCGCGTTCGTACCAGCTGGGGCGGATGGCGCGGTGCTTATAGACGGTAAGCTGGAATGACGGGCACTCAGGGTAGGTGTACGTGGCGCCCTCGCCCCCCGTGCGGCCCTCGGGTGCGCCGAGGTAGAGGGTACGGGTTGAGTCCTCGAACGTCGCCGTCACATTGAAGCGGTACCACATGAGCGCGGGCTCGGGGCAGGGTAGGGTGACGGTGAAGATGCCGTCGGCCTCATGGCTCAGGGGGATGATCGTCTCGCCCTTCCCATCGATCCAGACGCGCAGATCGATGAAGATGGTGCGCGGTTCGGCATCCTCGACGAGCACCGAGAGGGTGACATTCGTTCCCTTCTCGACGGCGCCGAAGGGGGAGCGGAACTGCGGGAGGCGGCTGTTGTGAATGAGTCTCATAGAAGTCCGATCATGACGAGCTCTTGTACCACCGTCCTTTTGGGGAGGAGATGGCGGTCCAAGTAGCAGACAAACTTCTTAATTATAGGCGCTATCATGCCATTTGGTAGTACATTCGCTGCATCCGCCGGGTAATCAGGTTTTCTATGCAAGTAAAAGGCGGGCAAGCACCCTGGTGCCTGCCCGCCTTCCCTGTAGAGGCTGTGGAAGCGCGCTAGCGTTTGCGCGTCGTGCGCTTAGCTGCGGAAACGCTCTTTGCCTTAGGGGCCGGCTTATCAGCTGGCGTCGCGGCGGAGGAATCCTGCGCGGCGGCCTTCGGTGCCGCTGCTTTTGCTGCCGTCGCCTTGGGGGCCGCGGACTTTGCGGTCGCCTTTGCTGCCGATGAGGTGGTTGCCTTCGAGGTGCTTGCCTTGGCTGGTGCCGTCTTCGCTGCGGCGGCCTTCGGGGCCGTCTTGGTCGAAGTGGCCTTCGGGGCGGTTGCGGCTGCGGTAGCGGGCTTATCCGCTGCCGTCTTCGAAGCGGCGGCCTTGGCGGGAGCGGCCTTCGTGGCGGTCGACTTGGCGGCAGTCTTGGTCGCCGATGCGGTGGACGGCTTCTTGGCTGTGGTCTTTGCGGCTGTTGCCTTAGTTGCCGTGGCCTTGGCCTCCGTGGTCATAGATGCCGCGGCCTTGGTGGCGGCAGCCTTGGATGCTGCGGCCTTGGTGGCGGCAGCCTTGGATGCCGCGGGCTTGGTGGCGGCAGCCTTGGATGCTGCGGGCTTGGTGGCCGTTGCCTTCGCGGCAGGCTTTTCGGCAGCCTTCGTAGCGGTCGACTTCGTTGCTGCCGTCTTGCGCGCCGCCGGTTTCTTCGCGGCGGTCTTGGATGCGGTGGTCTTCTTCGCGGCAGTCTTCTTGGCTGGCTCAGCGACAGGCTCGGCCTTCGATGCCGGCTCCTCGGCCTTTGCCGGAGCCTCTGCCTTGGCGTCATCAACGGGCTCGGCAGCTTGCTCGGCCTTCGGCGCGGGTTCAGCCTTCGTTACCACTGCCTCCGGTGCCGGTGCCGCGGCGGGCTCTGCCTCAGCAGCCGTGGGCTCGGCGGGCTCGGGCTTTGCAACCACGGGCTCAGGCTTCGTGATGTCGATTTCGGGGTGCAGATTATGGTAGAGGTTCATGTACTCATCGGCAGAGCGGACCCAGCTAAAATCGGCTGCCATGGCGTTTTGCACCAGGTGATCCCATGCTGCGTGGTCGTCCCAGTACAGGCGTGCCCCGCGGAACACCGCGTCGCCCATCTCGTCGCCGTTGAAGTTCGCGAACGTGAAGCCCGTGCCTTCGCCGGTGAACTGGTTGTAGGGGGCCACGGTGTCGCGGAGACCGCCTGTCTCACGCACCACGGGCAGGGTGCCGTAGCGCATGGCGATCATCTGCGAGAGGCCGCACGGCTCGAAGAGCGACGGCATGAGGAACATGTCGGCGCCAGCATACATGCGATGCGAGAGGGCGTTGTCGAACGTAATGCGCGCAGCGCAGGTGCCCGGATACTTATTGGCGAAGTAGCGCATCGGCTCCTCATAATCGCCGGTGCCGAGCACGGCCACCTGCACGCCACCGGAAAGGATGCGGTCGAGCGCGTACGTGACGAGGTCCATGCCCTTCTGGCGGGTGAGGCGCGTGACCATGACCATGAGCGGGCGGTCGTCGCGCACCTCGAGGCCGAGCTCTTCCTGGAGAGCGGCCTTGCAGGCCTTCTTGCCCGACATATCGGCCGCGGAGTAGTTGACGTGGATCATCGGGTCGGTCGCCGGGTTCCAGGCATCGGTGTCGATACCGTTCAGAATGCCGGAGAGCACGTTCGAGCGACGGCGCAGGATCCCATCGAGTCCCTCGCCGTATTCAGGCGTCTGGATCTCCCATGCATAGCTCGGGCTTACCGTGGTGATGGCATCGGAGTAATCGAGCGCGCCCTGCATGTAGTTGATCGAGCGCTCGTCGCAGCGAAGCTGGCGCGCGGCGTTGGGGATGTGCGCCATGCCGAGGATGTCGTTCAAGATGGTGTCGGCATACTGTCCCTGGAATGCGATGTTATGGATCGAGAACACGGTCTTCACGCGCTCGTACAGCGGGAGCCCCTGGTAGAACTCGCGGAGGAACACCGGTGCGAGGGCGGTGTGCCAGTCGTTGCAATGGAGCACATCGCACTGGAAGCCCTCGGGCAGGTGCTGCAGGCTCTCGGTAACGGCCTTCGAGAAGAAGGCGAAACGCTCGCCGTCATCGAAGAAGCCATAGGGGTAGTCGCGCTTGAAGTAGCGCTCGTTATCGATGAAGAGGTAGGTAACGCCGTCAATGACCAGGCGCTCCAGGCCGCAGTACTCGTTCCGCCAACCAAGGCTCACGTAGAAATCGGCGACGTGCTCCATGCGGTCGGTGTACTCAGAGGCGATGGTGCCGTATTTGGGCACCATGACGATCACGTCGGCGCCGGCGGCTACGAGCGCGCGGGGCAGCGATCCCGCGACATCGCCCAGGCCACCGGTCTTGACGAACGGGGCCGCCTCCGCAGAGGCGAACACCACCTGCATCTTTTTATCTGACATGCTATTCTCCCAACTCTCGCCCAAAAGGGCTGCTGCGTTCCGGCACGGTGCCGGGTTTCGCAAACCGCCGCCCGGGATGCCCGAGCGGCGGTTCTAATGATACCTCGTATGCACGGGGGTCGTCGGTTAGTTCATCTGCCCTTTACCAACGACGAGGATATCATCGGGCGTGCCGCACACCACCGTGTTCGAAGGCACGGTGTTGTCTTTATCGATGATGGCGCGCTCAATGCGTGCGCCGCTCTTGATGACGCAGGACTGCATGATGATGCTGTCCTGGACGCTGGCACCGCTCTCGACCACGACGCCGCGCGCCAAGATGGAGTTGCGCACGGTGCCCATGATCTTGCAGCCGGCGGAGATGAGGGAGTTCGTGGCATTGCTGCCGGTCGAGTACTTCGCCGGGGGCGCGTCGTGGGCCTTGGTAAGAATCGGGCGGTCGCGACGGAAGAGCTGGTCGGACGCGACGGGGTTCAGCAGCTCCATGCTGCGCTCGTAATAGGTCTTCTCGTCGAAGATACCCATCGCGAGGCCCTTGAACTCGTAGCTGCACATATCGATGAGCGAGAAGTCGGGCTCGGTCGCCTCGAAGACATCGAGGTAGTCCGACGTGGCATAGCGGTCGATGATCTGCAGCAGGAGGTCGCGGTTGATGACGAAGCAGTCGAGGAACTTGTTGTCACCGTATTCGCAGCCGAGCTTCACGTGGCTCACGCGGCCCGCGTCGCCGATGATGAGCGAAGTGCAGTCGGTCTGGCTGCGCTCAGCCTTGACGTAGACCATGGTGATGCCCGCGCCGGAGCGCTCGTGGGCGGCGATGATCTCGTCGAGCTCGAGGTTGAAGATGATGTTCGAGCCCATCATGACCACATAGGGCTCCTGGGCGCGGGTGAAGAGCTCCTTGTTGGCGATGATGTCGCGCAGCAGGAAGCGACGGCCGCGCTTGGTTCCACCGAAGGGGGAGCCGGGGACAGGGAAGAGGCCGCCCTTCTTGCGGTCGAGCATCCACTCCTTGCCGTGGCCCACATGGTCGATGATGGAGCGGTAGTTACCGGGCATCACGAGGCCGACGGTCTTGATGCCGGCGTTCGCCATGTTGGAGAGCGGGAAGTCGATCAAGCGGTAACGCCCGATGAACGGGATGGACGCGATGGGGCGCGAGTCGAGCAGCACGCTCGTGGCCTCGCTCGCGTAGTTGGCAGTGATGTAGCCGATGGCCTTATGGTTGATCATCGGATCATTCCCCCTTCCCGATCACCACGTCGTTTCCAACGACGGCGGTGTCCTTCGTTGTATCGACGGATCCGAGCTTCACGCCCTCTTCGACCACGGCGTTCTCGCCCAGGATGGCGCGGCTCACATGGGCGCCGCACTTCACGACGGCACCGGGCAGAAGCACGGAGTCCTCGACCACGGCGCGCTCCTCGATGACCGCGTCGGTGGAGATGATGGAATGGCGGGCGGTGCCCAGGATCTTGCAGCCGTTAGAGATGAGGCAGTCGTCAACGCGGCCGTCGGGCCCGATGTAGTGCGGCGGGCGCGTCGTGTCATTCGACATGACCGGCGTCGTGTTGTCGAAGAGGTCGAATGCGGGGTTCTGGCCGAGAAGGTCCATCGAGGTCTCGTGGTAGCTTGCGATGGTGCCGACGTCGCGCCAGAAGCCGTGGAACTCGTGGACGAACAGGCGCTTGCCCGCGGCCAGCGCGCCGGGGATGATGTCGCCGCCGAAGTCGTGGCTCGAGCGCGGGTCGGTGGCATCGTCCTCAAGGGTCTTGATGAGGTAGTCCGCCGTGAAGATGTAGATGCCCATGGACGCGAGGTTCGAATCGGGCTTCTCGGGCTTCTCGGTGAACTTGGTGATGCGGCCGTCCTCGTCGGCGGTCAGGATGCCGAAGCGGCTGGCCTCCTCCCAGGGCACGGGCATGACCGCGATCGTGAGGTCGGCCTGGTTGGCGATGTGCGCATCGAGCATGGCGCGATAGTCCATGCGATAGAGCGCGTCGCCGGAAAGGATCATCACGTACTCAGGGTCGTGAGACTTGATGTAGTCGAGGTTCTGCGTCACGGCATCGGCAGTGCCCGCGTACCACGCGCCACCTTCCTGCGTGGCGTACGGGGGCAGGATGGATACGCCGGCGCCCAGCTCGTCGAGGTCCCAGGCAGCACCGGAACCGAGGTAGGCATGAAGCTGATAGGGACGATACTGGGTGAGCACGCCGACGGTGTCGATGCCGGAGTTCGCGCAGTTGGACAGCGTGAAGTCGATGATGCGATACTTCCCCCCGAATGAGACCGCGGGTTTCGCGATCTTCGATGTGAGCGCCCCGAGCCTCGATCCCTGTCCTCCAGCGAGGAGCATGGCGATGCATTCTTTTTTGCTCATCTGTTCTCCTTCTAAATGGTCCTAATCCTTTCCAGCCCCGCGTTTAGGCCCGCGAGGAGGGCACGGTCGGCTCCTATACGTTCGCGGGCATCACGCTCCCCAGATCTCGTCGCGGTACTCGCGGATCGTGCGGTCGCTTGAGAACCAGCCCGAGGACGCGGTGTTGTGCAGCGCCATCTTGTTCCATGCTGCATGGTCGCTGTAGCTCGCCGTGAGCTCTTCCCATGCCTGCACGTAGGAGTTGAAGTCCTTCATCACGAAGTCGTGGTCGTTGCCGCTCATGAGCTCGTTGTGGATGCTGCCGAAGTCGCCGGAGAGCGCGGCGAAGGTGTTGTCGGTGAGCTCGTCGATCACGCGGCCCAGCCGCTCGGGGTCGGCGTTGTACATGTCCCAAGCGAAATGCATGCCGCTCGCGCGGAGCTCGTCAACCTCGGGAGCGGTGAGGCCGAAGATCTTCTCGTTCTCGCGGCCGGCGAGGTTCACGATCTCGATGTTCGCGCCGTCCATCGTGCCGAGGGTGATGGCGCCGTTCATCATGAGCTTCATGTTCGAGGTGCCCGAGGCCTCCATACCAGCGGTCGAAATCTGCTCAGAAATCTCGGCGGCAGGGTAGATGAGCTGGGCGTTCGACACGCGGAAGTTGGGGATGAAGCAAACCTTCATGACATTGTTCACGCGGCTGTCGTTGTTGATGACGTCGGCAACGGAGTTGATGAGACGGATCGTCTCCTTGGCGAAGGCATAGCTCGAAGCTGCCTTGCCCGAGAAGATGAACGTTGTGGGCGCCACGCGGAAGTTGGGGTCCGTGAGGCGGCGGTTGTAGATGTCCATCACCTTGAAGATGTTCAGGAGCTGGCGCTTGTAGGCGTGGAAGCGCTTTACCTGGACGTCGAAGATGGAGTTGGGGTCGATGTCGAGGCCGCACTCGCGCTTGACGTAGTTGGCCAGGCGCACCTTGTTGGCGTGCTTGGCGGCACCAACCTGCTCCAAGAACGCGGGATCGTTTTCAAACTCGGCGAGCTTGGCGAGCTCGTCGGCGTTGTCGAGCCATCCCGTGCCGATGGCATCGCTGATGAGCTTGGCATAGGCAGGGTTCGCCTCTGCGAGGAAGCGGCGGTGCGAGATGCCGTTCGTCTTGTTGTTGAACTTCTGCGGCGTGAGCGCGTAGAAGTCCTTCAGGGTCTCGCGCTCCAAGATATCGGTGTGGAGCTTGGCCACGCCGTTCACGGAGTGGCTGCAGATCACGGAAAGGTTGGCCATGCGGACCTCGCCGTCCCAGAGGATGGCGGTGGCGCGCAGGCGGTCCTGCCAGTCGCTCGCTGAACGGTCGAAGCTGTCGCGATAGCGGCGGCTGATCTCGTCGATCACCTGGTAGAGGCGCGGAAGCAGCTTGGAGAAGGTGCTGATGGGCCACTTCTCGAGCGCCTCGGGCAGAATCGTGTGGTTGGTGTAGGAGATGGTCCTCGTGGTGATGTCCCATGCCTCGTCCCACTCAAGGCCCTCCTCGTCGATGAGGACGCGCATGAGCTCGGGGCCGCACATGGCCGGGTGGGTGTCGTTGGTGTGGATGGCTACATACTCGGGGAGCAGCTGCCAATTGCTGCCGTGCTCGCTGCGGAAGGTGTCGAGCACGCTGGAGATGCCGGCAGAAACGAAGAGGTACTCCTGCTTAAGACGGAGGAGCCGTCCGTGCTCGCCCGCGTCGTTGGGGTAGAGGATGGCGCTGATGGCCTCAGCTTCGGCGCGGTGACGGTCGGCGTCGGCATAGTCGCCGCGGTTGAAGGCCTCCAGGTCGAAGACCTCCTCAACGGGCTCGGCGCTCCAGACGCGAAGCTTGTTCACCGTCTTTCCGCCGTAACCGACCACGGGAATGTCGTACGGCACAGCGAGCACGTCCTCGGTATCCACGGTGCGGAAGCACATGCGTCCGTCGCGCTCATACTGCTCGACATGGCCGCCGAAGCCGATGCGGACGGCCTTGTCCGGGCGGCGAACCTCCCAGGGGTAGCCGTGGGAGAGCCATTCGTCGGTAGTCTCGTGCTGGGCACCGTTCACGATCTCCTGCTTGAAGAGGCCGTAGCGATAGCGCATGCCGTTGCCGTAGCCCGCGATGCCCTCGTGCGCCATGGAGTCGAGGAAGCAGGCGGCGAGGCGGCCCAAGCCGCCATTGCCGAGCGCCGGATCGGGCTCGTACTCCTCGAGCGCGTCGAGGTCGCACCCAAGCTCGGCCAGGCCGTCCTTCACAAGGTCACGGATGCCAAGGTTCAGCAGGTAGTTATCGAGCAGGCGACCAATCAGGAACTCGATTGAGAAATAGTAGACGCGCTTTTGGCCGGTTTCCTTCACGCGCTCCTCGGTCTCGGTCTGGATGGCGCGCGATTTGGAGGCGATGAGCTTTACGAGCGCGTCGAAGCGATCGATGTCGCTCGTATCCTCGAACGGTTTGCCCGAGAGCGACATCACCGACGACTCGTAGAGCTTGATGAACTCCTCTTTGCTTTCGAAAACGGTATTCATACGTTCCTTTCCAATGCTGTACCGTGCGGTACGCGGTCAGATATGTCCCCTTTGGGATCCCCTGCCTCCTACTTCGCGGAGTCTGGGGTAGAGGTCTTCTTAGCGGCGGACTTTGATCCCGCCTTGCTCGTCGAAGCGGCGGTAGCCGTCTTCTTCTTGGCAGACGAGGCCGTAGTCTTCGCCGCGGTCGTCTTCTTGGTGGAAGCCGATTTAGTCGTCTTCGTAGCGGTCTTCGTGGCCGTGGTCTTCGCCGCCGAAGATTTCGCGGCCGAAGCCTTGGCAGCAGAAGTCTTGGTAGCCGATTTCGCCGTGGTCTTCTTGGCCGTAGAGGCCTTCGTGGCAGTGGTCTTCGCGGCTGCTGCCGAGCGCTTGGGTGCCGGCTTCTTGGTGGGCGCGGCGCTCGGGTCGGTGATCGGCGCCTCGGTGTAGGCGGTCAAGCGGCGCTTCGGCGCGGGTGGCACGAAGGTGCTCGGCCCCACGCGCTTGAGCACGAGGCCGGAAAGCCCGGGAAGCGCGATGGTGAGCGAGTTTTCGCGGCCGTTCCACGGGTACGGGACGCTCATATAGGACTCGTTATCGGTGTAGCCGCTTCCGCCGTACTCGGGGTCGTCGGAGTTGAAGATGACCTCCCACTCGCCCTCGCTCGGCACGCCAAGGTGGAACTGCTCGTAGGAGGCCGGATCGAAGTTGATCACCACGACGAGGTCGTTCGCCGGATCTTCGCCGCGGCGCACGAAGGTGATGATGGATTGCTGGGAGTTATCGGCGTCGATCCACGAGAAGCCGTCGTCGGTGTAGGAGCGCTCCCAGAACGCGGGCTCGTTCTTATAGAGGTGGTTGAGCGCCTTGATGAACTGCTGGTGCCGCGCGTGCGTGGCGAACTGTTCCGTGAGGAACCATTCGATGGACTCGTAGTAGCGCCATTCGATGAACTCGGCAATCTCGTCGCCCATGAACGAGAGCTGCGCGCCGGGGTGCGTGGCCTGGTAGAACGCGAGGGTGCGGAGTCCTGCGAACTGGCGCCACCAGTCGCCCGGCATGCGTCCGATGAGCGAGCACTTGCCATTGACAACCTCGTCGTGCGAGAGCGGCAAGATGAAGTTCTCGTTGAACGCGTACATCATCGAGAAGGTGAGCATGCGATGGTTGCCCGGGCGCCAGGGAAAATCGGTCTGCATATAGTGCAGGGTGTCGTTCATCCAGCCCATGTCCCACTTGTAGTGGAAGCCCAGGCCGCCCTCTTCGGGCGGGTAGGTCACGAGCGGCCAGGCGGTCGACTCCTCGGCAATCATCATGACATCGGGGAATTCGCGGCCCACGGCGGCGTTGACCTGGCGAATGAATGCCGATGCATCAAGGTCTTCCTCGGTGCCGTACTTGTTGAACTTCTTTTGGCCGGGATCATCCACGCCAAAGTTGAGGTAAAGCATGCTCGAGACGCCGTCCATGCGGATGCCGTCGGCATGGAAGTTCTCGAGCCAGAACAGGGCGTTGGAGACCAGGAAGCTGCGCACCTCGCCGCGTCCAAAATCGAACTTATGCGTTCCCCAGTTCGGGTGAATCTCGCGCTCGAAGAGCATCTTGCCGTTGAAGGTGGCGAGGCCCTCGTCGTTAGCACAGAAGCCGCCGGGCACCCAGTCGAGGATCACCCCGATGCCGGCTTCATGGCAGGCATCGACGAAATGCATGAACTGCTTGGGCGTGCCGTAGCGCGCGGTCGCCGCGTAGTAGCCCGTGGGCTGGTAGCCCCAGGAGCCATCGAAGGGGTGCTCCATGACGGGCATGACCTCGATATGGGTGTAGCCCATGTCGCGCACGTAGTCGACGAGCTCGACCGAGAGGTCGTCATAAGAGTAGTAGGTGCCGCGCTGAGCGGGGAAGGGGTCCCCGGGGCCGGGGTAGTTGCCGTTCTCATCGGGGTCGCCCTGCGGCTCGTTGCCATGGCGTTTCCAGCTGCCCAGATGAACCTCGTAAATGTTGAGCGGGCGCTCCATGTGGTTGTGCGCGCGGCGCTCTTCGAGCCAGGCGTCGTCGCCCCACTGGTACCCTTTGAGGTCCATGAGGCGCGATGCGGTGCCCGGAACATCTTCGGCGTAGAAGCCATACGGATCGGCCTTGTAGAGCATGCGCCCGTCGTTCGTCTCGATCTCGAACTTGTAGAGGTCGCCTTCCACGAGCCCGCTCACGAAGCCCTGCCAGATGCCGCTCGATTCAAGCGGGGAGAGCGGGTTCGCCGTGGGGTTCCAATCGTTGAAGTCGCCCACTACATGGACGGATTTCACGTCGGGCGCCCAGACGGCGAAATGCCAGCCGTTCACACCCTCTTGGACATCGGGGTGGGCGCCGAGCTTCTCCCAGCTGCGCTGCCAGGTGCCGGCGGCAAACATATACCTATCGTTTTCGGTGATGATGAGGCACGGTTCCTGACCAGCCGAAGTTGCAGTGCCGGAGGCAGACGTCTTCGGGGTCGCTTCGCTCTTCTTCACGCGCACTTCCAATCGTCAGGGCGGCGTACCGCCATCGATAGAGTTGTCGCGGGTTCCGGAGTGCCTCAGCATAACGATTGGTTCTGTTCCACGAGCAGAGGCAAGTGGAACCTGGACGTGTCTAGGATACCACCGGAGGAGCACTGTCTACCCGGTAAGCCGAGGGGCGGTAGCTATTGTTTCGTAGGCGTGCGGTTGGCTGAAATATGCCTCGATGCTTGCGGTCTCCTAACCTTGCCACGGGCTCGGTGTGGTACCATGGCGGCGTTTGTGACCTGCTGGGGCGCCGCGCGCCCGTGCGAAGATTGGAAGGCCCGAGCTATGGTGTATCCCCCGGTGTTCGTGTTCGACTGCGACGGCACCCTGCTCGACTCTATGGGCATGTGGCTAAGCTGCCAGCCCAAGCTGCTTGCATCGTACGGCGTCGAAACCACGCCCGATGATTTTGCCCGGTTTGAGCATCTGTCATTCGAGGATGAGTGCGCGGCATATCACGAGACCTGGGGCGTTGGGAATTCCGGCAAAGAGGTGCTCGACCGTTTTAACGACATGCTTGAGCAGGAGTATTCTCAGAACATCGTGGTTCTTCCCGGCGTGGTGGACTTTCTCGAATCGGCATCGGAGGCGGGCATCGCTCTTGCCATTGCCACTTCGACGCCGGCTCATCTGGTTCGTCTGGGGCTTTCTGCCAACGGGCTTGATCGGTTTTTCCCCGAGGTAACAACCACCGGTGAGGCGGGTCGCTCGAAGGAGCACCCCGATGTGTACGATCTTGCCCTGCGTCGCGCCTGCGAGCGCTGCAACCTTGCCGACGTGAGCCGCTCCGATGTCTGGGTGTTCGAGGATGCGCCCTTCGGTTTGCGCAGCGCGGGCCGTGCGGGCTACAACACGGTAGGCATCTTTGACCCCGCTGGGCGCGGCACGCGTGAAGAGGTGTTCTCCCTTGCGGATATCGCAATTGATTCATTCAAGGAGCTTTCGCTGAAACGCATTGCGGAATACCCGGTTTCCTCTCATGTGGGTGGCAGCCTCTCCCTTGATGCGGAAGGGCGCTCATGACGCACCGTGTCCTGCTCGTGGGAGGATCTCCCGAACCCTCTTCTGGCGATACTCTGCGGTGTGCGGCGAAAGATTGCTCTGCCGTCATTGCAATCGACCGCGGGCTTGATGCCCTGCTTGCAGCGGGTATAAGGTGCGATCTTTTCTGCGGAGACGCTGATTCGGTGAGCCCTGCCGGCGCCGAGCTCGTTCGAGCTGCCGAGGGCGCCGTTGAGTCGGATGCCTCCCAAGCTCCCGTTGATGTAGCGGGGGAGCACCTTGCCCACAGCTTCGATGTGGTGCGCTACGACCCCCATAAAGACGATACCGATCTGGGGTTGGCCCTCGCCGAGGTTGCCCGCCGCTGGCCCGATGCCAACCTGCGGTGTACATGCATGTCGGGTGGCGCGCCCGATCATGCCCTCGCAGTGCTCGGCCGCCTCGCTGCATATAGTGGGTACGTTGAAGTCTGGGAAGATTCGTTTGTGCAGCATATCCTCAAGGCGGGGGATTGCTGGGAACTTGCCGGCCATCTCGATGAGCGATTCACGTTCATCCCCCTTTCAGTGGAGGCGGTCGTCTCCGAGCGGGGTATGCGCTGGAACCTCGATCACAAGCGCGTCGCGCTCCTTTCTGATCTTGGAGTTTCCAACGTGATCGACTCAGACGACGCTGCCATTAAGTGCCACGAGGGCGTCATTGCCGCCTGGGCCTTCAAAGGCTACTTCGCTGGTGCTTGATCAGCCGGCTTTCCGGTTTAGTGACCCCCTCTCGCCAGCCCCGCTAACCAAATTTGCGCTAAACCGGTTATTCATCATGGATTTTGTCGGTGCGTTTCTCTAGCACGCCTGGTATAAGGCTTGCCGTAACCCGCTCTGCCAGCACGGTTGAGAATAGACACCCCTAAATGCAAGGAAGAAGGACCGATTTAGCGCAAATTTGGATATGAAACCAGCGCCGTTTCCGTCCATCTGAATGCTTATTCAAAACAACGCAAATAACAATCGCTTAACGCACGAATTATGCAATCCTTACCCAACAGAAATCGTTCTTGGGGGGGCAAGCGCAGCGATGCCCCCCGCCCCTGCACGCGGCGAGCGCAGCGATGCCGCCCAATAACGCCGCGGCCCCATCCGCTGAGATTCCAGCCGTAAACGCAGGAAGCCCCGCTTCCCTCTGAGCGATTCCGCAGGAACACGGCAAAGCCGTGTTCCGAGGACCAGCGAAGAGGGAAGCGGGGCTTCCGTTGGGAGCTTACGCCTTACTGGTAATCGAACACATCAACCCAGCTCATCAGGAACTCCTCGTTAACCTTGCGCTTGCGCGCGAGCTCGGAGGCGGCGATGACGGGCAGCCACTGACGCACGATCTGCTTGGCCATGTCGGCGCGCTCGCAGTACGTATCGAGGTAAGCCTCCGCCTGCTCCTTGCTCGTCAGCGAGAAGAGCAGATAGGTCATGGCGACGTCTGCCGCGGGAGCGCCCTGGGTAGCATGCGCCCAGTCGCACACCGAGAGCGTGCCGTCTTCGCTCACGATCACATTCGAGGGGTTGAAATCGCCGTGGCACACCGCGGTGCCCTTCTTGAGGCCATCGAGGCGCTCGAGAAGGTTGTAGCGCGTGGTCGCATTGATCGCCTCGAGCGAGTTAATCATGCGGGCGTACTTGTCACCCTGGCGGTTGAGGAGGGGAGACGTGTACCCGTGAATCTCGATCTGCAGATCGACGAACTGCTCAAGGTACTCGCCAAAACGCTGGGGCTCGGCCTCGATCTTCTCGGCGAGGGTGACGCCGGGAACCTTGGTGGTGATGAGCGCCCAGCCGGCTTCATCGCCTTCGAGCTTGGTGACCTCGAGTGCCTTCGGCGAGCGGATTCCGCATTCGTTAATGCGGGCGAGGTTCAGCGCCTCGTTGAACACGTCGGAGACGGGCTTGGTCTCGTTGAACACCTTGGCGATCTTATCGCCCAGGTCGTAAACGACCTTGTTGCCGCGACGGACAAGCTCAGTCTTGGTCTCAGGGAGAATCATTACGCAACCGTCCTTTCACTAGGGTGAACCTGACTTAATGGTACCCAGATACGAAACGCGCCGCTCGCTTTGACGGCGAACGGCGCGTAACGTTAGGTGAACGAAGATGCGTTCAGGAAGCGATCAGTGCTTACGCCTCGTAGGACTGCGGCTCACGGCCGTAGTAAGCGTCGAGGTAGAGCTCCTTGATCTCGCTGATGAGCGGGTAGCGCGGGTTGGCGCCGGTGCACTGGTCGTTGAAGGCCTGCTCGCTCATCTCGTCGAGGGTCTCGAGGAAGTACTTCTCGTCCACGCCGTACTCGGCAATGGTCTTCTTGATGCCGATGGTATCCATGAGGTCCTCAAGCTTCTGGATGAAGTTCTCGAACACCTCGCGGTCGTCCTTGCCGGTGCAGCCGCAGTAACGGCCGAGGTCGGCGTAGTCGGCGAGCGCGTGCGGATACTGATACTGCGAGAAGGTGCCCATCTTGACCGGCTTCTCGGCGGCGTTGTAGCGCATCACGCGAGTGAGGATGACGGCGTTGGCCAGGCCGTGGGGCAGGTGATGGAAGGCACCGAGCTTGTGGGCCATGGAGTGGTTCACGCCAAGGAAGGCGTTCGCGAAGGCCATGCCGGCGAGGCAGGAGGCATTGTGCATCTCCTCGCGAGCGTGCGGGTCGGCAGCACCCTTCTCGTAGGCCGCGGGCAGGTTCTCGAACACGAGCTTGGCAGCGCGCATGGAGAGGCCCTTGGTGTAGTCGGAGGACATGATGGAGACGAAGGACTCGATGGCGTGGGTCATGACGTCGATGCCCGAAGCGCAGGTGAGGCCCTTGGGCGCGGTCATGGCGTTGTCAACGTCAACGATGGCCATGTTCGGCAGCAGCGCGTAGTCGGCGATCGGCCACTTGATGCCGGTCTCGGCGTCGGTGATGATGGCGAACGGGGTCACCTCGGAGCCGGTACCAGAGGAGGTCGGCACGGCCACGAAGTAGGCCTTCTTGCCCATCTCGGGGAAGGTGTAGACGCGCTTGCGGATGTCCATGAAGTCCATGGCCATATCCTCGAAGTTCGCCTCGGGGTGCTCGTACATGAGCCACATGATCTTGCCGGCGTCCATCGCGGAGCCGCCGCCCACGGCGATGATCAGGTCGGGCTCGAACAGGCGCATGCGCTCAACGCCGCGCTCGGCATCCTGCAGACGCGGGTCGGGCTGGATGTCGTAGAACGCGTCGTGCGCGACACCCATCTCGTCGAGCTTGGCCTCGATGGCCTTGCAGTTGCCGTTCTTGTACAGGAACTGGTCGGTGACGATGAAGGCGCGCTTCTTGCCCATGACGCGGCCGAGCTCGTCGAGCGCGACGGGCGTGCAGCCCTTCTTGAAGTAGACCTTCTCGGGAGCGCGGAACCACAGCATGTTCTCGCGGCGCTCCGCCACGGACTTGATGTTCAGCAAGTGCTTCACCCCTACGTTCTCGGACACGGAGTTGCCACCCCAGGAGCCGCAGCCCAGCGTGAGCGACGGCGCCATGGCGAAGTTGTACAGGTCACCGATGCCGCCCTGGCTGGAAGGCGTGTTGATCACGATACGGCAGGCCTTCATGGTCTCCTGGAAGAGCGCGATCTTCTCCTTCTCGGCGGGGTGCACGTAGAGCGAGGCGGTGTGGCCCGGGCCACCGGCGAGCACGAGGTGCTCGGCCTTGTCCACGGCCTCCTGGAAGTTCTTCGCGTGGTACATGGCGAGAACGGGGGAGAGCTTCTCGTGGCTGAACTCCTCCTTGGCCGGGTCGGTAGAGGTGACCTCGGCGATGAGGATCTTGGTCTTGGCGGGAACCTCGATGCCGGCGAGCTCGGCGATCTTGGCGGCAGGCATGCCCGGGATGCGGTGATCGAGGGCGCCGTTCTTGAACATGGCCTCGCGCAGGGCCTCGAGCTCCTTGCCCTTCTTCACGAAGTAGCAGCCACGACGCTGGAACTCGGCCTTCACCTGGTCGTAGACAGAGTCGAGTGCGGTCACGGACTGCTCGGACGCGCAGATCATGCCGTTGTCGAAGGTCTTGGAGTGAATGATGGAGTTCACGGCGTTCAGGATGTCGGCGGTCTCGTCGATCACGACGGGGGTGTTGCCGGCGCCCACGCCCAGGGCGGGCTTGCCCGAGGAGTAGGCGGACTTGACCATGCCGGGGCCACCGGTGGCGAGGATGATGTCGACCTCGCTCATGAGCTTGTTGGTGAGCTCGAGCGTCGGCTTGTCGATCCAGCCGATGATGCCCTCGGGGGCACCGGCCTTGACAGCGGCCTCAAGCACAAGTTTGGCGGCGGCGATGGTGCACTGGGCAGCCGCCGGGTGCGGGGAGATGATAATGGCGTTGCGGGTCTTCAGGCAGATGAGGCACTTGAAGATCGCGGTGGAGGTGGGGTTGGTGGTGGGGATTACCGCGCCGACGATGCCGATGGGCTCGGCCACCTTGGTGATGCCGTAGGCTTCGTCGTGCTCGATGACGCCGCAGGTCTTGGTGTTCTTGTAGGCGTTGTAGATGTACTCGGCGGCATAGTGGTTCTTGATGACCTTGTCCTCGAGCACACCGCGGCCGGTCTCCTCGACCGCGAGCTTGGCGAGCGGGATGCGCGCCTTGTTGGCGGCCATGGCCGCCTGGTAGAAGATCTCGTCAACCTGCTCTTGCGTGTAGGTTGCAAAGACCTTCTGGGCCTCGCGCACCTGCGCGAGCTTGGCCTCGAAAGCCTCGACCGAGTCGACGACCTCAGGGGCTGCCGTAACCGTTGGCTTTTTCACCATGTGTCTCTCCTTGTGACTGGTGACTTACCCTACATCCGCAATTCTAGCAAGATATAGCTCGGTAAACGGCAGAATTCTTGTCTTCGGCAAATTAAAGCGCTTCAATTGAATTCAGCGCGTTGCTTGTTTCATGCACATTCCCCCTTAACCGCCGACGTGGATCGAGTTTGCAAGGCAGCGTTTTGTATCTGGGGCTCGTTTGATCGACGTGCCGGGGCTTGATACATCGACTTTCAACTTTTGGGCACTTGCAGGACGTATCTCAAAGTATCAAGGGGTTAGCTCTCGCGAAAAGCCCAGGTAGGAGGCTTGCTCTGAGTGCCCATACTTTGCCCGGGCCATCTAAAGTGCCCAAAAGTTGAAACCTTGTCCTATGGCGGCGGTGCGGCCTCGATTCGAGGGGATTTTGGCGGCGCGGCCCCTGCATCGGTTTTCCCGACTTCTCCTCTGCGGAGTGTAGCGCAGGTTCAGATTGGAGGGGCGCGGTGCTGTAAAGCAGAAACGGTGCCCATCTTAGCTCGCAGCTAATGAAATCGCCTCTGCGATTCCTCAGAATATGCCATGCGGTTTGGCAGCGTTTTGTAGCTGCGTAATTGATTTGGAGGAAAGCATGAAAAAGGGCAAGGGAAAGATAATCCTAATCATCATCGTGGTGGTGGTCGCGATTGCGGCATTCGGGTCTGCTGGAAACGGTAACTCCAAGGATGGGGAAGCGCAGCCTGAGGCTCAGCAAACTACGCAAGAGAATTCGGCCGAAGAGCAGGCCCCGGAGCCCGATGTGCCGGCCGACTACGTTTCGGCGCTCAATCAGGCGCAGACGTACAGCGATTCTATGCACATGTCAAAGCAGGGAATCTATGACCAGCTCATTTCTGAATACGGTGGGCAGTTTGAACCTGAGGCAGCGCAATACGCCGTCGATAATGTTGAGGCGGACTGGAATGCGAACGCCCTTGCTAAAGCTGAGGACTACAGTGAAACCATGCACATGTCGAAGCAGGGTATTTACGATCAACTGACGTCTGAGTACGGAGAGCAATTCACTTCCGAGGAGGCCCAATACGCCGTCGACAACATTCAGGCAGACTGGAATGCGAACGCGTTGGCCAAGGCTCGGGAGTATCAGGAGACGATGAGCATGTCCTCCGAGGCGATTCGTGACCAACTTACCTCCGAATATGGTGAAAAGTTTACGCAAGAAGAAGCGGATTACGCTATCGCGAATCTCTAATCGAGTGGTGAAAGACGGCTATATGGACCACGGTAAGCGCCCGCTTACCCTACACCCGCGGACGGAGGATCGTGGGCGCGACCGGGTGCGTGAGACGCGTGCCCGGTCGCGCGCTCAGAAACGGGCGAGAAGGGGTATGGTAGGGCAGGAAGAGATGGAGCGGTCGCGGCGAGGGGCGAAGTCGATGGCGTGGAAGATGAATGCGGGAGTTTCGGAGGCGGGCGCTTCGCAGGGTAGCGCGTATCAGGGTGCGGGCACGCATGCGAGCGGCTCCGCAGTCACGCCTGCGGAAGAGCCCCTCACTGACGAGCTGCTTCATGAGCTGCTTAACGCTTCGAGCCCCGTTGAGTTTACCGAGGCATATAACATCGGCCATCGAACGCTTTCCGAGTACCTGAACCAGCTGCTTGCCGAGAAGGGCCTTCGCCGCGCGGATGTGGTGCGCGAGGCTGGTATCAATGAGACCTTCGGCTATCAGATCTTCAAGGGGCAGCGCAACCCCACGCGCGATAAGGTGCTGCAGCTCGCCTTCGCGCTCGGGTGCGATTTGGTCGAGACCAACCGGCTGCTCAAGGCGGCCGGCGCAAACGAGCTCTACTGCAAGGACCGGCGTGACGCCATCATCCTCTTTTGCATCGACCGTGGTATGGGCCTTACCCGTACCGATGAAGAGCTTTACCGCTTCGGCGAGGAGACGCTCGTAAGCTAGGGAGATGCCGGCTGTTTGACGTACGTTTTGACGCCGAAGCCATCCGCCCGATTGCGATTTCAGCTTTTGGGCACTTTCTGACGCGGCGGGCGGGTACGGGCGAAAGAGGGTGAGAAAAAGGCGCAGCTCAGGCGACCGGCGTTCTCCCGGATACGGCATGGCTACTCGGGCCCTTTGCTCCAGAGTGCCCAAAAGCTGAAATTCCGATCGCTCTTGACGATGGAATCAGCGCCTCCATAGATATTCGAGCGCCATTTCCTTTGGTACGATGGACCCATGAACAAACCGCACGACATTCCAACTGGCAGCGACTCTCGGCCCGAATCGGGGCGCGCGGCTGAGCGCGACGAACTGGGCGCTTACCTCGCCGCTGTTGCGCGCGAAGACTGCTATCGCGTGGTGCGTCCGCTGGGCGCGGCAGCGCGAATGGGCGCAGATCCCTCCGTCGCTGGTCAGGCGGGAACCATCACGGAGCTCGTGCAGTTCGAAGGGGCGAACGGGGCGACGCTCGGCCCCTTCGTGCGCAAGCGCATCGATCTTTCCCTCGGTGTGGGCACGGCGTATCAGGAGCTCTACGAAGCCCAGTGCTCCGGTGCGCGGTTTGCCCACGTGCCCAGAATCGTTGAATGCTATAAAACGGGTAGAGAGCTCGTCGTGGTGTCCGAGTTCATACCGGGCGAGACCCTCGACGCCTTCGTAAACGAGGCGGGCCCCTCGCTCGAGCTTTCGCTGAGCGTGGTTCCTGCGGTGTGTGCGGCTGTGGCGGAGCTCCATAAGGCCTTTGATCCCCCTGTCGTCCATCGAGACCTCAAGCCGGCGAACATCATCGTGTCTGAGGGTCCTTCAGGGCTTTCCGCGACGCTCATCGACTTCGGCATCGCACGGCGGTATCGCGAGGGGGCAGCTGCGGATACCGTTCGGTTTGGCACGCGATCGTATGCTCCGCCTGAGCAGTATGGCTTTGGGCAGACGAGCGTGCGGAGCGACATCTATGCGCTCGGCATGATCGCCTTCTTCTGCATTACGGGCGAAGAGGCCCACGGGCAGCCGAGTGCGGAGTCTTTGGCGCATGCAGGCGTGACGGGGCCGTATGCCGATGCGATTCTGCAGGCAACGTCGTTCGATCCGGGACGTCGCTTTGCGAGCGCCGAGGCATTCTGCACCGCGTTCGCCCGGTGCGGCGCGCGGGGAGGGCAGGCCGTTTCTGGTGAGCACATAGTTTTCAGCGAGCGCACGGCACACAACGATCTCGCCGCGTTTGATGAGGCAGGCGCGGCGATGAGCGGTGTTGGGGAGAGCCGCGCCAACCCGGCAGCGAGCGGTGCTGCGGGCGAGAGCCGAACGGCCCCAGCAGCGAGCAGCTTCGCGGGCGGCAACCGCACGGCCCCGGAAGCGAGCAGCTTCGCGGGCGGCAACCACACAGCCCCGAACACGGGCTCGCTTGCTTCATCTCAAGCATCATCGCCACGGCAACGGCTTCGGGCGACCGCGGACCTTGCGAAACGCATGCGAGCGTTCGCGCGACGCATGCATACGGTCGCGATGGGGCATGCGTGGAATATCCTGCTCGCGCTCGTCGCGCTGCTTTTCATCGCCATCGCTACTCAGCAGGTGGGTGGACCCATCAACGGGCAGATGTATCCCTTCTGGTATGCAGCGTACATCACCTATGGTCTTTGCCTGCCGATCGTGCTCGGCATTCTGTACCTCATGGTCGACCGTAGGAGCCTTGCCTGCGTGGCGCCGCGCCTTGCCGCCCGCCCGCGCCGGCGAGATGCTCGGAATTTTTGCATCTACCTTGTTTTTGCTTTTGCAGTCGGTGTGATCGCGAGCCTATTTGCCTAATTGACATTACCGACGAAACGTCAATCCAAGCAATTTGTTGTGCGCACGATAGCACTTTGCGAATTTCGTTGGGAGGAAACCGCGAGGCTGGAGTTTGGCCAGCGCGCCGACCTTGCCGATATCAGGCGCATCGGCACCCCGCGCGCTTTTCAAGAGCGCGGGGTGCTCCCCGGAGATCGACGTGATGCCCCGGTGCTGCGGAGCGAGCCCTTCATGTTCAACATCGACGATTTCGAGTTCCGCACGCGAGAGGTCGTGTGCGGGCATTGCGCTAACCATTGCGAGATTGTGTGCGTGTATCGCGACCAGGATCTTATCGATTCCTGGGGCAACCGCTGCGATCGCGGTGCCATTCGCCCGAAGCCCAAGTCCGCGGTGGCGTAGCCGGGCGAGATTCGAGTGCCAGGTGCGTTCTCGGGCGGGATCTGGACAGATTTGGGTCTCTGAGCGTCCGGATCTCGCCCGTGAACCCTCGCCGTGTCCAAAAGTCGCTCGAGAACCACCGCCGTGTCCAAATCTCGCCCGGCAAGCAGGCTCCGTGCCGTTCATTTTGCACCGCTCATACAGCTTGGCGGTTGCTCAATGGTCACCGGGAGTGCGCCTCAGAGTACAATGTGCGCAAGGCCGGTGACGGGGGCCACGCCGAGCAACCCGTGCGGGTCTTGGCAAGGCTCAGGGCGGATGCATCGGGGGTGCAACTATGTTTTGTCCGAAGTGCGGAGCCGAGAACATGAACGAGGCGCGCTTCTGCGTATCGTGTGGAGCGCCGCTCCCTCAGGTGCCGCAACAGGTGGGCCAGCCCCAACCGGTGCAGTGGCCGCAGCAAGATCAATCTCAGTCGGCCGACGACCGTTTGCATCCAGGCCAACCTCACCAGGCACCTGCGCCTGCGTATGCACAGCCAGCTTCGCAAACGCGCGCTGTGGTGCCAGGCACTGCGGCCCGCGCGCGTAGGAAGAGCAACATCCCATTAATCGTCGCGGGCGTTGCCGCTATCGTGGTGATCGCCGTGGCCGCGGCGCTCATCATCCCGCGCCTGTTCGGCAGTGGCGAGCCGAGCTACCAGGAGACCGCTACCAACACGTCGCTCACGTACGGCGCGACGGCGAGCGCGGACGGTTACGATTATTTCTACAGTTCGACCCTTATGGCGATCTGCCGTGCCAAACCCGGTGGCTCGGACGTCGAGAAAGTCCTCTTGGTTCCCACGACGAACGAGAACGGCTACGAGATGCCAGAGTTCTATGTGATGAACATCGCGGTCACGGGAGATGATGTCTTCTACTGCATTATGCGTAGCGAGATGCAGGCCTCGAGCTCGTATTACGAGGTCAGGAGCGTCAAAGCGGACGGCTCGGACGACCATAGCGTGTATCGCGCGCAGCCCGATAGCGAGACGAACCGCTGGATCAACGGGCTCTACGCCTATGATGGTCGCGCGTACTTCGGTGTCGTTTCCACCAGCTTCGAATACGATGCATCGACGATCAACATCATGTCGACCGATGCTGCTGGTGAAGACGAGCAGACCGTCTGCAGCCTCGATGACTGGTCGGGCGGGACGCCGCTCATCACCCCGGATCATATCTTCTACACCGAGTATAGCTATGGCTCATCTGCCAGCGATTCGCATTCTTCGGTCTACGTGCGAAGCATCGACGGGAGCAGCGCAAAGCAGTTATATGAGGAGGACGGTGCGACCATCTCTTCGCTCGCCATAAATGGCAACAAGCTGTACTGCATGGATTATGTGAACGGCGGGGAAATGCGTCGACTGCTGTCGATCGATATCGAGACGGGCGATTGCGAGGTGCTGTACCGCACCGATTCGAATGAGAACGCCGATTTGCTCACGCTGTACGATGGCGCGGCGTATCTCATGCGGTACGAGCGGGGGACGTACGATGCCTCGACATGGGACCTCGTGCGCGTTTCGCTTGCTTCGGGCGAAACCGAGACGGTGCGTACGAATCTCGATTACTACAACCCCAGGATGGCGGCGATGAACGGTCATCTACTCTTGCTCGAGAACGGTCAGGATATCTCGAGCATGGGTGTGCGCGTGGGGGTCGTGGACCCCGATGATGGCTCGGTGATCGAGGAGTACGTGTCGTAGAGGCGCGTGCACTGCCGGGCGGCTTTCGGGCACCGCAGGGGTTTCGGGCGATATTCGGACGCTGGGTACGTTCTCGGGTGAGATCTGTACGCCGGGTCCGTTCCGGGGCAGCATTCGGACACCGCAGGGGTTCTCGGGCGACATTCGGACAAGGGGACGTTCTCGGGCGACTTTTGGACGTCCGGGACGTTGTCGGGCAATATCTGGACAGATTTGGGCCTCCGAGCGTCCGGATCTCGCCCGAGAACCCTTGTGGTGTCCGAATCTCGCCCGAGAACAAGGCGGGTGTCCGAAAGCCGCCCGGCAATGCCGTCGGCCCGGAGCACCCGCCCTCAATCATCGCTGCGATATGCGGTCACGTTATGCTATGCGGTCACGTTATGATATACGGTTACGCTATGCTATGCGGCTACATTAAATTCGGTTCATCTCCGAACCGACCTTGTTGTACCAATCCTGCCAGGTAGGCGGGCAGTAACGCTTGGCTGCGGCAACGGTAAGGGTCGTGCCGTACATGTTCTTAAGGTAGCGCACGTGCGCGGTGATGCCCTCTTCCCAGCTGCCGAAGGAGCGGAAACCGCCGCCAGAAGCGGTCCAGCCCCACGCATTGTGGGAGTTGGCGCAGTAGGTGCCCTTGCTGCTCTCGATGCAGGAGATGGCGGGCGACCAACGCGGGTCTACGCCGTAGTCCCAAGCGGCGGCTGCAAACGTGGCGCCATAGCCGGCAAGCGGTGACCCGGCAAGATAGGCATCGATGCGCCCGGTCCACTCAGCGATGAACTCTTCCCTCGACATAGTCCAGTCAACACCGGGGGTGACCACGACGTTGGCTTCCTGACCGCTCTCGGTGGCGTTGCTATACGGGTTCTCTCCGCTCACACCGGTTCCCTCGCCGGGATTCGTGTCCGCGGCGACAGCCGCGAGCTCGGCTGCGGTCTCGGCTTCAGCTTGCGCCTGCGCCTGCTGGCGCTCCTGCTGCGCGGCCGCAAGCGCGTCGGCGGCCTTCTGCTTCTCTTCCTCGAGCTGCTTCTTCTGCTCTTCAAGCTCGGTACGCTTCTGCTCGAGTTCGGCCTGCACGTCGTTGAGCTCTTCGATCGTCTGGCTATTGGAGTCTTGGATCTGACTCATGTAGGTGCTTGAGGTGATGAAGTCGCTCAGGCTGCTCGAGCCGACCATGACGCCCACCAGCGGGTTGGATCCCTGCTGGTACTTGTACATCTCGCGCATGGCGTCGCTTGCTGCCTGCTGCTTCTCGGGAATCTCCTGCTCAAGTTGCTCGATGGCGGCGGTGTTCTCGTCAATCTGAGCCTGCAGGGTCTCGAGCTTGGCAATCGCGTCGTTGTAAGCCGACATGGAGTCGTCGACCTTCTGGTTCGCCGAATCGAGTTCCGCCTGCGTCTCCTCGGAAACCGCGAAAGCAATGGTGGGGGAGAGCACGGGCGCCGCAGTGAGAGCGACGGCGAGCACAGCGCAGGTGATAGCGCGGGCGGGCCGGTTGGCGATCACGCGGACGATCGAACGATGTGTATCACGCATATATGTCCTCGACATTCTGCTTGCCTGAAACGCAGAGCCGATTATAGTATGCGATTTCTTATTAATAACCCCTCTCTCAATCCTTAAGGTTCAAGTTGAAGGTTTAACATAAGCCTTCACCTGCACGTTTGGTGATTCGTTAAGAAACGATGGAGTTTCAACCTCACCTTTAAGGTTAAGGTTTTGAAGGTTGTTCGAGACGATTTGGAACGAAACAGCGACAGTAGATGCCTTGCTCGCCCAGGGGGTAACGGCGACGCTTGGCCGTCGGGCGTGTCCAAAATAGGGGGTGGCGACGCGTAGCCGCCGGTCGTGCATGTGCCCAAGAAGGGGCGACAGCACCTAGTAGGAGGCACCCGGCATTCCCATGGAAGTGAGCGGCGGTGACGCGCGGGCGTCTGGTCTTAGGGAGACGTTGACTGCATTACCGGGGCGATCGTGATTTCAACTTTTGGGCACTTTAAGGCGGTGTGCCCGAGTAGCCACGCCGTGCCCGGGAGAGCAACGGCCGTCTGAGCTGCGCTTTTTCTTATCGCTCGCTCGCCTGTACCCGCCCGACGCGTCAGGAAGTGCCCAAAAGTTGAAACCTCGCTTGATCGGATGGCCCCGACGCCCAATAATCAGCGCCTCCCTAGCCAAGGAGCGCCAGCGACACCGTACAGGTGGGTTAAGCAAAAGGCGCAGCTACCAAAAGCCACAGCTACCAAAAAGCCGTTATTTAATTCGTGGCAGAGAGGAACTTCTTGCGCGTGAAGAAGTTGTACCAGGTAACGCAGAAGGTGGCGATGACCTTCATGGCCTGATAGGCGATGTTCAAGATGGTGACGCCGGCGAACATGAGCACGTCGGTGAGGCCGAGCCCGATGCAAGACAGGATGGCGAAGATCGTGAACTCGCGTTTACGGCTCATGTCGTCGCGATGCTCGAAGACGTACTTCATGCTTAAGGCATAGTTAAGCGAAACGGATACAAGGAAGGAAACCGTGGTGCTGACGAGGTAGTCGATACCAAAGCCTTCGGTCAAGATGACGAGCAGCAGCCAGTCGACCACGAAGGAGAAAATCCCCACCGCAGCGAACTTCATGAATTGCTGTGTCGAAGTCTTGTTGAGCGCGTCGCGCACGTAATCACTCCAAATCGCAGAGGCACACCGCATGGAACGGCGCGTCGTTTCCGACTGCATACTATAGTGATTTATCAACAATTTGTAAGCTCAGGCGAACGATTTTATTAAGAACGCACGGAAGCGACGCGAAATCTGCGCAATTGACCTGCCGCGTGCAATGCGATCATGACTCTTCTCCCTCGAGAAAGATCTTGCGGGTCACGAAATTCCAAACCATGACCACAGCGGTTGCGAAGATCTTCACGAGGCGGTAATCGAAAGAGGCGAGGTCGGTTCCAGCCCAGATGAGCAGGTCGTTGATGCCCAGGCCAATGGCAGAGAGCACAACGAAGATCACGAACTCGCGGGTGCGGCTCATGCCCTCGCGGTGGCTGAACACGTAGCGCATGCTCGCGGCGTAGTTGAAGATCACGGAGATGATGAACGATACTGTTGCCGAGATAACGGGGCCGATGCCGAACACCTCGGTGAGGAACACCATCACGCCGAAATCGATGACGAATGCGATGACGCCCACGACGCCGAATTTCATAATCTGTTCGATGAGCTTGCGCATGGCGCCCTTCTCCAAGGTAAAGCGTGCGTTTGAAGCGGCCGTGCTGGATTCTAGCACGTCTGGCCGGCGGGTGCCCGCGCGCTAGCGCTCTTCGAGGGCGCCGGTGCGATAGGCGTCGAGGAGCAGGCGGAGATCTTGGATCTGATCGCGAATCTCTGCGCCGGTATCCGTGTCGCTCACCATGATGGGCCGCTCCGCGCGGGCGAAGTGGTCGGTCTCGCTCTGGATGTCAGCGTTGCGCTCGATCGCCGCGGCAACGGTGGTAAAGGCCTCGTGCGCCTTGAGCCGCATGCCGCGCGAGCTCGATATGAGCGTATAGCCGGCGATGCCCGTGCGCGGATGATAGGCGCTGCAAAAGCCCCCGTCGATCACCAGCAGCTTGCCTCCGGCGCGTATGGGCTTTTCGCCGCTTTTCGTCTTCACCGGCGTGTGTCCGTTGATGATGTGCCCGTGCTCGGGCTCCACGCCAAATTCGCGCAGAACGGCATCGCACGCCGTTGCCTCGTGCGTGAGGGTGAAGTAGGGGTCCATGGGCTCCGCCCACGTCGTCTGGTCCTCAAGGTAGGAGCGCTCGAAGGTCTTTACATAGCGGCCCGATGCGGGGGAGCGATACCCGATCCACAGGTACCAGAGCCAGTCGAGTGCGGCACGGTCGTGGTCGCGCCAGGCGCGGCGGGCGATGCGATCGCAGAAGTCGAGGTAATCGCGGCCGCTTCTCCAGGTGCCTTCGCAATTCATGCTGGCGAAGGTGCCGTCTTCGTTCATGGGAACGCATCCGTGGAAGAGCAGGTTGCCGTTCCGCACGAGATACATCGACCCATGGCGGAAGAGGAGCTCAACATGGCGGCGGAGGTGATCGGAACCGGTGAACTCCGAAACAAGCTTATCGACGATGCGCTGCTCAGACGCGGTGAGTTCGTACGGGTGATCAGGGTCGAGGGTGGGGAAGTCGCGCGTTACAAGCGGCCACGTGCCATTCTCGAGGCGGACGGTACCCGCCTCAAGGTCGATGTTCTCCAAAAGGAGGCGGCCCTCCATATCGAATTCCGGGTGGCGCTGGATGATTTGTCCCTCCAGCTTGAAGAGCAGCACGTTCACCGCCTTCATGAGCGGCGTGATGCGCTCGCCCGTGCGATAGGTTCGATCGGCGAACGAGACGAGCTCGCGCAGGGAGATGCCGTAATCGTTCTCGAGGATCTCGTAGTTGCCGTAGCGCAGGTTGTTGCGCAGCACCGAGATGACGCACGCCTCCTCGCCCGCGGCCGCTCCCATCCAGAGGATATCGTGGTTGCCCCACTGGATGTCCAGCCGCTGGTGCGTGCAGAGCAGCAGCCGGTCCATGATCTTCGCTGCCCCTCCGCCGCGGTCGAAGATATCGCCCACCAGATGGATGTGATCCACTGCGAGGCGCTTGATGAGCTCTGCGAGCGACGAGATGAAGTCTTCCGTAGAACCGGTCTCGAGAATCGAGTCGATGATGCGCTCGTGGTACCGCACGCGGTAGTTGTTCTCGTCGGGATGCGTGTGCAGGAGCTCGTCGATGATATAGGCGTAATCATGCGGGATGGCCTTGCGTACCTTAGAGCGCGTATAGCGGCTCGAAAGACGGCGCGCCACGGCGATGAGCTCGTCGAGCATGGTCTTGTACCACGTGGGCGAATCGCGGTGGGCATCGTGCGCCAGGGCGATTTTCTCGTGAGGATAGTAGATGAGCGTGCAGAGGTCGGCCTTTTCCTGGTCGGAGAGGTCGTTGCCGAAAATCTCGTCAACGTGCTCGCGCACCACGCCCGAGCAGTTATTGAGGATGTGCATGAACGCCTCGTATTCGCCATGGAGGTCGCTCATGAAGTGCTCGGTGCCCTTGGGCAGGTTAAGGATGGCCTGGAGATTGATGATCTCGGTGAAGACCGCTTGCTGCGTGGGAAAGTGCTCGGATAGAAGCCTCAGGTACTTGGCGTGCCGATCGAAGCGCTCGGATGTGACCATGACTCTCCTTTGCCGTTCAGCTGAGCTGGCCGGGGGCTGTTCGTCCTGACCCATTGTTAACCATATAACGAGGGAAGGCAAACCATGTGTGGTGAAGGTGAGGCGTGATGAAGGTTGGGTGCGCGGCGGGTGTAGGGGCGTGATGAATGTAAAGAATGTTGGAAGAAAAACCGGGGGACCCACAACTTCTTGTTGAAAAAAGCTACACTTACGAATTGATTGTGCCGGGGCGTAAATTTTACCTCGCGCAAAATTGAAAGGTATGTTCGGAAGGCGGATTGATCGTGGCGGATATCGAGGGCAAGGGTACGCGGCCAAGTGCCGATAAACCGACGTTCCGCAACGAGGGTGCTTCCACCCGGGGTGCGCATTTCAAGACGTCGTCGGGCGAGCAGGGCGAAAGCCAGGCGCGGTCTGCCAACAGAAATGCGGCTGCCGGACCGGTAGACTCGCCGCGCGGTGCCACCAAGCCCGTTGAGCCCGCTGCTGCAGGGACGCCCTCCGCCAAGCCCATAAAGCCCGCTGCCGCCGGGCGCTCTGCTGTGGAGCCCGTGAAGCCGGCGGATGGTGAGCCGGCAGGCGGCGAGGAGCTTCGCCGTGTAAAGAAAAAGAAGCACAAAACGCTGAAGTACGTCGGCATCGGCTGCGGGAGCCTGCTTGCGCTCGTTGTCGTCTTCGTGGCCATCTTCGCCGTGTGGTTCGGCATGCTGGGCTCGTCTATGAGCATCAAGGACGATGCCGAAAGGCAGGAGCTTGAAGAGGAGCTCACTCCGGTGAATTCGGCTTCCGACCCCTTCTATGTCCTCATCTTGGGCAGTGATGCCCGCGAAAGCGATTCGGGAAGCCGAAGCGACGTCATCATGCTTGCGCGCGTGGACCCCTCGGTGGGCAGCGTGAGCCTCGTCTCCATTCCGCGCGATACCATGGTCACCATCAACGGGAGAACCCAGAAGATCAACGCCGCGTACGCGCATGGCGGGTCGGCCATGGCGGTGCGAGCCGTCTCTGAGTTCGCCGGCGTGCCCATCTCGCACTTCGTGAGCGTGCACTTCGAGGAGCTCGAAGAGATCGTCGACATGCTCGGCGGCGTGTGGGTGGATGTTCCCGAAAGCTTCTCCGCGGGCAATGGTGGCATGAGCTTCGAGGCGGGGAACCAGCTTCTAAATGGCCAGCAGGCGCTTGCCTACGCCCGCGAGCGCTATCACGTGAGCGGCGGCGATTTCGGCCGCGCCCAGGCCCAGCGCCAGATTGTCGAGGCGGTCATCCGCCAGGTGCTCGCGAGTTCGCCCGTCGAGCTTCCCGGCCTCATCGGCCAGCTCGCCAACTGCATTACCACCGACCTCTCGGTAACCGATATCGTGGGGTACGCCCAGGAGTTCCTCGGCAAAGAGCTCACGGTGTATTCCGCCATCTGCCCGAGCTACACGCTCAACCAGGACGGTGTGAGCTATGTGGCCACGATGTTCAACGAGTGGAAGCGCATGATGCAGCTCGTGGATGCCGGGCTCGATCCTAACGACGCAACGGCCGAGATTCCCTCGGAGCAGGCGGATAACGCCGATCTGGGTGCCGCGAGCAATTCTCCCGCACCGCGCGACTACGAGGATCTTGCCGCGAATGCGATGACGACCGACGACGTTGCTGCCGTCGAATAGGTATAGGAAGGACACGGAAGGGCACAGATGACACTCCTCGAACTCTTAACCCTCTTGCGGAAGCACCTCAAGCTGGTGATCATGCTTCCGATCGTCTGCATGGTGGCCATGGGCCTTGCCAGCGTGCTTATGATGAGCGACACGTACACCGCCACAACCGACATGTACGTGCTCGCCTCGAGCGAGGGGAGCAACTCAAGCTCCGCGCTTTCCAGCGACCTTTCGGCGAGTCAGATGCTCACGAACGACGTCGCCACGCTTCTGCAGAGCGACCGCGTGATGTCGGACGCGGCCGACCAGCTGGGACTCCCGAACCTTCGTGGATACAACATCACGGTAACGAGCGAGAGCACTACGCGCGTGATCACCCTTCAGGTGACGAGCTCCGACGCACAGGGCTCTGCCAACGTCGCAAACGCGCTCGCAGACTGCGTGTCGAACGTGGCGCAGGAAGTCATGAACGTCGAGAGCGTTAACGTGATCGACGAGGCTCCCACGCCGGAGGCGCCGAGTGGCCCTAACCGCATGCTCTATGTTGCCGTTGCCGCCATGGCGGGGCTTTTCGCCGCGGTGGCCATCGTGGTGCTCATGGATGTCATCGACACGCGCGTGCGCAGCGCCGAAGATGTCGAGGAGCTCCTGGAGCTGCCCGTGATCGGGCGCATCCCCGAGATGAAGGGAGGGCGATAAGCCATGCCGCGCAAGAAGAAGTCCTCTTCCGATGCCCTCGTGGTTCAGAACGCCGCGAAAACGCTGCTTGCCAACATTCGCTTCGCCAGCGTCGACCGCCCGGTGAAGTCCATCGTGCTCACGTCGTCCGTGCCCAACGAGGGGAAGACGACCGTGGCCTACAACCTTGCCCAGGCTATCGCCTCGAGTGGCAAGCGTACCCTCATCGTTGAGTGCGACATGCGCCGCCGCTCGCTTGCCGATATGGTTGGCGCGCGTGCACGCCACGGTATCTATGCCGTGCTTTCGGGGCAGGTGGAGCTCGATGAGGCCCTCGTGGCCACATCGCATCGCAACCTGTTCTTTCTCGATAGCGAGCCACATATTCCCAACCCGGCGGACATTCTCTCTTCCCAGCGTTTCCGCAAGCTCGTTGCGCAGATGGAGTCCGACTTCGATTACGTGGTGATCGATACGCCGCCGGTGGGCACGTTTGTAGATGCGGCCATCATCGCAGCGCTCGCCGATGCTACCGCGCTCGTGGTGCGTGAGCGCTTCGTGAAGCGCGCCGAGCTGCAAAACGCCTACGACCAGCTTAAAAAGGCCGATGCGAATGTGATCGGCGTCATCATGAACATGTGTGAGGCCGAGAGCAGCGAGTACTACTACGCGTACTACAACAAGGAGGGCAAGCGCGTTCGCAAGAGCGAGGGGCATGTCTCGGACGGGCCCCAGCTGCCCCAGCAGCGCGGTTCGGTCGTTGAGGTGCGCGACGAGCCGGTCGTTCCCGCCACCCCCGCACGCCAGCAGCGCCCCGCCCAGAAGAAGGTCTCGCCTTCCGAGACGGCGGCGTTTACCGCTGCTGCGGCAGCGTCTGCGCAGGCGGTGAAGCCCGTGGACGTCCATCGCGCGGGGCAAGCTACGAGCAGTCGCTTCTCACGTAAGTAAGTAGCTTTTTGCAAGCATTTGGTTCACAGACACCGGGTGTCTACGATTCATGTTAGGAGGTGCGCAAGATGCGCGACATGCATTGCCATATTCTGCCGGGCGTGGACGATGGCGCTCGCGACCTGAACGAGAGCCTTCGTATGCTCGAGGCTGCCAAGGCGGCAGGCGTTACGAGCATCGTGTGCACCCCGCACTGCCGCGACCCGTACTTTGACTATAACGCCATGTGGGATGCCTTCGAGCTGCTCAAGCGGCATGCAGGGGGCTTCCCAATCACCATGGGCTTCGAGGTTAACCATGCGAAGCTCATGGACCTTGGCATGGAATGGGTTGATCACCTTGCCTTCGACGGCGGGCATGAGTTCCTGCTCGAGCTTTCAACCCGTGCCGACAAGCTCATGTTCAATGAATACGAGCGAACGATCTTTGAGCTCCAGGGTCGTGGCTATACTGTGATCATCGCGCACCCGGAGCGCTATCGTGCGGTGCAGCAGGATATTGATGTTGCCCGCCGTCTGGTGAAGATGGGGTGCAAGCTTCAGGCTTCGGCGGATTTCATCGCCGGTGGAAGGTTGGGCAAGGAGAAAAAGCCGGCGAAGCGCCTGTTCGAGGAAAACCTTTACAGTTTCATTGCAAGCGACGCGCATCGGGAGGAGCATTATGTATATCTTGAGCGCGCCCGTCGCGAGTATTCCGTGAGGGGGGCACACTTTAAAGTGTAGGCTATAGCGTACGCGAGTTTCCTCTTGCGGGCAGGTCGGGTAGCGGCGCGGCATTATGCCGAGAAAAACTGTTGGGGCGACGACCTTTCCGCAACAGGGAACTGTGTAGAACAGAGACCTGTGGGGAACGTGCTGCAGCGCGCGGTACGTTCCAGCCAAGGGGGGAGGCGGTTCTTTGCCCCCATCTGGTTGACATATCTTGTAGGCAGGCAATGGACGCCCGGTGCGCCTTGTTGTGCCCTCAAGGGGATGAATAGCTGTTCGAAGCCAGGTAAACCTGGTGTGGCGAAGCCTTGCCCGCAAAAAGTGTGGAGGGGGTGGCGCTATGCGAACGTATGTCATGCAGGTTGCCACCGGACGGGAGCGCCAGACCGTGCAGCTGCTCGAGCGCGTGCTCGGCGACGCGCCGCGGTCAGAGCTTTTCGTGCCGCGGTATAGGTACCGCAAGAAGATCAAGGGTGCGTGGCAGTTCACCGAGGAGCTGCTTACGCCGGGTTACGTGTATCTCAGGACATCGAAGATCGATATCGACGAGTTGGCGCAGCAGGTGAGGCGAGCGCCCGCATTCGCGCGGGTGCTTGCGCAGGACGGCAAGATCATCTCTTTGAGTGCAGACGAGGAACGGTGGCTCCAGGCGCTTACGGGCGCAGGGGAGGGCCATGTGGTGGAGCCCTCGTACGGCTTCATCGAGGGCGACCAGGTGGTGATCACCGAGGGCCCGCTTGTTGGCTTTGAGGCGCAGATCAAGAAGCTCGACCGCCATAAACGCCTTGCCTACGTAGAGGTGCACCTTATGGGGCGCACCAAGCTCATCAAGGTGGGGGCTGAGATTGTTAGGAAACAGCTGTAATAGCACGATGTCGAAGCTGCGACAAAAGGGGATTCGCAGCAAGGTCTCTTTTGCCCAGGCAGTTGGGCTCGCGAGCTTCGATTTTATTGCGACCTTCGTATCCTACGTGGTTGCTGCATGGGGAACGACCGAATGGACGCTGACGGTAAGCCATATCGGTTCCTTTGCCGCTATTGGCGTTCTCGCGCTCATTACTGTTTGCGTCTATGCCGCGTGCGGCATGTACTCATGCCTCTGGCGGTATGCGAGCATTTTTGAATGCCTGCGCATCGCGTTGGCTTCGATTGCGGCAGCGGTGGTTGCGGACGTTGTGTTCGCCGTGCTGCTCCAGGCGCAGCTCTCGCTTAGGACGTATGTTCTTGCGTGGGCAATCCTATTGATTCTTTCTGCCGGCGTGCGCCTTTCTATCCGTGCGCTCTCGGGTTCCCAGGCTTGGCGCTTTTCAAATGGGCGCGGTGCCCTGCAGCCGCGAACCCTGGTAATCGGCGCTGGCGAGGCTGGATCCCTTGCGGTGAAGCGCATGCAATCTGGGGACCCGGATATGCCGGGTTACCCGGTTGCCGTGGTGGATGACGCCCGTGCCAAGCAGGGCATGCGCCTGCATGGCGTTAAGATCGCTGGAACGTGCGAGGACATTCCCCACGTGGCGGAGGCTTGCGCTGCCCAGCAGATCGTGCTGGCGATACCCTCTGCCACGCGCGAGCAGCGTCAGCATATCTTCGAGCAATGCATCCAGACGGGGCTGAAAGTCTATACGCTCCCGCCCTTGCAGGATATTTCCAAGACCGGACGCGTGCCGCTGCATGATGTAGACATCGCTGATCTTCTCTCGCGCGAAGAGGTCGAGCTTGATGTGTCGCTTGCTTCCGGCTATGTGGAGGGTCGGACCGTCTTGGTGACGGGCGGCGGTGGCTCCATCGGCTCTGAGCTGGTGAGGCAGCTCCTCCCGGCGCATCCGGCGCGCGTGGTGCTCTTTGATATCTACGAGAACACGGTGTACGAGCTTTACCATGAGCTGGCTGCAAAGGCCAAGGCTCAGGGCACGGAGCTGCTGTGCGAGATCGGCTCAATCACGCATCTGCCTGCGCTCGAGCGGGTGTTTGATCTTTACCAGCCCCAGGTGGTGTTCCATGCCGCGGCGCACAAGCACGTGCCCCTCATGGAGGCCGACCCGCGTGAGGCAGTGGAGAACAACGTCTTCGGCACCTTGAACGTGGTACGCCTGGCCGACCAGCGCAACTGCGAGCGCTTCGTGCTCATTAGCACGGACAAGGCTGTGAATCCCACCAACGTGATGGGCGCCACCAAGCGCATGTGCGAGATGATCGTGCAGAACTACGCCAAGCGCTCGAACTGCGTGTATGCGGCGGTGCGCTTTGGCAACGTGCTCGGTAGCCATGGCAGTGTGATTCCGCTGTTCAAACGCCAGATCGCTGCAGGCGGCCCCGTGACGCTCACGCACCGCGATATTACGCGCTACTTCATGACCATTCCCGAGGCCTCTCGTTTGGTGATTACCGCGGGGGCCCTTGCCAAGGGTGGCGAGATTTTCGTGCTCGATATGGGCGAACCGGTAAAGATTTACGACCTTGCGATAAACCTCATTCGCCTGTCTGGCCTTGAGCCCGGTCGCGACATCGAGATCGTGGAAACGGGTCTGCGTCCAGGCGAAAAGATGTACGAAGAGCTGCGCATGGACGGCGAACGGGTGGAGCCCACCGCCGACGGTCGCATCAACGTGACCGTGGGCCGTGCTCCCGGCGTGGACGAGGTCCGCGGCAATCTGGATATGCTGCGAGATAGCCTTGGCTCCAGCAACGATGACATTAAGCGCGCACTTGCTGCTGCGGTGCCGACGTATGCTGCGGAGGTGGGGAAGTAGTGAATGCGAATATCGATCTGACGCAGATCGAGGATGCCTCCGCTGTCGGTTTGACAATCGATGCAGCACCGCAGGCGTATGCGCTCACGGGGGTGCCTGAAGAGCTTCGCCGTGAGCTTGCACTCTCTGGCAGGTACGGCTATCGCTTTGTGAAGCGCGCCTTTGATATCGCGGCAAGTGCGTGCGGCATGCTGGTCCTTTCTCCGGTAATTCTGGGTACGGCAATTGCGGTGAAGGTAACGAGCCCTGGCCCGGTGCTGTTCAAGCAGCAGCGCGTGGGGCGCGGCAAGAAGCTCTTCAGCATCTATAAGTTCCGTACCATGAGGACGGATACGCCAAATCTACCCAGTCATATGATCAACGCCAATGATTGGTTTACCCCGATTGGCTCCACGCTGCGCAAGTTCAGCTTGGACGAGTTGCCCCAGCTGTGGAATATCTTTTGCGGGAATATGAGCGTAGTGGGCCCGCGTCCTGCCCTGTGGAGTCAGTTCAATTTGGTCGCAGCACGCGATGCAGTTGGTGCCAATGATGTGCGCCCCGGCCTTACGGGATGGGCGCAGATCAATGGCCGGGACGAGATTTCAATCCAGGAGAAGGTCGCACTTGACGGCGAGTATGTGCGCCGCCGCGGCGTGATGTTCGACATCAAATGCTTCTTCGGTACGTTCTCCAAGCTTTCTGGTAGCGAGGTCGTAGAGGCCGAGGTGCCGGAAGACCATGGTGATGAAGCTCGGGAGGTGGCTGCCGAGTGAAGCGCGTTTTGATTACCGGCGCCGGCAGCTATGTTGGCGGCTGGGTGCGCAAGCGCCTGGAGCAGGAGCCTGAGAGATTCTATGTAGAAGAGCTCGATGTCCAGGACGATGCGTGGAAGTCGTTCGATTTCTCCGGCTTCGACTCCGTCTTCCATGTCGCGGGTATCGCGCACGTGTCTACGGTTCCGTCGATGGAAGCGCTCTACTTTCAGGTAAACCGTGACCTGGCTGTTGAGGTGGGGGAGCGCGCCAAAGCTGCGGGAGTCCGTCAGCTCGTATTCATGAGCTCAAGCATCGTGTATGGAGATAGCTCGAGCCGTGATGAGGGCCCTATCACTCGTGAAACGCCTGCGACCCCGGCCAACTTCTATGGGCGGAGCAAACTTGAGGCTGAGGAAGGACTTCAGCGGCTCGCCGATGAACAGTTTAACGTGGCTATCCTGCGATGCCCCATGATTTACGGTCCGGGATGTAAGGGCAATTTCCCAACGCTCGCGAAAATTGCTCGCAAGCTTCCGATTTTTCCTGAAGTGCGTAACAAGAGGTCCGTCCTTTACGTCGAGAATCTAGCTGAGTTTGTTGCCCAGGTTGTAGACCGAGGGCTCTCTGGCATGTTCTGGCCTCAAAACGCTGACTACATGTCCACCTCTGAGGCAGTGCGCCTACTTGGAGAAGCGCAGGGCAGTTCTGTTCATGTAACCCGCGTGCTCTCGCCATTCGCTTCACTCGCTTTGCGTTTTACCGAAGCCGGCCGCAAGGCGTTTGGCAGCCTGTATTACGACATGGCGATGAGCGACTACGGCTTTGACTATAGAGTTGCCAGTTTTGACAAGTCGATAGAAGAGTTCTGCTTTCAGCAAAAGGTTTTCTGACAAGAAAGTAAGCTCATGAAATCTGGGAAACTAGTTAGTATTACTACGGCGACATTCAATTCAGCCAAAACGCTTGGCAGAACGCTTCAATCAGTTCTTGATCAGGATTATGACAATATCGAGTACACCGTTATGGATGGTGGTTCATCTGACGGAACTGTAGAGCTTGCCCGTTCATTTGAAAAGCGTTTTCAAGATCGGGGCTTTATCTATCGCGTTATCTCTGAACCTGATAAGGGAATGTATGACGCGATTAATAAGGCTATGAATGCTTCCAGCGGCTTGATCATCGGAAATATCAATAGCGATGATTGGTATGAGTCGTCGGCTATATCAAAAGTGGTCAACGCATACAACGAATATGGCGGCTTTGACTTACTGTACGGGGACCTAATGATTCATGCTCCGAGCAGATCGTTTGTCAAAAAAGCAAAGCCTATGGGATTGTACGAGACGTCGCGCCACTGGAATCACCCAACAACTTTTTTAGCTGATAAGGGCGCTAGTTATAGATATCGTCTTGACAATCTGTATGCAGATTTTGATCTTGTAATTCGCATTCGGAAAGACGGAGGAAAAGTCGTCGTATTAAACGAGCTTCTTGCTGATTTCACGTTTGGTGGTATGAGCACAGAGAAATCTTGGGAGCAAGTTAAGAAGCGAATTCGATATAGAAACCAAGTTTTAAAGGATAACCACTGTTCTTTGCTGGCAAAAGCAGAGGGTATGGCTATTGATATTGCAAAATACTTGATTTCATAGGGGAATACATGAAAAAGGCGTTGATTACTGGCATTACTGGACAAGATGGCAGCTATCTTGCTGAGTTTCTACTTGAAAAAGGCTACAAGGTTCACGGTATAGTTCGGCGCTCCTCGAGTCATACGACAGACCGTATTGACCACATTATCGACCGCCTCTCCATTCATGAGGGTGATCTCTCAGACTCATCCTCAATCATCCGGGTGATGGCCGAGGTGCGACCCGACGAGGTCTACAACCTGGCTGCTCAGTCGCACGTGGGCACCTCGTTTGATGTTCCCGAGTATTCGGGTGACGTTGATGCACTCGGAACACTTCGGGTGCTTGAGGCTGTTCGAATCCTTGGGTTGCAGAAGTCGACGAAAGTGTATCAGGCATCGACTTCCGAGCTCTATGGTAAAGTGGAGGAGGTTCCTCAAAATGAGAAAACTCCATTCCATCCGTATAGTCCTTATGCCGTAGCTAAGCAATACGGCTTTTGGATTACCAAGGAGTATCGAGAGGCTTATGGGATGTTTGCCTGTAATGGCATTCTTTTCAACCATGAGTCTCCGAGGCGTGGTGAGAATTTTGTTACGCGAAAGATCACCCTTGCGGCTGCTCGCATTGCTGAAGGTCTTCAGGATCATTTAGAGCTGGGCAATCTTGATAGCTTAAGGGATTGGGGATACGCGCGAGATTACGTCGAATGTATGTGGTTAATTCTGCAACAGGACATGCCTGATGATTTCGTTATCGCCACGGGAGTGCAGCACTCTGTTCGCGAGTTTGTTGAATGGTCATTTAAGCACGTTGGCATCATTTTGCGTTGGGAAGGCGAAGGAATCAACGAAAAGGGCTTCGATATTGAGACGGGCAAGATGCTCGTCAGTGTGAATCCTACGTTTTACCGTCCTACAGATGTTGTTGATTTGTGGGGCGATCCAACGAAGGCACGTACGGTGCTTGACTGGAATCCGCAGAAGACCAGTTGCGAAGAGCTTTGCCGCATTATGGTCGAACATGACCTTAGGCTTGCCCGACGTGAGCGGGCGCTTAAGGAGGTCGAGTAACATGCCGATGGATAAAGAGGCGAAAATCTACGTTGCAGGCCATCGAGGTATGGTAGGCTCAGCAATTGTTCGTGAACTTAAGCGTCAGGGCTATTTTAATATCCTAACAAAAGCTCATTCGGAGCTTGATCTTATGCGTCAGGACGCAGTAGAGACGTTCTTTGCTAAGGAACGTCCTGATTACGTGTTCCTCGCGGCGGCTAAGGTGGGTGGTATTGCCGCTAATGCTGGTGCGTTGGCGGACTTCATGTACGAGAATATGGTCCTCGAGATGAATGTCATCAACTCAGCATGGCGGAATGGGTGCAGGAAGCTCGAATTCCTCGGTTCTAGTTGTATATATCCGCGCATGGCCCCGCAGCCCATTAAGGAGGAGTATCTCCTTACCGGCGAGCTTGAAGGGACCAACGAGGCATACGCGCTCGCCAAAATCTCAGGGCTTAAGTATTGCGAGTACCTGAATCGCCAGTATGGGACCGACTACATCTCGGTGATGCCGACGAACCTGTACGGTCCCAACGACAATTACCACCCTGAGCATAGCCATGTGCTTCCGGCTATGATTCGGCGCTTCCATGAGGCTAAGGAGGCTGGTGCTTCGTCTGTTACCTGCTGGGGCGACGGGAGTCCGCTTCGCGAGTTTCTCTACGTTGATGACCTGGCCAACCTGTGCGTTTTCTTGATGAATTCCTATTCCGGGAATGAAACGGTGAATGCAGGTACGGGCCAGGAGGTGACCATTAAGAAGCTCGCTGAACTGGTGGCTAGGGTAGTTGGGTATGAAGGGGAGATCCTCTGGGACGCCTCGCGGCCCAACGGGACTCCTCGTAAACTTCTCGACGTCAGTAAGGCAGAGGCGCTTGGTTGGCGCTACCGCACGGAACTTGAAGACGGTGTCCGTCTTGCCTACGAGGACTTTCTGTGCAATCCGACTAGGGCGGAGCGCTAGATGAATGTTATTCTTCTCTCGGGAGGGTCGGGTACACGCCTTTGGCCTCTTTCGAACAGCGTTAGGTCCAAGCAGTTTCTCAAGGTTTTGAAAGATGAAAATGGGTCACCCTGCTCAATGGTTCAGCGCGTGTTTCGTCAAATTGAACGCACGCGTCTGGCGCAAGGAGGGCATCTTCTTGTCGCTACGAGCGGTGAGCAGGCGGGGCAGATTCGCGCTCAGCTAGGAGAAACCGTTGAGGTTGTTGCCGAGCCAGAGCGCCGTGACACAATGCCCGCCATACTTCTTTCCTGCGCATATCTTGCGAGTAGGTTTGGCTGTGAACCGAATGAGCCGGTTTTGGTCATGCCAATTGATCCATACGTTTCTGATTCGTACTTTGAGAGAGCTAAGCTTGTAGGAGAGGCCGCGTCGGAAGGGCTGAGCGACGTTGTGCTCATGGGCGTAGAGCCTACGTACCCCTCTGCAAAATATGGATACATTATCCCCAAGCAAGAGGGGATTGGACGCTCAATTCCCGTGGAGCGATTTATCGAAAAGCCGAGCGAGGAAGATGCTGCGACACTTATAGAGCGGGGTGCACTATGGAACTGCGGTATCTTCGGGTTCAAGTTGGGGTATGTTCTCAGCATTCTTGAGCGGATATTGGGCGCTGCGTCATTCGATGAAGTTCGCTCTCGGTACAGCGAGCTCGAGAAAATCTCTTTCGACTACGGTGTCACAGAGAAAGCAAAACACGTAAGTGTTGTAGGCTATAGCGGTTCATGGAAAGACATCGGAACATGGAATACCCTCTGCGAGGAGATGTCGGATCCTGTTTCTGGGCACGCTGTGCTTGGCGAAGGCTGTGAGGGCGTTCATGTAGTGAATGAGCTTGACATGCCTGTCGTAGCGCTTGGGCTCAAGAACGTTGTTATCGCTGCGACACGGGACGGCATCCTTGTCTCCGATAAGGATGCCTCTTCCCATAACAAGCCTTACGTTGAGCGCGCTCAGGCTGATCACCCCATGCATCAGGAATACAAATGGGGCCGTATAGAGGTGCTCGATGAAGAGCCCGTTGGGGAGATGGCTGATGGCGTCTCCGTGGAGCGAGTTTTTGTACGCTCGGGATGCTCTCTGTCTGGAGCGGTTGCTAGAGCGACAGTTTCTATTGCGATTTCTACAGGAACAGGTGACGTTGTAATCAACGGCACTTCACATTCCCTGCATGCGGGTTTTGCCATTGCAGTTCCGGAGGGCGGGGAATATCGCATAGAAGCATCGACCGACATTTCTATGGTTCGAATAACCGTAAAAGGGTCTCCATCATTCCGTACAGACGGTGAGGTATCGGACGAGTTTCAGCGCTGGTTCGATAGCTCGACGGATGCAGACCGCCACGAGCTTGAATGCCTGGCTGGCGATCAGGCAAAGTTGCGCGATTGCTTTTATCGTGACCTTTCGTTTGGCACAGGGGGCGCGCGTGGTCTTGTAGGGCCTGGCCCGAATCGCCTGAATAAAACGACAGTTGGAAGGTTGGCTCAAGCGCTGGCTAACTATCTGTGCGAGCAGGAGGTTGCACCGATAGTCGTTCTTGCACGTGATTCACGGCTTAGTGGTGAAGCGTTCGAGGGCCGTGTTGCTGCAGTGTTGGCTGCAAACGGGGTTCGAGTCTTACGTTTTTCTACTCCGACTCCTACGCCTACTCTTTCTTTTGCAGTCCGAGATCTCTCTGCGTCTGCCGGTGTTGTTATTACCGCATCACATAATCCAGCAGAGTACAACGGTTTTAAAGTATATGGACCAGATGGTTGTCAGGCGACGGATACGCTTGCTGGCGAGATTCAACGTAGAGCAGATCAGATCGATCCATTCGGGGATGTTAAGCTTATCGACTTTGAGTTTGCAATAAGGAACGGCTTAATAGATACGGTGGATGATGGCGTCCTGGAGCGCTACGCCAATGCCGTTCTGGCGCAATCGCGTGGCATTGATTGCAGCGGACTTAAGGTTGCCTACACGCCCCTCTGCGGCACCGGACTTCGGCTATTGGATCATATTTTGTCTCGTGCTGGGCTGTCGCAATCCAATCGCAGTCTCTGTGTTGTTTCTTCGCAGAGAGAGCCCGATGGCAGATTTCCGACCTGCCCGATACCCAATCCTGAAATTCAAGAAGCTCTTAGTGAGCTTAAGATAGAGATGGCTGCTTCTGGATGCGAACTCGGTATCGCGACGGATCCAGACGCCGACCGTTTGGGTGTCGTTGTTAGACACGAGAGCGAACTGTGTGCTTTGACCGGCAACGAACTCGGTGCGGTTCTGCTTGACTGGGTCTGCGCTCGCGAAGCATCCTCTGGTCACAATCCAGCCGGACGTGTGGTTGTTGCAACTGTGGTGACAAGTCCTCTTGTTGCGGCCGTTGCTGCTAAATGGGGTCTGGAGCTTCGACTTACACTCACGGGTTTCAAGTACTGCGGCGAGCAGATAGGTCTTCTTGAATCAGAGGGCCGCGAGTACGATTTCCTTATGGGAATCGAAGAGAGTTATGGACTTCTTGCCGGTTCTTATGCGCGCGACAAAGATGGCCTTGTTGCCGCTTTGCTTGCCTGCGAGGCAACCGCAGACCTTGCTTCAAGGGGCATGGACCTTATCGATGCGCTTAAAAAGCTTCAGAATGAAGTTGGTTTCTACAGTGACAGGCAAATCTCTGTGCCGTTCAGCGGCCCGGGCGGCGCAGAGGAGATGCGTTCGGCTATGCGTGCCTTACGGCTTAAGCCCCCCGTGTTTATTGCGGGAATTGAGGTTGAGTCGAGCGTTGACTACGTTGGTGGTTCGCCTATGCTGATTGTGAACGGCAAGCAGGATACAACACATCAGATACTCCCTCCATCAGATGTTCTTCAATTTAGCCTCTCGGATGGGTCGAGGGTCGTGATCCGGCCAAGCGGTACCGAGCCCAAGTTAAAGCTCTATCTTTCTGCTCGAGGCTCATCATTTGCCGAGGCCATGTCGCACATTTCGAATATCGAGAACGCCGTTAGAAGATTGGTCGGTGCATAGCGTGAAGCACGTGCACATTAATACGGTTCCTAACGGATCAACTGGCAGAATCATGTTGGCACAGCATCGTGCTCTGCTCGCTGCAGGCGAAAACTCCTTTGCATTTTGGGGGAGAGGGAGAGCTCCAGAGGCAGATACGGAGAATCAGTTCTGTAAAGCGTCGGAGGTGTATTTAGACGCCTTATTAACTCGAGTTGACGGACGAGCAGGATTTCACTCGAAGACCGCGACACGTCGTTTGCTACGCATGCTAGATGATATTGATCCTGATGTTGTGCATTTGCATAACTTGCATGGCTACTATGTGAATGTTGAGATGCTGTTCGAGTGGTTGGCAAGGCGCGATTGCTCGATTGAATGGACCCTCCACGATTGTTGGGCTTTTACTGGGCACTGTGCTTACTTTACTTATGTGAGATGCGACCGGTGGAAGACGGGTTGCGAGAACTGCCCGCAGAAGCGATCCTATCCTGCCTCCTTTTTCATGGATGGGAGTGCTGGGAATTATTGCTTAAAGTGTCGCTTGTTTACGAGCATATCTCCTGAGCGCATGGAGCTTGTCACCCCGTCCCAGTGGTTGAAAGGGCTTGTTGAACAGAGTTTTCTAAAAGGCTATCCGATTGTTGTTCGACACAATGAGATTGACCGATCCCAGTTCAAACCGACCGCGAGCGACTTTCGGGCGCGGTGCGGGATAGGGGGCCGCACCATGATTTTAGGGGTAGCGAGCCCTTGGACGGAGCGAAAAGGACTTTCGGATTTCGTTCGATTGTCGGCGGAGCTTGATATAAAGAAGTACGCCATCGTCCTTGTTGGGCTTAATGAAAAACAGATTAAGAAGCTTCCCGATAGCATCATTGGAATTAAAAAGACCGAGTCGAAGCGTGAGCTCGCCGAGATTTACACCGCTGCCGATGTGTTTTTCAATCCGACTCGGGAGGATAACTATCCTACGGTCAATCTAGAGGCTGAGGCATGCGGGACGCCTGTTGTTACGTATAACACTGGAGGGTGTGGGGAAACTATCCAGCTCAGGGATTCGAAAGTGGTTGTCGACTTCATTGACGCCGTGATGCATTTGAGGAAGTTGAACAGCTAAGTGCTGGAAACTCGGTTTTATTCAGATACAAATTCACTGGTAATAGTTGTTGGTTTTCTTTTGGAATGGATTCAACGGTGGAAAGCGCATCGAATGCCAATGTGGTTACAGTTAAAAACATACTTGGCCTGTTTTGCTTGGTCCTTTCATTGTGTATTGCTATGCTTGGGATTTGGGATGATGCGCGGCTTATTATCGGGCTGTTGCTCGTATCATGTTCCCTATGCCTAATTGTGCATGTTCGACGAAACGTTATTTTGTTCGTGATTTGCTTTGTGATAATGTACTCAAACTACTCTGCCGTGGTTGCAAACGTCTTCCCCCCCTACTCGGGCTATGACACTATGTACTCAAACTCTCCGTATTCTGCGGAAACGCTGCTTGCGTGTATGATCTTCATGTCGACACTCCTGATGTTCATCCCGGCTTATATTCCAGAAACTCCTTTTTTCAGCTTGTTTTCTTGCATTCCCTCTTTTAAGTACCGAATTGTCTCTACACTTGTGTTGTCGATTGCTTTACTTGTCATTTTTGCTAGTGGCCTATCCGGGCTTTTTGCCGAAGGAAGAGCATCTGTCTCTTCGATTTTTGAATACGCATACCTGCTCCTCTTGGTAGGCTTTCTTCTTTCGGGGGATAGCAAGGTATGCAGGTCCATTTTTCTGATACTTGCGATTCTATATATTGTGCAGCCGCTTCTAGGTGGGAATCGAGCCAACATGCTGAACGTCGCTCTGCTCTTTTTTGTCTTGTTCGCCTCGAATCGGTTTACTTGGAAAAGTGTACTGCCTCTTCTGTTGGTTGGAACACTTTTTCTGGTGACTTTCGGCTACTATCGATCTTCAGATCATTTCGGGTTCCTCTACATCGTTTCACAGATGAGAAACGCGCTGATAACAACGGTGCAAAATTCGTTTATTTGGGACACGGCCTCATATGCATTTCAACAGTCAGTTGCTTTTTTGGATTTAAAGGATGATATCAACATAGGAACGTCGTTGTATCTATTGGGCCAATGGGTGCAATCGTGGTTCTTGGGCAGCTCTGTGGTTCCGGACTCTGCCCTTCCCGTGTATGTCCAAGAACGAATTGGTGGACTGGGGGGAGGCTTTCTTCCAGTTTATTTCTATTTCTACTTTGGCGTCCCTGGCGTTATTTTATCTGGAGCGATGGTTGGCTTCTGGTTCAAAAAGATTGCGTGCTTGGGGGAGGCTGTTTCTCCGGCTATGGCTTTCTTAAGTGTTGGGATTGCCGTGACGGTGTGCAGATGGTATCTCTATTCTCCGGCCGCATTCACTTCAAGCATGTCCTTCTCAATAGTTATATGCGTGTTCCTGTCATTCTTTGTAAACAACTTCTTTAAGCCACGAAGTGTAGTCGATCGTGGTTCACCTGATCTTCGCGTTCAGAAATCAATATGAATACTGTAGGAGCGGGGGATGATCAAAGAATATGAGACTGACATACCGGCAAATGGTTTGACACCGCTAAGGAAAAGGTATTGGGCGCTTTGGTGTATTCGGCATGAACAGCATGCGAGAAACATGGGCCTGAAACGCTTTTTTGCATAAGTCAAGAAGGTGCTTCTATTTGGAACCGGATGCGAACTTCCGTCAGCTGCATTCCAAGGGGAGGGTATAAGATTTCCTCATCTAAATGGGATTGTTGTTAGCGATAAAGCGCGAATCGGATCTGGACGCACCCTGTTTCATCAAGTGACTCTTGGCATAGCATCGGAAGAGGATGGGGACAGCGCCCCAGTCGTTTTAAATAACGTGACCATAGGTGCTGGATCAAAGATAATTGGACCGATAACTATAGGTAATAACGTGATAGTTGGTGCAAATTCCGTTGTAACGAAAAGCATACCTCAAGATGTGACCGTTGTCGGTGCGAATAGGATTCTGAAACGAAAGGTGCAGCAGTGACTCGTCCGATGGTAAGTGTCTACTGTGCAACATATAATCATGTGCAGTATATCCAAGATGCTCTCGAGAGCTTCGTTGCGCAAAAAACGAGTTTTCCGTTTGAAGTAATAGTGCACGATGACGCCTCAACAGATGGCACTTCGGAAATAATTCAGGATTACGCATCTCGTTATCCGCAAATACATCCAGTTATCGAATCGGAGAATCAGTATTCAAAGCATAGAAGCTTCTTTTATGAAGATATTTTGCCAACTATTAAAGGGAAGTATTGACCAGGCTCCGTACGTTCAGACCGTTGATGTGATAAACTATCCATATATCAACATATTCAACAAACAAGATATTTATCTGTATAGCAGGAATCGTTACCTACCTTATTTGTAGCCCTCATTTGATATCTGCAGGCTCGTTCCGATACAGGCTATTCATTTAAATTGAATTAATAGGCCCCTGTTCTCTAATTGATACGACAGGGAATGCCTATTGGATTGATTGGTTGTGCTTATCTTGAGCAATAGTCAGCTAGGCTTAGGAGCCGTTTTATCATACGCGACTTCAATTGTTTCCCTTCTCCTTGGCCTGTTCTATACTCCTTGGATGATAGATGTCATTGGGGCCGATGATTACGGACTCTATACTCTAGCGGTCTCTGTCATCAATATGTTTTTGATTGACCTTGGGCTGAATACAGCGATTTCTCGTTTTCTTTCCAAGTGCTATGCAGAGGGAGATATAGATAAAGCTAACGCATATCTTAGTTCTGCGTATGTGATGTTTTCGCTTCTGGCTGCCGCTGTTTCCATTGCTTTGATTGTTGTATTTGTTTTCATAGATGAAATCTATACAGGTTTGACGGCAGAGCAGCTCAATACTTTCAAGCCCCTTTACGTCGTAGTTGCTATGTATAGCGTCATTTCTCTCCCGTTCATGTCTCAGACGAGCATCCTCGTGGCAAATGAGCAGTTTGTTGCTTTTAAGTTATGTGCTTTATTACAGAAGTTTTTTGTAACTGCGCTGACGATCGTCTGTCTTCTGATGGGGCAAGGAGTCTTTTCTATCGTTGCGGCGACGGCCGTTGGTAACCTGGTATTTATCCTCATCCGCTCTATTATTATTCGTAAGAGCGCTCAGGTGAACGTTAAGCTTAGAAAAGCTAACTTCGTCATGATCCGTGAGCTTCTAGGTTTTTCCGGTTGGGTGGCTATTTCCGATATGGGTGCTCGTTCTCTGTGGGCAGTTACCCCCACAATACTTGGGATTTTTTCAAATAGTTTTGCTATTGCTTTGTTCGGCCTTGCTTCTCAGCTTGAAGGTTACGTCTATACAGTTGCGGATGCGATCAGTGGTCTTCTCATGCCCTCAGTTACGCGAGCCCTGCATTCAGAGCGAAGCGGTGAGAAGCTATCCGCTCTTATGATCAAGGTTGGTCGTATTCAGTTGTTTGTAATTGGAATAATAGAAGTATGCTTCTTCTGTTTCGGCTCGGAGTTTATTCATCTCTGGCTTGGTGATGGATATGACGATCTTTGGCTTTGTACCCTGCTTGTAATCGCACCGCATATCATTTTGCTTCCCCAAACGGCAGGATCTGTTGCTCTGACAGCTGGTAATCACGTAAAGAGCAAGGCGTCTATTGTTCTCATAGAAGCAGTTCTATCATTGATATTGTGCGTTTTTCTATGTCGGCCTTTCGGTGCACTTGGTGCTTGCGTGTCAGTTGGAGCGGCCTTTGCTTTCAATGCCCTAGCCACTAATGTTCTCTTTGTACGCAAGTTGGATGTTAATGTGAGTAAATATTATCGAGATACATTTTTGCCTTGGTTTGCCGCATCGGTCCCTACCGTTATCCTCGGTTCGATTCTCCCTCATGTAATTAGTGCGTCCGGATGGTTGGGACTTATCGCTTGCGGCATAATTACGGTCTTTTTCTATGCTGTGTTTTGGTGGGTGTTCGTCTCAAATGAATATGAACGTAACCTCGCCTTTTCTTTTTTCGGAAAAAACAAATAGGGAAACTTGAGAGAGCGAAATGAATCCAGTTATCGAGATAGTAGATTCTCCATTGGAGGCCTTGGTGCAAGTGCCCGTCCGCGTCAGGATTTGGATACGGCCCGAGCTGCAGCGTGAGCAATTAGAATGCATTCGGCGAGAGAGGCCGAACTGCCTCATATTGGTTTCTGATGGAGGTCGTACCGAAGCGGAAAAAAGACTCATTGCTGAAAGCAGAGCTTTATTTGATGACATCGACTGGCAGTGTGAGGTTCATAGGCTGTATTGGGAGAACAACGCGGGCCTGTATACAAGCGGATCTATATCAAGCGAATACATTTGGTCGAAATATGACAGATGCGTATTTCTTGAAGACGACATCATGTTTTCAAACGGCTTTCTTCGATTCTGCGCTGACATGCTCGAACGATATAAGAATGACGAACGCATTATGGCAGTATGCGGAATGAATCATGAGGGCGTTTCTGACGGACCCAACGCGGATTATTTTTTCTCCCGCGAAGCGAGTATATGGGGCACCGCGACGTGGAGGCGCGTTAATAGACAAGTTTTGGACTTCTTTAATGATTGCTTCTCATATGAACATGCTCGTGTAATGGAAAACGCAAGGCTCAACCCTGATTTCCGCCGTAGATTTAAAGGGTACTGCGCAAATCCTGAATATGAAGGTCATGTACCCGGCACTGAGTTCTGGCGCGCTCTTTATGCATTTGCAAATAACCAGCTATACATTGTGCCGACGCGCAACATGATTATTAATAAGGGATGCGGGGCTGATTCTGCCCATAGTGACGAACTATCGATGTTGCCTAGAGGCATGCAGAGGCTGTTTAACGCGAAAGCTTACGACTTGGAGCAGCCTCTCGTACACCCCATATTTGTGATACCTGATGAGCGATATGAAAAAGCTGTCTATCGGATAATGGCTGTGGGGCATCCTTTGGTTCGCCTCTATCGAAAGATGGCGCGAGCATGGAAGATCATGCGTAAGAGGGGGGTTCGCTCGGTTGCCAGGAAGATAGTTTCTACTTTTGCCCATCCTAAGGAGACATAAGTTTCCGCATCTTTGAGTCATCCTTCAACCCAAGTCTATCTTTGCCGTCATAACACGGAAGGGAACCTTGAAAAATGAATAAGCGGATCTTGGTGACCAGGTCATCGATGCCTTCACTCGAAGAATATGTAGAGGAGATACGTCCTTTATGGGAGAGCCATTGGCTTACTAACATGGGGGCAGAGCATCAAAAGCTCGAAAAGGCCCTTAAAGAGCGTCTGGGTGTTCAAAATGTGGTCCTTTTCACGAACGGTCATTCCGCGTTGGAATGCGTCTTAGAGGCCTTCGATCTGCGAGGAGAGGTTATCACCACGCCCTTTACGTTTGCATCAACGGTGAACGCGATATCTCGAAAGGGACTTACTCCAGTTTTCGCTGATGTTCAGCCTGATGACTACACCATTGATCCCGCGTCAATCGAGCGGCTGATTACACCTCGCACAAGTGCGATTGTGCCCGTTCACGTGTACGGTAATCTCTGCGACGTCGATGCTATTCAAGATATCGCCGATAGGCATGGGCTAAAGGTTATCTACGACGCCGCACATGCGTTTGGAGTGAAGCGCGACGGTGTATCAGCGGCTGTTTTTGGAGATGCCAGCATGTTCTCCTTCCACGCCACGAAAGTGTTTAACACCATCGAGGGCGGCGCCGTCTGCTTCAAGGATTCGGCGCTCTACCCGCTCCTGAACCAGTGGAAGAACTTCGGAATCACCGGGCCCGAAGACGTCGAGTACGTTGGCGGGAACGCCAAAATGAACGAATTCTGCGCTGCCATGGGTATATGCAACCTGCGCCATCTTGATGACGAGATTGCGAAGAGGGCGAAGGTCGACGAGCGCTATCGTGAGCGTCTTGGAGGAGTATCTGGCGTCAAGTTGATTGACCCTCAGCCCGGCGTTTCGCCAAACCACGCCTACATGCCCGCGGTTTTCGACGAACAGCTCTTTGGGGCGACGCGCGACGACGTATTCGAAGCCCTTGAGAAAGAGGGGGTTGGCGCAAGGAAGTACTTCTACCCGTTGGCGAGCGACTACGCCTGCTACTGCAGCGTCTATTCAAGTACGGCTACCCCTGTAGCGAAGTGGGTGTCAGAACGCGTGCTTACACTGCCCATGTACGCGGATCTTGCGCTGGAGGACGTTGGTCGTATCTGCGATATCGTGAGGGGAGCCGCACGATGAGTTCCGTAAAGGGGAAAAAGCTCCTTATTCTTGGAGGCGCTTCTCAGCATTGCAAGGTTGTAGAAGCTGCTAAAAGGCTTGGTGTCGAGACATATGTGGCTGATTATTTACCTTCTGCTCCGGCAAAGGACATGGCGGACCACTCCTATCAAATTAATGTTACCGAGACGGAGCGACTGGCGGAGCTTTGTCGGGCTGAGCGCATCGATGGTGTCATAAGCGGATGGCTAGATTTCTGCCAAGTACCGTATCAGCGGCTATGCGAGGCTGCTGGACTGCCTTGTTATGGAACGCGCGAGCAGTTCGATATCCTTACGGATAAGTTGAAGTTCAAGAACCTATGCCTGGATTATGGAGTCGGAACTATTCCGTTTGCATCTGGCACGACGGAAGATATTTTGGAGTTTGCATCGCGTGTTGGATATCCGCTGCAGATTAAACCAGTTGATAGTAGGGGTTCGCGAGGCCAGTCCATTTGCAATCAAGCGTCTGAGCTAGTAGCAGCGATTGATTGGGCTATGGACAATTCAAGGTCCAAAATGATCATCGCCGAAAAGAGAATAATTGGCTTTGAGGATATTTCTGTTACTTATTATTTCCAAGATGGACGTCCTATCATTGAAAGATTGTCCAGCAGAATTCTTGGTAACGAGGAAGATGGATTGGACGGTCTTGCAGTAGGCTCCATCAGCCCCGCCCAATGCGCCGATTTCTATGTGAACTCAGTTCATCCTAGAGTTCTCAAGATGCTTGAGGCAATCGGTGTAACAGAGGGCCCTGTCTTTTTTCAAGGGTTCAAGGTTGACGACGATATTCTTTTCTATGATCCAGGCAGGCGGTTTCCTGGTGGAGATTACGAGAGGTCCTTTTATTCCATCTGGGGTATAGATCTCGCTGAAGAAATGGTCAAATATGCACTGACTGGTTCGTCGGAGGGAACGTTATCGACTGTTCCAAACGATGCATTTAAGTTGAAATCCAATATGCAAATCATTTATGACGTCACCCTCGCACCTGGAACGATTCATGCGGTTAATGGAATCGAATCAATACGAAATCTTTCAAATGTCGATTCGATTAATCTGAGATATAAGTCGGGAGATATCGTTGCAGATGATTGCGATGTCTGCCGAAGATTTGCTGAGATTAATTACACGTCTTCCACTTTGGATGAGGCCGCTGCTATTTCCCGATTAATTAGGGAGCGGATTTCTGTAATAGACGGTAGCGGAGGCAGCATGGTGATTTCCCCCTTTTCGGAAGAAATTAATGACTATCGCGAAAGACTGCGCTGACAGATTGGTTAAATGAGATGCTTCGGCAATACCCCCTTTCGATTGAAATAACTCAAATTGTTTCTAATTATGCGAGTAGCTTGCGCTTCAATGAGTTGGACTCTAGTACTCTGCACGCAGTAGGACTATTTCTTATTGACTATGTTGCTTCGGTTTATGCGGGGTATAGGGTTAATAGTCAGTTCAATAGTGCACTTAACCTGGTCTTACAGGGCGAGATAACATCGTCTGGCAAGTCTACAATTTATTTTTGTGACGTTAAAGCTCCGAGTGCAAGTGCTGCATTTCTTAATGCAGCATACGCCCATGGTGCCGATATAGATGATGGCAACAAAGGTGCTATGGGCCATATCGGCGCGCATCTGATTTCTGCATTGGGGTCTCTGGCAGAGGAATCTTGTTGTTCGTTTAAAACATTTGTTGAATCAGTGGTTGTCGGCTATGACATTTTCTGCAGGCTTGGTTCTGCTGTGCAGCCTGGGTTAGTCAACAGGGGATACCATTCAACTGGAATGGTTGGGGCGATTGCTTGCGCTGCCGCATCCGCGAAGCTTCTCGGTCTTCGCTCGGACGGGATTTACCACTCTATCGCTATTGCGGCTTCTCAAGCGTCTGGCTTGCTGTTAGTTGGAGAGACTGGTCAGGAGACTAAGCCACTTAACGCCGCGCGTGCAGCGCAGATCGGTGTCTTTTCTGCCAAGCTTGCGGCAAATGGGGTCGTTGGCCCCGCTTGTCCCCTTGAGAGCAATAAGGGCTGGTGTCATGAAGTGACTGATTTGGTGGATGAACATGCAATTCTAGATGGTCTTGGGAAGCGATTTAGTATCAATGAATGCTATCTAAAAAAATATCCATCCTGTCGGCACACGCATTGTGCAATAGAGGCTGCCGAGCAGATTAGGAAAAAGGCTCCAAGTAAAGAAATTACGGGCGTATCGATCTGGACATATGGGCATGCAATCGAGCTGGCCGGGCAAATTGATATGCCGCGCTCGTCCTCTGAAGCAAAGTTTTCCATAAAATATGCGGTTGCCACGGTTCTGAACAAAGGAACATTTGGTTTTCAGGCTCTTGAAGTAGGCTCAGTTAATAGCGAGGTTATCAAGTTAATTTCTCGGATTGATCTCCTCCAGGACGACACGCTAGAGCGTATTTCTGAAGGTGTTCGCGGAGCGAGGGTGTCTGTGCGATTTCGCGATGGATCAGAACTGCTAGAGGAGGTTTTGATTCCAAAGGGAGACCCTGAGAATCCATTTAATGACGGTGATATTCTCAGGAAGCTAAGTGATTGCGCTTCGTGGAAATATGATTCTCATGATCTCCGAGCACGGTCCCAAGGCTTATTCGATCGCGTTAATTGTTTGCTGAAAATGCCTGACGTCGAATTCAGCTTCTTGGATATGTGAGGTGGGGAGCATGAAAGCAATCTTGGGAACTATGACATTTGGGGAGCAGGTATTCGGTGGTGATGCCGCTGCCATGCTTTCTTTCTTTTCGCGTGAGGGTGGTAGAGAGGTAGACACTGCGTATGTCTACAACGAGGGGACATGCGAGCGCATCATCGGTGAGGCACTGAAAGAAACTAGTGCATCTTTCAGCCTTGCAACTAAAGTTAACCCGCGGATAAGCGGCAAGCTTGACTACGAAGCAGTGATGCGACAGTTGCCTGAGTCGCTCGATCGCATGGGCGTTGATTCCGTTGATATTCTGTACCTTCATTTTCCCGATCCGAATACCCCTATCGAGGAGCCGCTTCGGGCCTGCGCGGAACTCTATAAGCGAGGGCTATTCAAAGAGCTCGGCGTGAGCAATTTTCCGCTTTCGCTCGTGCTTGAGATGCTGCCTGTCTGCGATGCGCTCGACTGCCCTCGCCCGTCAGTATACGAAGGAGTGTACAACGCACTTAGCCGAGATGCAGAGCGGGAGCTATTTCCAGCTCTTGATGATCTCGGCATGAGGTTTTATGCCTACAATCCCCTTGCGGGCGGGATGCTTACAGGGCGTTATCACGAATTGTCTGATAGCGTGAAGGGCGGTCGCTTCGATCATCGACCTAATTATAAGAATAGATATTGGAAGGACTCGTATTTCGAGGCAGTCAAGCTAATAGATTCTGCATGTGCGGCTGAGGGTGTTCCTATGCCTGAGGCTGCGTATCGTTGGCTTGCGCATCATTCCTCACTTAGCGTCGTTCGGGGGGATGGGGTGATTGTCGGGGCGTCTCGTCTGTCGCAGCTCAAGCAGAATCTCTCGGCACTAGATGCGCCTGCGTTGTCAGATGACTTGGCGGATGCGTTTGAAGAAGCATGGAAGATTACGGCGGCTGAATCTCCGAGTTACTTCCGTTGGTATCAGCCGGGAAAGAAGGGTTGAGCGGTGGAGTCAAAAGCATTTCTAGATGCTCTGCACGATGCAGGGGTGAAGTTCTTCACCGGCGTCCCAGATTCATACCTCCATGGGTTTTGCAGTGAACTTGCCCAGAAGTGTGAAGCTAACAATAACGTGATTGCAGCGAACGAGGGCAATGCCGTTGCTATTGCCACCGGGCATTATCTTGCCACTGGTCAAACTTCTCTTGTGTACTTGCAGAATTCAGGTCTTGGCAACGCTGTAAATCCCCTTGCTTCGCTCGCGTGCGAAGGCATGCTTGGAATCCCGATGATCTTGCTCGTTGGATGGAGGGGGGATCCTTGGCACATCGATCATGTCCAGCATGCGCTGCAGGGGCGTATTACTCCATCCATGCTTGGTGAGCTCGGGATTCCATATCAGGTCCTTGGCGATGGTGATCCGATTGGTTATGTGAACTGGGCAGTTGGTGAGGCTGTTCGTCGCTCTGCGCCCGTGGCATTGCTCTCTCCAAAAGGGGTGCTCAGCGGTGTGAAGACTCCATCGGTCGACAATAGATATCCGCTTTCGCGTGAGGAAGCGATTGAAGCTGTGCTCGACGCTGCTCCGCCTAAAGCAATCTTTTCCGCAACGACAGGACGTGCGTCGCGAGAGCTTTTCCATTTACGGGATGCGAGGGGTGAGGGACATGATTGTGACTACTTGAACGTCGGGTCCATGGGACACGCTTCGTCTGTCGCGCTGGGTATGGCTCTTGCGGAACCCGAGAGAACTTTCGTATGCCTAGATGGCGATTCAGCCGCAATTATGCATCTCGGTGCCTTAACCATGGCTTCGAAGCTAGAAGTTCCGAACTTCCTGCATATCGTGCTCAATAATGGGTCGCATGAATCGGTTGGTGGGCAGCCGTCCGCTGGTTGGCGTACCGATCTCACTGGTGTCGCTGCGTCATGTGGGTATGAGACTGTAGGTCGGTCGGTCTCAGATATTGATGGTATTGCCTCTTCGGTTCGTTCGTTGCTAGCCGCTCCCCGGGCAGGATTTCTCGATGTCCGCATTCACTCAGGTATTAGACCAGATCTTCCGCCACTCGAAGTCGAACCAAAGCGCATGCGCGACGCATTGCGCTCTGAGCTCACCGTTCGTTAATTAGTATCGCGCTGCTTGGATAGCGCGAGTTCCTTGACAACCCCATTGGCCCGCGCTTGTCTGAGCGCAAGAGTAGAAAGAAGGAAGAGGACTGTGACTACCATGGACGAAACGAGGGAGTTCCTAAGCGGCCTTGGGCTTCCAAAGGGAGATCGGTACGATCTTCCGACATCTTCTAAGCGTTTCCCGGACGGGGCGCAGTATCGCTTCGAAGTTCCTGGGATTCAAGGGCCTGCCGCCATGCGTGCTCTTTTGGAGAAGCTCGACGAATATGGCATAGCCATTCATCGCGTTACTCAAACAAAAGGAATCATGACACTTCTCGACAGTGAAATTGAGGAAATGGTTGGGCTTGCTCACGAGTACCAAACTCAGCTTATTCTTGCCATTGGTCCTCGTGCTACTACGGATACGTCTGCAACTGCGAAAACCGAGGAAGGCAAGCGTATTGGCTATCGACTTCGGGGGCAGGAACAGATCGTTCGCGCTATCGAGGAGGTTCGCAGGGCAGCTTCATTTGGAGTGCGAGGTTTTCTTGTATACGATGAGGGCGCCCTTTGGGTTCTGAATGAAGCGCGAAAGGCCGGGTTTATTCCTTCGGACTGCCGCTTTAAGATGTCGGCACATGCTGGTATCTCTAATCCGTGCTCAGCCAGGCTTATGGAGTCGATTGGGCTAGACTCCATCAATCCTGTGCGCGACATCCAACTCCAAATGCTTGCAGCCATGCGCCAAGCGGTTGATGTGCCTATCGATATCCATACGGAGAATCCTACCTCTTCCGGTGGCTTTATACGTCACTATGAGGTGCCCGAGATGATTCGTGTTGCAGCCCCTCTATATCTCAAAACAGGCGGTAGCGTCGCAGGTACTCATAGCTGGGATACGACCGTCGACCAGGCGCGCCAGCGCGCCAAGCAAGTCGCGCTCGTGAAACGGATGATCGACCAGTACTATCCCGAGGCGGTCGTTTCTCCTCGCGGATCGATTGAGTAGGGGCTCACCAATGAAGCACCATCGTTATAATCCCGACTTTAAGTTTGTCGAGGAGCCGGTAAGCTTTGATCGCAATACAGACCCTGAGTTGTTGAGGTATTGTCTTGGCGCGACAATGTATATGCCTGGATATCAGGATTTCACGGGAAAAATCCTATCTGAAGCAATGCCCGGTCTTACTTCAATGGTCCTCTGCTTTGAGGACGCATGCCCTGAAAGCAGGTTGCCTGAGGCAGAAGCAAATACATTAACGTTGCTTGATGTGGTGGGGGATGCTCTTGAAAATGGTTCTGTTTCGCCAGATGCAATCCCCCTGATCTTTTGTCGCGTTCGCTCCCTCAGGCAATTTATGGATTTTGCAGAGCGTTTGACCCCGAAGCAAGCTCGTGTGCTTTGCGGTTTCAACTTCCCGAAGTTCAATACTCGAAACGGTGAGGGCTACTTCAACTATCTGAAAGAGCTGAATGAACGGTTTGATTTCACGCTCTATGGAATGCCAATTATCGAGGATCCTCGCGTTGCCCATAAAGAGACAAGACTTGCCGAGCTTATGGGCATCAGAGATATTCTCGATGCCAATAAATCGCTAGTTCTCCAGGTAAGGGTGGGGGCGACGGACTTCTCGTCGTGCTTTGGCTTAAGGCGCGGTGTCGATTATTCAATCTATGACATCATGACGGTGAGGGAAATCCTCTCGGACATTCTAAACATGTTTGCGAGAGATAATGATTACGTGGTCTCTGGCCCAGTGTGGGAATACTTCCGCGCAAGTAAAGAGATGATGTTCGAAGATCTTCCCGAAATTGATTTGCAGGATCGCCTCTTGAGACGCCATCGAATTGTTAACGAGGAGGTCGATGGCTTGCTGCGCGAAGTTATTTTGGACAAAGCGAACGGCTTTGTAGGACGGACGGTTATCCATCCTACTCATGTCAAGTATGTCAATGCCCTTCAGGCGGTTACGCTTGAAGAGTATGAAGACGCATCACAGATTCTCGCCGCTGAAGGCGGTGTATTGAAAAGCGCAACCTCAAATAAGATGAACGAAATTGGACCCCATACTCGTTGGGCGGAAAAGGTCATAGCTCGTTCTAAGGCTTATGGCGTAATCGAAAGCGAGCGCAGCTACGTCGAGCTATTCGGAAGGTGAGATTATGGACTTCAAAGTGCTGGAGCTCCCTGCGATGCACCTTCCTAATCTATTCGTTGGTGATCGGATTATGGCTAAGGGGGTTGTTTTTGCTGGTAGGGATGCTGTTCTCCCTAAGCTGTGTGCTGCTATTAAGGATAATAGCTTCGGTTCAAGTGGTATAGATTTAAGCGGTGCGGCAATTTTTCATACGGCGGTAAGCGATGCTGGTATAGGACCAACGTCGAGCAATAAAGTTGAGCTCGAGGAGAGTTTTCTTCCGCTCTGCGAGGCCGGCGTTAAGGTTTTTCTTGGAAAGGGTGAGCTCCATGCAGACACGGTGCGTGCGCTAGGAGATTACGGCGCGGTCTACATAGTGGTCCCTCCGGTGACGGCGCTTTTAAGCAAAAACATGCGTTCGAAGGAATGCGTCACATATCCGGAGTTGGGCATGGAGGCGTTTTGGCGTCTTGAACTCGATGGTTGTCCTGGAATCGTTGCATCGGTAGGCGGGGATAGCATTTTTGAAAGGGACGTACAATGACTGACTCTGCCGTAGTAGAAAAAATCGCCGATTGTCTCGTGGAGAGCGGATCAACTTTTCGCGATGATCGAAAAAGGGCATATCGTCGTGCCATCAATAATGAATCTGATGAAAATGCTAGATGGGTTCTTGAGACAATTCTGACAAATTCTATAGCTGCGGAAGAGGCAAGAAGTCCATTGTGTGACGATACCGGTATTCCGCACGTAATGGTTGATGTCGGGACAGGGCGAGAACTGACGGCGGACCTGCTGGATTCGATTGAGCGCGGTGTGGCAGAAGGCCTTCGTCGTCTTCCCGGTCGCCCTATGGCTGTGATAGGAGAAGGGGAGGATAGAATCGGACAGGTTTTGGGCATGTCTGATGACCCTGCCGATCTTGAGCCTGCTCCTATTGCGGTACGAAGGATAACTGAGCCGGTGCTGCGTGTTCATGTTCTCATGCTTGGCGGGGGACCTGCTATTCGTGGTAGGAGCTATCGAATATTTCATAGACATGATTCGAAGAACGTTGAAGATGAAATAGTCCGATGGGCAAAAGACGCTTGCGCCCAACTGGGATGCACGCCCTGCACGCTTGCTATTGGAATAGGTCGCTCGCATTATGAGTCCGGCAACTTGATGCTTCAGGCTATGGTGGATGGTACGCTTGACGAGCAGACACCGCTCGAGAAGCGCATTACTGACGGTGTAAATGCAAGCGGTGTTGGCCCAATAGGAATGGGTGGCTCCACTACACTGCTCGGATCGTTTGTCAAAATCGGCCCTGCGCGCGCTAGTGGGGTGAGAATCGTTTGCATGCGTCCGTGCTGCTGTTTTGAACCGAGAGTAGCGAGCGTTGAGGTCTAGGTGACAGCTCGATAGCGTTTTGAACAAAGTATCTTGAAAGGTGAATAGTATGAGGGGCATTATCCTTGCTGGAGGCTCGGGTACCCGGCTTTATCCCATCACGAGGGCGGTCAGCAAGCAGTTGCTGCCTATTTATGACAAGCCCCTCATCTATTACCCGCTTTCTGTGCTGATGTTGGCGGGTATTCGTGAGGTGCTGATTATTTCGACTCCGCGTGACCTGTCGTTCTACCAAGAGCTCTTGGGCGATGGCTCTCACTTGGGGATGCGTTTTGAATATGCGGAGCAGGCAAAGCCCCGCGGTCTTGCAGAAGCGTTTACCATTGGGTGCGACTTTATCGCCGGTGAACCCTGCGCACTCGTGCTGGGGGACAACATGTTCCATGGCCAGGACCTTTCGCGTGTTCTATGGCGAGCCCGGGAGAGTGTGGAGAACGAGGGCGGTGCCGTGGTTTTCGGCTACCCCGTCCGCGATCCCCGTGCCTTTGGCGTAGTAGAGTTCGGCGATGGAGGGCGCGTCCTTTCGATCGAGGAGAAGCCGGAACATCCCAAGAGTTCCTACGCGGTACCAGGGCTTTATTTCTACGATGGGAAGGTTTCTGACATTGCCTCTCAGGTAGAGCCAAGTGATAGGGGAGAGCTGGAGATCACAAGCGTCAACAACGCGTATCTAGCTGATGGCCAGCTGTCGGTCCAACTGATGGGTCGCGGGATGGCCTGGCTTGATACGGGGACGCCCGAGGGAATGCTCAAGGCCGCTGAGTACGTGGAAGCCGTGCAGTCGCGTCAGGGCTACTACGTCGCCTGCATCGAGGAAGTCGCCTTCCGCCGGGGGTTCATCGGCGCCGACGAGCTTCGCTCGCTGGGCGAGGAGATGTCGAAGACGGATTACGGCCGGTATCTCATTTCCATCGCCGACGAGGCCGAGCGCGCTTAGGGCGGAGCTGGTTGACAGGACGGGTCGCTTGCTCGCGCGATTATCCCTTGGCCTGCCCTGGCGTACATTGAAAAACGGATAGGAAGTTTCTCATGGCAAAAAAGAAGGTCATGCTCGTCTTCGGCACCCGGCCGGAGGCCATCAAGATGTGCCCGCTGGCGCTCGAGCTCAAGTCGAGGCCGGAGGAGTTCGAGACGGTCGTCTGCGTCACCGGCCAGCACCGCGAGATGCTCGACCAGGTGCTCTCCGTGTTCTGCGTGGCCCCCGACCACGACCTAGCCGTCATGAGGCCGGGGCAGACGCTCTTCGACATCACGTCCGACGTGCTTCTCAAGATTAAAGCTGTTCTTGAGGAGGAGCGCCCCGACGTCGTGCTCGTGCACGGCGACACCACGACGTCCTTCGCGGCTGCTCTCGCGGCGTTCTACCTCCAGGTCCCGGTGGGGCATGTCGAGGCGGGCCTCAGGACCCGGAACCTCTACAGCCCCTGGCCCGAGGAGTTCAATCGCCAGGCGGTGGACGTCGTGTCGCGTTGGTACTTCGCCCCCACGGAGACCTCCCGGCGGAACCTCCTCGACGAGGCGAAGACCGACGAGCGCATCTTCGTCACCGGCAACACCGGCATCGACGCCCTGCGCCACACGGTGAGGGAGGGCTACTCCCACCCCGCGCTCGACTGGGCTGCGGACAGCAGGCTCATCCTCATAACCGCTCACCGCAGGGAGAACCTGGGTGAGCCCATGCACCGCATGTTCCGCGCGATACGCCGCGTGATGGAGGAGAGGCCGGACACGAAGGCGGTCTACCCGATACACATGAACCCCCAGGTCCGCAAGGCCGCGCACGAGGAGCTGGACGGCTTCGACCGGCTGCGCATCATCGACCCGCTGGAGGTCGTGGACTTCCACAACTTCATGGCGCGCTCTTATCTGATCCTCACCGACTCCGGCGGCATCCAGGAGGAGGCGCCCTCGCTCGGCAAGCCCGTGCTCGTCATGCGCGACACCACCGAGCGCCCCGAGGGCGTGGAGGCCGGGACGCTCCGCCTCGTCGGCACCGAGGAGGGGGTCATCTACCGCGAGTTCTCGCGCCTGTTGGACGACCCGGCTGCCTACGCCGAGATGTCGCGCGCCTCCAACCCGTACGGCGATGGGCATGCCAGTGAGCGAATATCCGAAATACTCGCTCACTCTCTATAGTTCTGCATAGCGATGAATAGGCGAAACGGTGAGTACATCCAAAGACCCCATTGAAATCGAATCGGTTAGCGATCTCGTCGGTCTTCACCAAGCGCTCGGCCTCGGAGAGCCGGTATGGTTCCGCGGGCAAGCGGACTATGCATTCAGTCTGAACCCCTCTTTGTTCAGAAACGAAGGCCATGCTGATCATGAGCGCGAGATGTTGGATGAGTTTAAACATGATGCCTTGCTCTGGTCAGAGTATAGCCCTGTGGGAGAGTGGGCATGGATGGTTCTCGCGCAGCACTATGGCTTACCGACGCGATTGCTGGATTGGAGTCAAAGCCCGCTTCAGGCGCTCTATTTCGCAGTGGTCGACCACCCTGACGAAGACGGGGCGCTATTCGTATTGCATCCAAAACAGTTGAACAGGTTTGCATTCGGCAACGCTTTCCGTTTTCCGGTACTTCTTGATGACGGCGATCACACTTTGGAGGCGTATGCGCCTGGAGCGGGAGGCAGGCGCGGCATGATTCCCGCGGCCGTGGTCGCCTACAACCACTTTCCAAGAATCGGTGCGCAGAAAGGAGTATTTACGCTGTATCCAGCAAGGGATTGTTTCCAGTCAGATGACACGCTGGCTGGTTGTTGCCTCAAATACCGAGTCCCTTCTGAATCAAAGGATGAAATACTACGAGAGCTGAAGTTTCTATGCATCGATGAGGCTTCGTCGTATCCGGATCTCGATCATCTCGCAAAACATATCAAGGTTAACTACGACAGCTCTAAGACGTCGCTATAAGAAGGATATGTTATGAAAAAGTTTTATAGGGTCGATGATTCTACTTCGTCAGTTGAATATCTCATAGCGATTTTTGGCACGCTCAATCTCGATCCTCCATATCAGCGCGAAGGGGATATTTGGTCTAGGGATAAAAAGCGCCTGTTTATTGATTCGCTAATCAACGGCTTCGATGTCCCGAAATTCTACTTTAATAGAATAACCCGTCTTGCCGACAACGACGGGAGTCGGCTCGCGTATCGGTATGACGTGGTGGATGGAAAGCAGCGACTTCAGGCTCTATACGAGTTCTTTGCAGGAGAATATGCGCTCGCAGATGATTTCAAGTATTTTGATGATGAGGATATAAATCTTGCCGGACTAAGCTGTAGCGAGATTAAGAGTGAGCACCCTGGAATCTACGCTGATTTGTGCCGTTACCGATTCGATATTATTGTGTTCGACGGCCTCGCGGAACGACGAATTGATGAGTTCTTTATTCGCTTGAATGAGGGCGTTGCATTAAATGCGCAGGAGAGACGGGCTGCAATGAGCAGCGCTTTGTCGGCGGGTGTTCGCGACCTTGCTAAGAGTAATTGCTTTGCGAAGAGATGCCTGCGGCGGAGGGCGCGATATAAGAACGATGAAATTATCGCAAAATACGTCCTAGTCGTTGAAATGTTAGAGGATGAAAATAAGATTCTCGACACTAAGAAGGGGCGACTTGATGCGATGTACAAGCGTGCAGTCGATGGAGTCTTGGATGACAAACGTATATCCCATCTTCTTGGTCGTGTTAAGGATACTCTCGAGGTCATGGATGAGGTCTTTCAAGATGAAGACAGGCTGTTATACAGCATCGGCAACGCTGTCATATATTTCTACGCGGCGTGCGAGGACCCCGATTCTTGGGGGAAGCCGGATGTTCGAGATTTGTTAGAAGGATTTGAGGCTGCGCGTCGCGAGGTCGGGCAAACCGATCCTTCAGAGTGGAGCGGAGTAACCGAGAGATTTAACTGGATGCTTGTAGACTATAACGGGCGGGTCCAATCGATCAACGACGGGTCCGCCATTACATATAGAGCTCGCTGCATAAATGCGTTCATAAGAGCAGCGGGTAATAAAGAGGTCTTTTGCCAGGCAATGGATGATTTGGAGGATGAGCTGCTCTGACGGGACGGCTGTGCGTCTTGTTTTTGGGATATGCAAAATGAGGCAGGGTCGTTTTGTAGGCGCGGCACGCCAGGCGTGACGCGTACAGCTGAGTTCGGAAGCCGTCGCGATAGAGTTGGAAATCTAGGTACGGCTGCCTATACTGCAAAAGGTGTATACCCGCTGGCAAGCAGGAGTGCCAACGGGTATACTTACAGCGAGCAGAGGTTTTAAGCCCTCCTGCTAAGGCTTTTGGTGGGCGACGCCCACGCGGAACAGCCGCTTGTGCAGAGGCGGCTGTTCCCTTATCGCGAAACGTCGCCCGGCTGGTTTACCTGAACAAGAGAATCAGGACGATAACCAGCGCCGTTACGGCTGCGAGGGCGCGCAACAGCTCGGTTAGCTTTACGATCACGGGATCCCTCCAATCTATCCTGCTGACTGGGAGGGCACCGCCTGCTCGCTGAAATAAGTATAATCTATTTCGAACAACTGTTTGTATTATCCGCGACCACAGGAGCTATACATGTCCGAGATCTTTGAGCCCGCCAACATCATCGTCACCGGCGGCTGCGGCTTCATCGGGTCGAACTTCGTCCATTACGTGGTGCGCGAGCACCCCGGCGTGCACGTGACCGTGCTCGACAAGCTCACCTACGCCGGCAACCCGGAGAACATCGCGGGCCTGCCCGAGGACCGCGTCGAGCTCGTGGTGGGCGACGTCTGCGACACCGGGCTCCTCGACCGCATCGTCCCCGGGCACGACGCCATCGTGCACTACGCGGCGGAGAGCCACAACGACAACTCCATCGCCGACCCCGAGCCGTTCCTGCGCACCAACGTCGAGGGCACCTACGCGCTCCTCGAGGCGGCGCGCAAGCACGGCGTCCGCTACCACCACGTCTCGACCGACGAGGTCTACGGCGACCTCGCCCTCGACGACCCGGCGCGCTTCACCGAGGAGACCCCGTACCGCCCGAGCAGCCCCTACAGCTCCACGAAGGCGGCGTCTGACATGCTCGTCCGCGCGTGGCACCGCACCTTCGGGGTTCGCGCCACGATCTCCAACTGCTCGAACAACTACGGCCCGTACCAGCACGTGGAGAAGTTCATCCCGCGCCAGGTCACGAACCTGATCGACGGGGCGCGCCCGAGGCTCTACGGCGACGGCCTGAACGTCCGCGACTGGATCCACACCGAGGACCACAGCTCCGCCGTCTGGGCCATCCTGACCCGCGGCCGCGCCGGCGAGACCTACCTGATCGGCGCCGACGGCGAGAAGAACAACATCACGGTACTGCGCGAGATACTCAAGGCGTTCGGCCGCGACGAGGTGATACCGTCAACCCACTTTTCGCCAATTGCGCAAATGAATCGGCACCGATCGCGCCAACGCATTTTCACCGGTTCCGCCAACGGACCTTCACCGTTTTCGGCTATTCGGCGTCCCTCCTCTCGCGCGGCAGGTCCTTCAGCCGGTAGGACCTGCCCGTGATCTTGATGACGTGGCAGTGGTGGCAGACGCGGTCCGCGATGGCGCTCGCCGCCACGTCGTCGCCGAACACCTTCCCCCAACCGCCGATGCCGACGTTGGTGGTGATGATCGTCGAGCGCTGCTCGTAGCGCGTCGAGATGAGCTGGAAGAGCAGGTCGGCGCCGCCCTCCCCGATGTCGAGGTAGCCCAGCTCGTCGATGACGAGCAGCTTCGAGTGCGCGTAGTACTTGAGGCGCTTCTTGAGTATCCCGCGCGCCTGGGCGTCCTGCAGGTCCTCGACGAGCCTCGCGCAGTCCATGAACCTCACCTCGCGCCCCGCCCGCACGGCCTCGACGCCGATGGCCACGGCGAGGTGGGTCTTGCCCACGCCCGGGCTGCCGACGAGCAGCACGTTCTCGGCGCGCTCTATGAACCTGAGCGTCGCGAGCTCCTCGACGCGCGCCCTCGGAACGCTCGGCTGGAAGTCCCAGTCGAAGTCGGCGAGCCCCTTCACGAAGGGGAAGCCCGAGGAGCGTATGCGCTGGCGGACGATCCTCGCCTCGCGGGCGGCGACCTCGACGCGGGTCATCTCCTCGAGCGCGGAGCAGAAGTCCCGCTCGCCGGCCGAGACCATGCGTACGTAGTCGGGCAGCGACGCCGCCATCTCGTGGAGCCCGAGCGCCGAGAGGTTGTCCCGCGCCCTGATCGAGGGGCTCGCCTCGGCGACCGCGGTCACTTGGGACCGCCCCCTCCGAGCGCGTCGAGGAGGTCGAGGTTGGCGCGCGCGGCGGCGCGTATGTCGCCGTCCGCCCAGCGCTTGCCGTCGAGCGCCTCCATGTAGTGCTCCTCCTGGTAGACGATCGGGCCGGCGGCCCCCGAGGCGTCGTGCGCCGCCACCTCCTCGCCGCCCATGCGCACCCTCACCTGGCCGCCGGGCATGGCGACGACGGTGACGCGCCTGCCGATGCAGCGCCTGGGCACCGACCACTGGCGCCCCGCCGCCCTCACGAGCATCGTGGGGGGCACGGTCTGGACGCTCACGTCGCCGACCATCGACTCCAGCAGGCGCATGTTGCCGATCGGGCGCAGCGCCTCCTTCTCCCGCATGAACAGCGCCGCGGGCGGCACCCCCGTCGTCCCGTTGGGCTCCTCGTTGCTGCGGCGCTCCACGCGCGCCACGCACTCGAGGAGGCCCTCCCAGCCGGCGAACTCGCCCGCGTAGGCGGAGAGCCTGGAGAGGAAGCGGTTGGCGCTCTCGTCCTTGCCCTTGGTCTCGGGGCTGCGCGGCCGGCAGAGCACGAGCCTGCAGCCGGCCTCCCTGGCGAACCGCTCGACGCGCTCGGACCTGCGCCTCCTGCCGCCCTCGAAGGCGACGACGGCGGACATGTTGTCGGTCACCAGCTCCTCGGGCGCCCCGCCCAGCGTCCTGAACGTCGCCAGCAGGCACGCCAGCAGGTCGTCGGTCGTCCTCGACCTTGTCGGGATGAACACGTGCCTGCGCGAGTAGCCGAGCGTCGCGGTGAACACGCTGAACTCGTGCAGCTCGCCCTCCGCGTCGACGAGCCGCATCCCCTCCTTCCAGTCGAACTGCAGCTGCCTTCCCGGCGGCGTCTCGAACCTCGGGTGCGCCTCGGGGGCGGCGGCGCGCCCGAAGGCTATGCCCTGGCGCCGGCACCACGCGGTGAACGCCCCGTAGCCGGGCAGCGGCGGGTCGCCGTACCTGTGGGCCAGCAGCTCGTAGACGGCGCGCTTGGTCATCCCGGGCAGCTGGGCCTTCGCCTCGACCACCGGCCTCACGCGCTCGAAGGCGCTCTCGCGCTCGGACCTGCGGTCCTCCACCTCCGCCCCCTCCCTCCAGTATTTCGCGACCGTGTGCCGGTCCAGGCCGTGGCGCCTCGCTATGTCGCTGAAGTTCGGCTTGGTCCCGGCGGCCCTGTGCATGTTCAGCTCGCCCATCACGTTCCTCTCCATCCGCGCTCCTCCCGCAGGCTTCGGATCCTCGGTTGGAGCATATTTCCGTTTGCGCGGCTGGTGAAAGTGCGTTTGCGCGGATGGCGGGTTTCCGTTAGCGCGGATGGCGCGATGCATTTGCGCGGATGGTTGTTTTTACATTAGCGGTATCACGAGGACGACTTCGACTGGGTGCGCGACCGCCCCGGCCACGACCGCCGCTACGCGATCGACCCGACGAAGCTCCGCCGCGAGCTCGGCTGGGAGCCGGCCCACACCGACTTCGCGGCCGGCCTCGCCGAGACCATCGCTTGGTACCGCGAGAACGAGGCCTGGTGGCGTCCCGCCAAGGAGGCGACCGAGGCCCGCTACGCCGCGCAGGGGCAGTAGGAACCCCGGCGAGTAAAACGTGGAAATGCTTTAGCTTTCACCGATAAGCTTTACGCCCGTAATCTGTTAAGCAGGAACTAGGTCGCAGCCGTAATCCGAGTACACCCCACGGCGAACGGGGATGAACCGCACCCCGTTTCTTGGACAAGGAAACCTTGATCCGGGAGACGGGAGGCATGCATGGCGATCGACCTGCGGCTGAGATACGACCGCGCCACCAAGGAGCGGGCGGCGGCGATGTTCGCCGAG